>CAZTMN010000008.1:0-65607 GCA_964615275.1 uncultured Beijerinckia sp. | reverse complement strand
CTCGACCAGCAACTGGTTGAGCGTCTGTTCGCGCTCGTCGTTGCCGCCGCCGAGACCGGCGCCGCGATGGCGTCCGACCGCGTCGATTTCGTCGATGAAGATGATGCAGGGCGCGTTCTTCTTCGCCTGTTCGAACATGTCGCGCACACGGCTGGCGCCGACGCCGACGAACATTTCAACGAAATCGGAGCCGGAAATCGTGAAGAACGGCACATTAGCTTCCCCGGCAACGGCGCGCGCGGTCAGCGTCTTACCGGTGCCGGGCGGGCCGACCAGCAACACGCCTCGCGGAATTCGCCCGCCGAGGCGCTGGAATTTCTGCGGGTCGCGGAGGAATTCGACGATTTCCTCCAGGTCCTCCTTGGCCTCGTCAATGCCGGCCACGTCCTCGAAGGTGACGCGGCCATGCGCCTCGGTCAGCAATTTGGCTTTGGATTTCCCGAAACCCATGGCTTTCCCGCCGGCCCCCTGCATTTGCCTCGACAGGAATATCCATACGGCGATGAAGGCAATCAGCGGCAGGCCGTTGACCAGCAGGGTCACCAGCCAATTGTTGCCGGTCTCGGGCGGTTTGGCCTTGATCGATACATTTTTCTTGTACAACCGCTCGACGAGCGTCGGATCCGGCGGCGCATAGGTGCGGAATGCACGGTTGTCGTTATAGGTGCCGGTGATGTTGCGTCCGGCTATGACAACCTCGCGAACCTGTCCTTTTTCAACATCGTTAAGCAACTGGCTAAACGTGATTTCAGCCGCCTGCTGGCGCTGGTTGGGGCCTTGGAACAGCATCACCAGCGCGACCACCAGCATGAAAATGATTACCCAGAGGGCGAGATTCCGGACGTTCGGATTCATCTGCTACCTTGTTGACGGCTTTTGGGAAACTCAATGAGTGCTGCCAGCCGTCCGGCACACCACACGATTTCCCTCAATTTATGCTTCCGGGGACCCGTTGCCAAGGGAAGGTGACAAATATGGTTCCCGAAGCTAGTTACATATTTGCCATGGAAGTGTGCAGCAACGCGTTAACGTTGGAATATGTTGAATTTGTGCATGGCGCTGGACTTCAGGCGGTTGAGTCACGGCGTGCCGCGCCGGCCGCGCTTGCGCTCGCTTTGCCGTTTGAGCGTTAACGCGCCCTTGGAATCGAGGCGGAGTACGGCCTGCCCAAGGGTGGAATGGTGCGGCACATGGTCCCTGACGGCAATCAACAGCTTCGCAAGCAGTGTCTCGGCGCGGTCCAGTCGGACGTTTTTGCGCGGGTCGAATTTGCGGACCGTCTGCAGCAAGACGCGCAGCACGATCTCGTCCGGCTCTTCGCTCAAAGCGGCAAAATCGAGGATCAATCCGGAAGATGTGTCGCCGCCGATCAGCTGCGCTGCCTTCGCCGCGGCAATGTGTTCGAGCGCATCGTTGGCCTGGGCCATGCGCCGGGCATAGCGGTTCCATTGATCAGGCCCGAGTCCTTGCGCCTCGAGAACGGGCAAAACCGAGCGCATTCGCGTGCGCGCGTAGCGGCGGTTGCCATTTGAGGGGTCGCTGCAATAGGTGAGCGTATTGTCATGGCAGTATTGGACGAGCTGTTCCTTGCGCAGCGCCAGCAAAGGACGGGCAAGAAACAAATCGCCCAGCGGGCGCTCGGGGAGCATGCCGGCAAGGCCGGACGGACCGCTGCCGCGCGTTAGCCGGAACAGGATTGTCTCGGCCTGGTCGTCGGCATGATGGGCGCACATCACGACATCCGCGCCGCATTCCTTTGCATGGTCCGCCAACAGCTCGTAGCGAGCTTCCCGGGCGCGCTCCTGAATCTTCGTCGCCGGCGTCCTGGCGCCGCCGTGCGCCCAGATCAGTGTGTTGTGATCAACTCCAAGTTCCGCCGCGAACGCCTGGACAGCTGCAGCTTCCGCCGCAGCTTCCGGCCGCAAACCGTGATCGACCGTAGCCGCCGTAATTTTCGGTCGATCACCGGAATTCGACCATTTCGACAGCATATGCAGCAGGGCAATCGAATCCGGACCGCCGGAAACGGCGGCGATGATGTGTTTTCGCCCGGTCCAGGGATCGAACAACGCCTCTAGTTCGTGCGAACCGATGACGCCATCTTTTGGCGCTAACATTTGGCTTTTTTCATTTGCCGTTCTACGCGCGCACGCAGGCTCTTGGGCGATTGCGGATACCGGCGTTCAACTTCTGCGTAAGACGCGCAGGCCTGCTCGCTCGCTCCCAACCGTTCCAGGGACAGGCCGAGACGGTAGAGGCTGTTTGGAGCGCGGGCGGACTTGCCATGCTTGGTGGAGACGGTAAGAAATTGCTCCGCCGCCTCGCGATGGCGGGACCGGCTGGCGTAGACGATGCCCAGATTGTACCGGACGCTTGGCGTCAGGGTTGAATTCGGAAATCGTTCAAGAAAACTCTTGAAGCCTTTCTCGGCGTCAACGTAATGACGGTTGCGCAAGGCAGCCACAGCGGTGCGATAGGTTTGCCTCGGCGATGCATCGGGCGCAGGAAGGGATGCAGACCGGATGCCCGGGGCGCCACCAGGCGTGGCGCCTGACGTCGCGCCTGGCGTGGCGCCTGGCAGAGCGCCGTCCTTGCGCGATAGATTAAGGGGCGTATCGGGGCCGGGAAGCCCCCGTTCCGCACCAGCTCCCGGCAACGGGCCGCGAGGCAGCGCCGTACCGTGCCGCGGGTCGTTACGCAAAGGCAGGCTGCGCTGGTTGTGAATTGATCCCAATTGCCGCGGCGCGCCGGGCGCACCGGGGTTGCGGGATGGATCGAAGACGTCAGGCCTTTTGAGCGGTGCCGTATTGCGCGGCGCTGGCGCCGGAGGGGCCGGTTCTGAATTGCGGTCCGGCACAGCAAGGCGCACCGCTTTGCTTGGGTTGTCCGGCGGCGAGCCTGAAGAATTTGCATTGCCCTGCGATCTGGCTGGATTCCCGGTTTTTCCGCTCTTCGCACCATCGCTGAACCGAAAATCAACGTCCTTTTGGAACGCTTGCAGGCGTTTTTGCATTTGCCGCATCTGATGCTGCAATTGCTCGATCTCGCCTGTCATTGTACGAACCCTGCCTTCCAAACGCTGGATTCGCAAAAGCAGCTTAGCCGTATCGGGAGCGGCCGTGCGTCCGCCCGGAATAATTCCCGGCGGGTCCCAACTGCGTTGCGCAGGGGCTGTTCCGGCAGACATCAGCAACGCCGCCTGCGCCAAAGCGATGGCGGCGAGGGAACGCCGCACGGGTTTTGCTGGGAATTGCCGGCTCATTCGAAATTGGCTCCATGAAAAACCCGATGAAAAACACGCCAGCTAAGCTGCTGCGCCGGCTGACGATACCATAGCGCAAGCGATGGCCAAAGTTGGGCACAGCGCCGACTGGATCCGCAATTCACCGGACGAAAGCTGATCACAATGGCCCGGCGCTGCAACGACGCCGTCCGGAAACCGCGCGGTGCGGCGGTATTGAGCTAGCTCCCGGCGCCAACGGGAATTGTTACCGCACGGCGGTTTTGCGACCAGCAGGAAATATCATTGCAGACCGCCACGGGACGCTCTTTTCCCAAAGAAGTTGTCTTGATGCGCGTCGCAGCGACCCCGCGCGCCACCAGATAGTTCTTGGTGACGCTGGCCCGGCGTGCGCCCAGCGCGAAATTGTACTCGCGCGTTCCGCGTTCGTCCGCGTGACCCTCGAGTGCGATCGAATAGCGGCTGTATTGGTTGAGCCAGCGCGCCTGCTTGTCGAGCGTGGCTTGCGCTGTCGGGGTCAGGTTCGACGAATCGGTTTCGAAAAACACCCGGTCTCCGACATTTACTGCAAAGTCCTGGGGTGAGCCGGGCACAGCCTGTCCGGCGCGGCTTGCGCTAAGCCCGTTGCCGGCCGGCGGCTTCTTGGCGCAGGCGCCAATGGCCAGTGCAGTGGATAACGCCAGGGCAATTCGGATTGTGCGGGCACTTGCCGATTTCTTCATTTCTACTAACTCCGGCGCGCCGATTACACATATGTTTGGCGGGCTTCTGCAGGCAGACGCAACACGCGCTCTGGATCGCTCCCGCCTACGCTCGGATCGGTATTGGAATAACAATCCGGCGCAAATGGGGCGCACCGCATGCGCCTGCCTGCAATACTAAATCAATGCTTCATCAACCTTATCGAATCCTTTCCCGAATTCCGGACATTCGAGCGAATTGGCGAATTGGTGAACCAGCGGTTAACGACTGTGCCGTGCGCATTTGTCCCCGGTCTGTGGACAGCGGGCTGGCGCAGCGATAAGAAAACTCCGGAAATCGGCAGTCGTGCGCCGCCTTTGCACACTTGTACAAGCCGGAGCGTGGCCCGCGATGAAAGTTGCTTATTTCAATATATACCGGGATCCATCGGACATTCGTGAAGCGTTACAGGCTTATCCGGATGTTGATCTTGCGGTGGCGGAAAATGCCGCCGAGTTGCCGGTGGCGCTCGACGGGGCGGAAGTCATCCTGGTTGCGAATCGCACCTATACGGAAGAACCGGCGCGTGCGATCCGAGAACATGGCAAATACTTGCGATGGATCGCTTTCACGACGTCTGGAATCGACAAGGCAAGGTCCAACGGACTGCCCGATGGCGTTATTGTCACAAACATGGCGGGACTGCGCGCCTTTGCCGTTGCCGAACATGCCGTGTTTCTGATGCTGGCCCTGGTGCGCAGTTCGCGCGCCAATGAAAGGGCCCAGCAGGCCCATGACTGGGCGCGCATCCCGATGACACCACTGATGGACAACTTGGCCGGCAAACATCTTGTTATTGCCGGTATGGGTGCGATCGGACAGGAGATTGCGAGAAAGGCCAAGGCGTTCGACATGCGCGTCACAGGCGTCAGCCGCGGGTCTGCGGCGCCGGAACATGTTGACCGTATGGCGTCAAGAGCGGAACTCGAAGCGCTGGCGGCGGATGCCGATATTCTGCTCGCAGCGGCCGAGGCCAACGAGGACACGTTTGGAATTATTTCGCGGGCCGTGATCGACGCGATGCAACCCCATGCCTATTTCGTCAACATTGCGCGCGGCTCGCTGGTTGACGAGCCTGCGCTGATTGATGCGTTACGCGAACGCAGGCTGGCGGGGGCAGGGCTGGATGTGCAGGAACAAGAACCGGTGCCGCCGGATCATCCATTGTGGCTTCTGGATAACGTGATCCTTACGCCGCATCTTGGCGGATCCGGCTCGGGCGGCCTTGGTGTAACCTGCGCCAGTCTGTTTACCCGCAATCTGGATTTGTGGATCGCAGGGAAGCCGCTGGAGCAGATCGTGCTGCGGACTTGATGCCGCGTGAATGGTTGAACATTCGCGACTAGACGGCAGGAGAGGGTGATGGAACCAGGCTATGATTACATCATTGCTGGGGGCGGTTCGGCTGGGTGTGTCATCGCCAACCGGCTTTCGGCCAATCCCGACGTTCGCGTATTGCTCGTCGAGGCCGGGGCAAGCGACTGGAATCCGCTGATCCGCGTGCCGTTGCTGGCAACCTTCTGGCTGCGCAAGACATATCACAACTGGGGGTACAGCACCGAGCCCGAACAATATCTGAACAATCGCCGCATCGATTGGCCAAGAGGCAAGGTGCTCGGTGGATCCTCGGCAATCAACGGCATGGTATATACCCGCGGTAATCGCGGCGACTACGATCAATGGGCGCAATCGGGATTGCGTGACTGGTCGTATGAAAAAGTGCTGCCGTTTTTTCGCAAGTCCGAATGTTTCGAGAATGGTGAGGGTCCCTATCACGGCGGCAATGGCGAGCTGCCAGTCACCCGCACGCCAACGGTCGACGACAGGTACGATGCATTTATCGAGGCCGGGCAACAGGCCGGTTACCCTGCGAACGATGACTTCAATGGCGAGAACCAGGAGGGCTTTGGCCGGTTTCATTTCACAATTCGCGATGGCGAGCGCTGGTCTACGGCGCGGTCGTTCATCAGTCCGGTTCTGGGGCGCAGCAATCTTGACGTGTTGACGGGCGTGCATGTGCTGCGGGTTGCCGTGGAAGCGGGACGGGCGACCGGGCTTGAAGTTGTCCGGGGCGGGCGAAAGCGCAAGCTTGTTGCGGACCGGGAAGTGATCCTGTCGTGCGGCGCCATTACGTCTCCCAGCATCCTTTTGCATTCGGGAATCCGGCCTGCCGACGAATTGCGGGCGCTGGGATTGAACGTCGAGGTAGATAGTCCTCAGGTCGGGCGCAATCTTCAGGATCACCTGACAGTCCGTTGCGTGCACGCATCCGAGGCGCTAGACCGGCTCTATGATTTGCGGCGTATCGACCGGGCTGCGATGGCGGTATTGCGGGCGATGCTGTTCAAGTCCGGAGACGGGACTGCTTTTCCGCTGGAAGGAGGCGCATTTTTGAAATCGCGTCCGGACGTGGAGTTTCCGGATTTGCAGATACATTTTTATCCCGGAGTGCCGGCGACTACCGGATTGCGGTTGCCGTTCGAGCGCCCGCCAGCTGGCGGATACGACGGGTACGGCTATGGCGGGACGATCTGCCAATTGCGGCCGGACAGCCGCGGCGATATCCGGCTGCGTAGCGATAATCCGTTGGCGCCGCCGATTATCCGCGCCAATTATTTATCCGCCGAAACGGATCGCGTGACCATGCGGGCCGGCTTTCGCATCATGCGCGAAGTGTTGCAGCAAGACGCGTTCAGAAAATTCAATGGCCGCGAATACATGCCCGGTCCCGAAGTTGAGTCTGACGCCGATGTCGATGCCTATATCGCGGCGAACGCCAACACCGTTTATCATCCGGTCGGTACATGCAGGATGGGCATTGATGCACAATCGGTTGTCGATGAACAATTGCGCGTACGCGGTGTTGACGGCTTGCGCGTATCGGATGCGTCCGTCATGCCGACATTGGTCAGTGCAAACACCAATGCGCCAACCATCATGATCGCGGAGAAAACCGCCGCCTATATTTTGGACGGGTTACACTAGCGGGGGAAGCACGATGCCGGCTCCAATCAGTTTTGAACATGTCTTTGATGTGCGGGTCCTGGTCGCGACGCCGCTCGAGTTCGGCAATACGGGTCTTGGCGAGCGGCGGATTATCGACATTACCGGCGGTACCGTCAGAGGGCCGAAATTCAACGGGCAGGTGCGTGCGGGTGGCGCGGACTACCAGATAATCCGCGACAGCGGGCTGACCGAACTGCACGCCCGCTACACGCTGGAAGATTCCGCCGGCCGGCTGGTATACGTGGTTAATGACGGCATCCGGTTTGGTCCAAAAGAGGCGCTTGAAAAGATTAAACTTGGGCAGCCGGTCGATCCGGCGCTGATCTATTTCCGCGCCTTTCCAAAATTCGAAACCGCCGAACCGAACTACGAATGGATGATGCAGTCGCTATTTGTCTGCACCGGTATTCGCCGTCCCGATGCAGTGGAATTGTCGGTCTACCGGTTCGAGTAACCGGATCTATCGCCTGTTTCGCACCACTTGCGTGCGAGATGCAGTGACCGGGCACATTTCCTGCACAGCGACCCACGACCGGCGATCCTGCTGCAAGCTGGATCATTCTGGCACAATGTGTCTAGGCAATGCGGCGCGCGCGTCCCAATTGCCGCCAGTTGTGGAGTTGTCCCATGCGTATCCGGATGGTTGGCCATGCCTCGGTAATTCTGTACACCCCGGCCGGCGGAATCTTGTGCGACCCCTGGTTGAAGGGCAAGGCGTTCAATGAATCGTGGTCGTTGCGGCCCGACCCGTCCTTCGACGACAGCCTTTATGACGGCATCGATTACATCTGGATCTCCCATGAACATCCTGATCACTTCAGCGTTGCGACCCTGCGCGACCTGGATGCGGCATTCAAGGAACGTGTGACTGTTCTTTTCCAGCAGAAAAACTCAACCAAGCTTTTCGATGCGATGCGCCGATGGGGCTACAAGAATTTTCAATCGCTTCCGGATCGCGCTGCGATTGAACTGCCGGGCGGCGTCACGATTTCCTGTTACCAGATCGGCTTTCTGGATTCGCTGCTGGCTGTGGCAGACGGTGAGCATATTGTTTTCAATCTCAACGATACCGACGTTACGGTCCGCGATCTGGCCAGTTTGCGCCGCCAGTTCGGGAAACCGGACGTCGTTTTGAACCAGTTCTCGATTGCCGGGTTCGATGGCTACAAGGATGCGCCGAAAGCCCTGGCAGCCAGCGCACGATCCAAGCTTGGCGACATGCTGGCAGCGCATCGCTCGCTGGGAGCAAAATGCACGATCCCATTCGCCAGTTTTGTGTACTTCTCGTCGATCGACAACAAATTTATCAATACCCACGCAAATTCAATTCGCGATGTCGTGGAGGCGTTTGAAGCAGAAGGGCTGGAGACACAAGTATTATATCCGGGCGATGAATGGATCCCGGGTACGGCGCGGGACAGCGGGCCTGCTATCGACCGGCTGCAATGCGCTTTCGAAACGACCGGCAGCGCACACTTCGACACGCCCGCGAAAATATCAATTGGTGAGCTGGAAGCGGCCTTCAACAATTTCTACAATTCGTTGCGGCAGTATTATCCGAAATTTCTCCTGAAACGCATCGGCAAGCTGCGCTGGCGTCTCGCGGACGCAAACGCGGTGGTGGCGACTGATTTTACCCAGGGACGTTTTTACGTGGATTCCCTGGATGGTGGCGCGGATATCGATGTTTACTCGCAGCCGCTACATTTCGGATTGTCGACGCCGTTCGGCTTTGAGACCCTGGCGGTATCAGTCCGGTTTCATGTCCAGGAGAACCGACGGCGCTGGCGCTTTCTGAAGGCGATTTCGATCCTGTATAATCAGGGCGTCTACTTGCGCCCGCGTTATCTTTTGTCCGGTACGACGCTGGGCTACATAGCGGAACGCTTGTGCAACAACCTCATCGGACAAATCTTGTTGAAGCGCCAGCAGCGTCAGGCGATGAACTGACGCACAGGCAGAGGCGGCTCAGCTGAGCAGCGGGCTCCAGGACGGATCAGAGGCATAACTTGGCGTTGGAACGCGGAATTCGCCACGTCCCGTGACATTGGCCATGTATATGTGCGGGCCGCCGGCGCCGCCCGGATCGCGGAAATACATCAGGTAAAGCCCATTGGGCGCCCAGGTCGGGCCCTCGTTGTGGAACCCCTCGGTGATGATGCGTTCGCCGGACCCGTCCGTCTTCATCACTCCGATGGCGAACGCGCCGCGCTTCTGGCGGGTAAAGGCAATATAATCGCCTTTTGGAGACCAGACGGGCGTGGAATAGCGGGCATTGGCGCCAAAGGAAATGCGCCGCGCATTGCCGCCGTTGGCGTTCATTACATATAGCTGCTGCGAGCCGCCGCGATCGGATTCGAAAACAATCTGGCCGCCATCCGGCGAATATGACGGCGAGGTATCGATACCCTGCGTATTGGTGAGCCGTATCGTCGACCGCGATCGCAGGTCCATTGCAAACAGGTTTGTAACCGATCCGGTAGACAAAGACATGATGATCCGTTGTCCATCCGGTGAAAAGCGCGGGCTGAATGTCATTCCGGGAAAATTCCCCACCACTTCGCGCTGACCGCGATCGAGATTCATCAGGTAGACGCGCGGGTCGCCGCGCCCGAAAGACATGTATGTGACGTCGTGCGAATTCGGAGAAAAGCGCGGCGTCACAACTAGTTCCCGCTGGCTGGTCAAGAATCGCATGTTGGCGCCGTCCTGATCCATGATTGCCAAGCGCTTCTGCCGTTTCTGCTTCGGTCCGCGCTCATCGACGAATACGACCCGGGTGTCGAAGAAGCCTTTTTCACCGGTGATCCTGGTGAAGATGGCGTCCGATATGATGTGCGCGAGGCGCCGTGAATTCTGTGCGTCCGTAACATACTGCTGGCCGGCAACCTGGCGGCCGCGCGCCACGTCCCAGAGGCGGAACTGTGTGCGCAAGCGCCGGTCTGCACCGCGGGTGGCCTGGCCGGTTACCAGATATTGCGCGCTGATAGTGCGCCAGCGATCGAATTGCGGGCGCGCGTTCGGATCGGTTATGCGTTCGGGAAAGCTGCTTGCGGGTAACGGTGTCAGATAGACGGAGCGTTTGAAGTTGTTGGTCACGATACCGGTGAGCAATGTACCCAGCGCCGGGTCACCGGTAAGCGGACTGATGGCTACCGGCACCGGCCGGAACGATCCGCCGCGAATGTCCAGGGCCCGTCCCTGCGCTGCGGCAGAAGTAATCGATGAGCCGTGCAGTGCCGGTTGCAGCGCGGCGCTGCCAAGCAGGGAAACGGCGGTGCGGCGGGAAATCATCATGTCCATCAGGTTGGTTCCTGTTTGCATTTGGCATCCTATCCGAGCATTTCTTCGGGATCGAACCGCAGGATGCGGGCTTTCCATTGCTCGTAATAGGGCAGGAATTGCGCCGGTATGCGCAGTGGATCGCATTTGCGGACGGCGCGGAGGGCGCTGGCCGCCAGCGGTTTCAGAGACGGGTCGGAAGGCGGGTTAAGCAGTACCGGCCTGGCAGTGAGTCGTCCGGAGGGCGCGTAGGCGACGCGGATTTGCGGGATGTAGCGACGGCCCTGGGCGATGCCGAGATAACTCCAGCAGCGCTTGTATTGTTCTTGCATCAGGCCGTCGAGCTGGCCCCACATCGACGGCGACATTTTAGCAGCGCTTGCGGTCTGCGACCCCCGCCTGGCCTGGCGCTGCAATGTCTGCCCGGACGATGAACGGCGTTGCGCCCGTTCTTTAGACAACAGGCGCGAGATAGCGCTGGTGTCGAACTTGCGCTGGGGCTCGTTGCTTTCATCCCCGGAACGAGGGCGGCTGCGTTGATCCTTGCGAATAAGTTTGGCGAGCTTGTCCGGCCTGGGTTGCAATTGTTTCGGCTTTTCGGGCTGGACCTTCCGTGCCGGGTGCCGGGCTAGGTGCCGCGGGCGCTGCGGTGGCAGGGGCACTGTCGGAGCGAGTTTCTCGGGCTTTGGTTTTGCCTTTGGTTCCGGTTGCGGTTCGCTTTTGTGGGCCTGTTTGATTTCCGGTTTCGGCCGTTGTGGCGGGACGGGTGGTGCAATCGCCTTCGGCTTCACCGGTTTGGCCGGTTCTGGCGTGGTCTGCACATTTTTGGGCGTTGGAGGCGGGCGGCGGGGCGGCGCTGGCGCGATGGTTCGCCCGGGCTGGCTTTTCTGAGGCGGGCGCGGCGGCGGCAGGGCTGCGGTCTTTTGCACAGGCTCCCGCGGCTCGGGGTCTTGCTGCGGATCTGGCAGCCGCTTCAATTTTGGCGTCGGCGTCGGAATATTTTTCTTGGCTTCATTGACCGGCGGCTTTGGGTTGCTTTCAATGATCTTTGCAATTTTGTCCGCCCGCTGATTTCGCCGATCCTTCTTTACGTCCTTGCTTCCCTTGACGATCTGGTTGACCTGCTCCTCGGTCAGGATCTCAACCGGGACCGTCTCCTGCGCATCGGTGAACTTCGGGGCGTCGGACCAGGCGAAGGCTAACGCGGCCAATAGCGCGCCGTGGGCCGCAAGGGAAAATATCCATCCAGGTCCGCGTGCAATCTGCACGTCACACTCCTTGCCTGCGCCGGGCGTACACGTGTTCCATCATAGCGCTTGCCTTCACTTCTTTTCCTGCTCCGTCACCAGGGCGACTTTCTTGAACCCGGCGGCGGTGATCAGCGACATGACTTCTGCAACGCGGCCATAGTTCACCGCCTTTGCGCCGCGCAGATAAATCCGCTCGTCGGAGCCGGTTTTCACCGATGCCTTTATCCTGGCGACCAGCGCATCGGCCTCAACCGGTTCATCCTGGAAGTAGATCACGCCTTTTTCGTCGACTGCTATGGAAATCGGTTTGCGATCAATGTTGATTGCTGCGGCTTTGGTTTCCGGCAAGTCGATGGGAACACCGGTAGCGAGCAAGGGGGCGGCGACCATGAATATGATCAACAGCACAAGCATGACGTCGATAAACGGCGTCATGTTGATCTCCGCCATGGCGCGATAGCGCGGCATGCCACGCCGGCGGCGTGATGTCTTTGGTCCCGGAGCTCCTATGGAAGCGCCCATTGCAATTCCCTGGTGTTAGTCTGTCGCACCCGGTTCGAACCTATTTGTCCTGTCCGGAGGCCACGTGATGGTCGATCTGCCGCGACAGAATCGAGGAAAACTCATCGGCAAAACTTTCCAGCCGCGCTTGCGAGCGGGCAACCCGTCCGGACAGGACATTGTAGAAAATAAGCGCTGGTATGGCGGCAAAAAGGCCGATTGCAGTGGCGAACAGCGCCTCGGCGATACCGGGTGCGACAACCGCCAGCGAGGTGTTCTTGGACGCGGCGATGGAACGGAACGACGTCATGATGCCCCAGACCGTTCCGAACAGTCCGATGAACGGCGCGGCGGAGGCAACCGAGGCCAGGACGATCAGTTGTGATTCAAGACGTTCGACTTCGCGGGCGATCGAAACATCCAGCACTTTCTCGATACGCGCCTGCAGGCCCATGAACGAGCCGGAACTGGAAAAAGAGCGCTTCCATTCGCGCATTGCGGCGACAAAAAGCGCGCTCATTCCCGATGTCGTCCTGGACGAGAGGGTGTCGCAGAGGTCCTCGAGCGAATTGCCGGACCAGAAATTTTCCTCGAACTTGTCCATCGCCCGCTCGACGCGCCCGAACAGCAGAAACTTGTTGATGATGATCGCCCAAGACCACAGGGAGGCCATCAGCAGGCCGATCATCACCAGCTTGACGACCAGGTGCGCTCCCCAAAACATGCCCAGAATGGTGACTTCGACGGGCTTGGCCGGCGCTGATTGCGCTAAAACAGGCCCCGCGGTTAACGCCAGGGCAAAAACGGGCGCGGCGGCAGCTGCACAGGCAAGCGCGGCTCTGGTCGGCATGGATTGGTCCTTTGTGTCGATCCGGCAAGCAGCGCCGGGGCAGGCGAATTTGTGGCTTTGTCCGCCAGCCCGCGTTTGTCGGCCTCTGCATGTCGGGCAAATCGGTCGAAACTTGGGCTTGCTGGATTTGCGGCCATGAAAGTTCTATCAAAAGAGCGGTTAAGAAACGATTAGGGTTAACGAACCCTTACCGGTGCTAAGTGCCGCGCGGCTGGCCCCCCGGTTTCAGGGTTCAAATTCGTCCGGCTCCAGCGTATATAGCGGCCAGACGAGCATTTCAGGTGATTTTAGCGACCGGGGACCGAAATGGCAGGCCATAGCCAATTCAAGAACATCATGCACAAGAAGGGCAAGCAGGATAAGCTGCGCGCCAAGCTCTTCTCCAAACTGGCCCGCGAAATCACCGTGGCAGCCAAACTGGGCATGCCTGACCCGGCGTTCAACCCGCGCCTGCGCCTGGCTGTGCTGGCGGCGCGCGCCGAAAACATGCCCAAGGACAATATCGAGCGCGCGATCAACAAGGCGACCGGCGGCGATGGCGAGAATTACGATGAGATCCGGTACGAGGGGTATGGCCCCGGCGGCATCGCGGTCATCGTTGAGGCGCTGACCGACAACCGCAATCGCACCGCCTCCGAAGTGCGATCCTATTTCACCAAGTCGGGCGGGTCGCTGGGAGAAACCGGCTCGGTCGCCTTTATGTTCGATCATGTCGGCGAGATCACGTTTGACGCCTCCGCCGCTAGCGAAGACGACATGATGGAAGCGGCTATTGAAGCTGGCGCCGATGACGTTGCGACCGAAGATGAAACTCACATCGTTACCACGGCGATGGAGGACCTGGCCGAGGTAACGAAATCACTGGAAGAACAATTCGGCGAACCAAAGTCCTCCAAGCTTGTCTGGCGTCCGCAGACGACCAGTGCGGTCGATGAGGAAACGGCGGAGAAGGTGCTGCGCCTGATCGGCTCGCTGGAGGACAATGACGACGTGCAGAACGTCTACGCCAATTTCGAAATGTCCGAAGAGCTGATGGAGAAGCTGGGGTAGGGGCGCACATCCGCCGAAATTTGTCCCTTCTGCTCATGATCACCATCTACATTGATGCAGACGCCTGTCCGGTGAAGGACGAAGTGTACAAGGTCGCAGGCCGGCATGGCCTGAAAACCCTTGTCGTCGCCAATTCCTTTATCAACGTGCCGCGCGATCCGCTGATCGAGCGGGTCGGAGTCAGCGATGCGCCGGATGCCGCCGATGACTGGATCGCGGAGCGGGCGTGCCCGGGGACGATCGTCATCACCGCCGATGTGCCGCTGGCCGCGCGCGCCGTAAAAGCCGGGGCGGAGGTTCTTTCGCCGTCCGGCAAGCCATTTACCGAAAATTCCATCGGCATGGCGCTGGCGACGCGCAACCTGATGGCCGATTTGCGTGAAACCGGTGCGGTAACAGGTGGGCTCAAACCGTTCTCGGCCCGTGACCGGTCAGCCTTTCTGCAAGCACTGCAGGCTTCGGTCATGCGCCTGAAGCGGGCGGGATTTGCCGGCGATCAGCAATGAAACTGATGCCGGCGAATAGCGACAACCGTTAGTTCAATCCACCAATTGTGCATGGATATCCAGCAACGCCGGGATCGTTTCCGGTGGGCGGCGGCCAAAACCGCATTCGGTCGACAGGCCAAAATCCGCGGCAAATTTCTCCGCAGCCTGCAGGCGCCGGCGCGATCCCTCCAAGCCGCCGGTGTGGTGAACCAGACCGAGATAGAGTTCCGTTTCGGGATTGAGATTCAGCCCGCGCAAAGGCGCGAAATAGGCGTCATCGTTGCGGTCGCGCGGGACCGGCATATGCATCCAGTTCACCGGCCGTGAAGCATTTGCGCAAATGGCATTGGCGAACGCCACGCAAGTCGCGAGGTTCTCTGGTTCGACAATGTGCTTGTGCCCCGGATCGCCGTAGCAAAGATGCACGCCGGCCTCGACCGGGGCGGGCACCCAGGACAGGTGGCGGCAGATGCGTTTCACGGACTCATCAAGCGTATTGCTGTAATGCAGCTTCCAGCCGCCGTCGTGGGCGATAATTTCGTGCGCAACGTCCCATTGTATCGCGAGGTCCTCTGCCGGGATAGCCGCAAGAATAACGTCCAGATCAGACTTTAGGGCAGCCTCGACGATTGGTTCGACCATGGCCTGTTGTTCGGGCGCGATGAAGGAAGTGGTCGGAGCAATCGCAGTTGGCAGCGATACCTGGAATCGGGTGCCTGCCGCGATTGTTCCTGCCGACCTCAGGGCGGCGAACCTGGCATAGGACCGGGTTGCCGGCTCGGCATATCCAAGGCCCGGGATTGTCACATCGTCCGGGGCAATTGCGTCTGCGAAGCCATATACCGGCCGCGCACCAGCTTCATTGGAATTGGCATTCGTGAACGCGGGATGGGCGGCGAATATGCCGCCAAGCCAGGCAATCCAGTTGGTTCTCGCGCCGGTTTCGCCATCGGGATAACGCGTTGTTCTTGTGCCAATGTGCTTCGCCAGCGCAGCGAATACGGCGTTTTCGTCTTCGAGGCCGATGCTGCCCACCAGGTGTATCTTGCGCTTGCCTGCCATGACTTTCATCTCCTGCTGCGGTAATCGTATTGACGCAAGCGGCGCGTGCGTGTTGCGCTATTGTTTGAGTCTATAACGGCTGTATGCCCGCAGCAAATCGCCGCGATTGCCGGGCGTACCGAATTTTGGGGGATAGATTGCAAGTTCACCTTGCCGGTTCGATACCGCTGGACGATACAGGCGCCGTATTCGATCTGTCCGGGCCGGCGCTGGGCGCTGCATGTTCGCGTTATCCCGATGGCGAAACCGGCGCCCGCAAAAACTGGATCGGCTGGCAATTTCGCGCGTTTGCCGGGCAAGATGCACTGGAACAGGGCAAAGAGCGCGAACGCGATTATCAATTGCATCCGCCGTTCCGGTTCAAACCCGGCAAGGGGCCGGATGATCTCGCGTTCCCGCCGCTGGGTTTTGCTGATGCAGCGCTTCAATCCTTCGCGGTGTTTGAACAGAAACAGGCGATGGGCGTCTTGCCCGCGGCTGCCAAGTTTCTGGTGGCGTTCCCGACGCCGTTTGCACCGGTTTATTCCTTTACATCCTATGATGTGCAGGAACAGGTGTATCCGGTTTACGAAGCCGCCATCCTCGGGGAACTCGGCACCATATGCTCCACCGTTCCCCATGCCAGGCTGGCCGTGCAGTGGGATGTCGCAACCGAAATGAGCATTTTCGAGAACGTCTATCCGGTTCCGTTCGACAATGCCTGGGAGATTCTCACCCGGCGGCTGGCGGCTCTTGGCGAGCGCGTGCCGTCCGGCGTTGAACTGGGTTATCACCTTTGCTACGGATCGATGAACAACCGGCATTGGAAGGAGCCGGACGATCTTTCCATGTGCGTTGATACCGCCAACGATCTGGTGCGCCAGGTTGGCCGCACTATCGATTTTCTGCATATGCCGGTTCCGATCAACCGCACGGATGACGCCTACTTTGCTCCACTGCGGAACCTGGCGGTCTCCAAGGATACCGAACTGTTCTTGGGACTTGTCCACGACGGTGACGGTCTTGCCGGCAACAGGGCGCGCATTGCCACAGCGAAAAAACATGTTCGCGACTTCGGGATCGGTTCGGAATGCGGCTGGGGCCGCCACAATGCGGACAAGGCAGTCGAAATCATGCAATTACACGCGCAACTGGCGGCGCTGTAGGAGAGAAAGATATGCAATCGCTTATACCGCTGGCGGAAAAGGCCGCCGAAATACTCAAACGGCGCGGTGAAACTCTGGCAATCGCGGAATCGTCAGCGGGCGGTTTGATCTCCGCTGCGCTGTTGTCCGTCCCGGGCGCGTCTGCGTATTTTCTTGGCGGCGCAGTGGTCTACACGATGAATGCCCGTAAAGGCCTGATGGGGATTACGCCTGCCGACATGGAAGGCATGCGCGCATCGACCGAAGAATACGCCATGATGCTGGCCGAAGAGGCAAGCGAGCGCCTGGAAGCGGATTGGGCGATTGCCGAAACCGGCGCGACCGGGCCGACCGGCAATCGTTATGGCGACGCCGCCGGCCATTGTTGTGTTGCGGTCTACGGACCCTACAATATTTCACTGACGATCGAGACGGCCAGCGCAGATCGGCTGGAAAACATGCGCGCCTTTGCCGCCAAGGCTCTGGAGACCTTGATCGACGCGCTGTTGGTAATGGACAACGCAGTTGAGGATTAAGACGGCTCCCAGCTGTGATGTTCGAGCCAGTGTTCCATCATCCAGACATGATCGTTGCCGAAAAACTTTTCTCCATCGGCAATGAAGAACGGCACGCCGAACACGCCCTGATTGATGGCGTCGTTGACGTCGGCTTTCAGTTTGTCTTTTACAACGTCGCTGGCGATGGCTTCGAGCATGGCCGCCGTATCGAAGCCCAGTGTTTCCGCCTCCTCGGCGCAGGCTTCAGGCGGGGTGATATCCTTGCCCTCGATCCAGAGGCGGGCGTACATGGCCTTGGCGAAATCGATAGCCATGCGCGGCTCCTGTTCCTTCAACCAGACGAATGCACGCATGGCGTTCAGCGAATTGTGGCCTTTCAACCCGTGCGGCTTGAGGGGTACGCCGTATAGTTTTGCGAAACGCTCCATATCGTGATTGAGATAGGGGCCTTTCAGCGGATAGCTCGGCAGCGGGTTCATGCCCATAACTTTCAAGACCGTGATGCCGACGAGAACAGGCCGCCAATCGACAGTGCGGCCGTGGCGCGCGGCTATTTTTTCGATTTGCGTTGAAGCGAGATATCCGAACGGCGAGAAGATATCGAAGTAGAAGGCGATCGGTTCCTTGGTGCCATCTGTCATGGGTGCATCCGCTGTCTTATCGTCTGAATGTAGCCGGGAGCCTGCCGGTTTTTCGCCGGTCAGTCCAGCATCCGTAATTGATTAATTCGTTCTCCCGGCCCATGCTGATCTGCATGGCTTTGGGGGAGGTTCGATCATGTTGTTCGGCGGATGCGGGTGTTTTTCGAGCGCAGCGATGTTGCCCGGCGTGGATGCGCTGTGTGCTGGTGGAGCAGGTTTTATCACTGCCATGCTGGCGGCGATGGCGCCCAATCGCCAGGCGGCGGAAGTGTTGATGCCGAACAAAAAGCCTCCTGTTGTCGACAAACTGGCGGTACGTATTCTTACCGACAATGTCGTCATGCAGTTCGTCCCGGATGAAAAGCGCGACGGGCTGACGATCGAGCGCCGGCAGCGCCCGCCGGGCGATCCGGATGCTCCTCCGCGGCACTCCCTCTCGGGCGAGTGGGGTCTGTCGATGCACGCGCAAAGTTTCCGGGGCGATGAGGAGCGTAACGTCCTCGTCGACTTTGGCTATTCGCCGGAAGTGCTCAACAACAACATGGCGCTCATGGGGTTCGATGCTTCGAAGATTGACGCGATGGTCCTGTCTCATGGCCATTACGATCATTTTGGCGGCATGACCGGATTCCTGTCCGCCAACAAGGAAAAGCTGAAAAGCCGCACCCCGTTTTTTGTCGGTGGGGAAGATTGTTTTTGCATGCGGCGCAATCCCGGCGGCAATTTCGGCGCACTTGACCGGCAGGCGATCCAGAATGCCGATCTTGCATTGATGATGGCGGAAGGTCCGGCCGTCGTTGCCGGACACGGCTTTACGACCGGCCGCATCGCGCAATCATCGTTTGAACAACCGCTGATGCCGACGACCGAAATTATCGGCGTGGCCAACGGGTTTGGCTGCTTTCCCGATGCCATGCCGCCGGAGAAAAACACCGGCAAATATATCGCCGATGATTTCGATCATGAGATAGCCACGAATTATGTCGTCGGCGATCGTGGTATTGTCGTCCTAACTTCCTGCAGTCATCGCGGCGTCATCAACGCGGTCAAACAGGCGCAGGCGGTCTCCGGCATCGACAGGGTGCTGGCGGTGATCGGCGGTTTCCACATCGTTCCGCCGCTTGATGATACATATATTCAGCGCACGATCGAGGCTTTCAGGGAGATCGATCCAACGTATATCATTCCGGCGCATTGTTCCGGCGACCGCTTCTACGATCTGGCGCGCGATGCGCTCGGCGACAAGGTGATCCATTCGGCCGTCGGCATGCGTTTCGTTTTCGAGGCGTGAGAGTTCGCCACTACTCGCCAGCTTCGCCCGGATCCATGGCCTCGGCCATTTCGCGGATCTTGACTTTCGCGAGCTTGCCGAAGCCGACGCGCGGCAATTCATCGAGCACAACCACGTCGTGGGGCACCTTGAATTTCGCCAGCGTATTGCGGCAGTGCTCCAGGACGGCCTCGCGAACCGCTCGCGGATCGGCGCCGGCATTTTCCAATTCGACAAACGCGATCGGCACTTCACCCCATGTGGCATCGTTGCGGCCAACGACAGCGGCGTCCTTGATGCCGTCGGCGGATTTGACGGCTGCTTCGACTTCCGATCCCGATACACCTTCACCGCCGACTTTCATGACGTCCTTGGTGCGGTCGCCGAATTCGATCCAGCCATTTTCGTGCAGGATGACCCGGTCGCCGGGATCAAACAGGCCGCGTTCGTCAAAGGCCTCCGTTGTGGCCTTCTCGTTGCCAAAATACTCGGCGAAGATGCTCAAGCCCCGGCGGCCGAGGATCTTCAGATGACCGGTCTCGCCGGGTTGGACGGGATTGCGATTGTCGTCTTCTACGACTACGCCGTAACCGGGCGCAGGGCGCCCAATGGATTTGTTGGCCTGCCTGGCCCACGGGTCGCCGGTGATTGGCTGGGAAACCATTTCGGTCATTCCCCAGCCACTGACTTCGCGCACGCCAAAAATTTCGGCAACCGACGGCAGGAAGATGCCGGTCTCGAACTGGCGGAAATGGTGTTGGGGGACTTCCTGGCGCGCTAATACGCCGGCGGTAAAGTGAACCTGCGCACTCAATGTGCATTTGTGTTTCAGGGCAGTTGGCCAAAAGCGGCTGCCGGAGAATCGTGGTTGCAGCACCACGCTTGCGCCGGCCCACATGGCGGCGAGAAACGCCCATGAGAAACCAACGACATGGTAGACCGGCAAAAACACCTGGTAGACATCGCTTGCCTGAACCGCCTGGTGCATGGCGCTCATCTGGCCGCCCCACAGCACATTACCGTGCGTCCACAACACCGCCTTAGGCCGCGACGTCGTACCGGTTGTAAACATGATCAGCGCCGGATCATTTGGATCGGGTCTTCGTGCCGGCGCGGGTTCGGCGGCGTAGAGCGCCTCGAAGCTTTCCGAAGCGGACGGCGCGGTTCCGGCTTCCGGCGTATCGCCGGCGTCGGTTTCGGTAATGGCAATCCATTCCAGCGTCGGGCAATGCTCGCGGATGCGCGCAGCCAGTTTGGGCTGGGTTATCGCGGCACGGGCACCGGAAATCTCCACTGTATGGGTAATCTCCGGTCCGGCCAGCACCGAATTGCTCAGCACCGCGACTGCACCAATCCAGCAGCAGGCGAAGCGGGCGAGGAAGGTTTCGGGGCAATTGTCAAAATGCACCAGCACCTTGTCGCCGGCTTTGATCCCGCGGGCCTGGAGTCCGGCAGCGAGACGGGCAACATCATGCTCAAACCGGGCCCAGCTCCAAATGTCTGCATGTTGATCTTCAAACGGCGCCCAGATCAGGAACGGCTTGTCACCCCACATGCTGGCGCGGTCGCGGATCATGCTGGCGACGTCCATATCGGCGTATGGATGAACGAAATTGTTGTGAAGATGGGCGACCATCGGCATTTCCCCGAATTATCTTACGCCGGCCGATGTTGCGGTCCGGGTCTGCGTGTTCGTTTCCAGTCCTAATCCGGCAACAGATCCAGTACAACGTCTGCCGGCCGGCAAATCCTGGTTCCTTTCGGGGAGACCACGATCGGGCGCTCCATCAAGACCGGGTTCTGTTCCAGCGCGTCCAGCAGCCGGGCGTCGGACAAGGTTTCATCCGAAAGGTTCAACTCTTTGTAAATATTGCCCTTTCGACGAATTATCTGGCGTGGCGACAGTTTCATATCCCTGAGCAGTGCCGCCATCTGCTTTCGCGTCGGCGGGGCCTTCAGGTATTCGACGATTTCCGGCTCAATTCCGGCCTGTTTCAGTATCCCCATCACCTTGCGCGAAGTTCCGCATGCCGGGTTGTGATATATTGTATAACTCATGGTTCAGGCTCTCCCTGGCATTTTTCTCCAATGAAGCTTGAGTGAATCAACGGCAACAATTTCATTGAAATAAGTTCGAACGTTAAGTTCATTCATCATTTTTGAATGCAGGTCCGGACCGATTGCTGTAAGAAGATACGAGGTTTCTAACCTGGTATGTTGTTGAACTGCAAGGTGTTTGGTTTTGCGCATGGCGTCAGGCGGTCTGATTGCCCAAGGTTAACGGATTGTTAACCGGAAAGCGCGACCGATAGGGTGTTGCGGGATCTGCGAGTTCAGGGTGACTGACGGATACGTCACCTGGTTTATAGACTGGCGCGTTGTTGCCGTGTGTCCGCCGTTGGCACGAACAGGGAATGATACATGTCACGCAGATATTTCGGAACGGACGGTGTTCGCGGACGGGCGAACGTTTCGATTACACCAGACTTGGCGATGCGCCTGGGTCAGGCTACGGGACTGATGTTCACGCGCGGAGAGCATCGCCACCGCGTCGTTATTGGCAAGGACACCCGGCTGTCGGGATACATGATTGAGAATGCGCTGGTCGCCGGGTTTACGTCGGTTGGTATGGACGTCTTGTTGTTGGGACCGGTACCCACACCGGCGGTAGCCATGCTGACCCGCTCGATGCGGTGCGATATCGGCGTGATGATTTCAGCCTCGCACAACCCCTTCCATGACAATGGAATCAAGTTGTTTGCGCCGGACGGCTTCAAGCTGTCCGATGATATCGAGCGCGAAATTGAAGTGCTGATGGACAGCAACATGACGCCACGGCTGTCGCAATCGCGCGATATCGGCCGCGCCAAGCGTATCGATGACGTCCAGGCCCGCTATATCGAATTCGCCAAGCGAACGCTGCCACGTCACCTGTCGCTGGATGGTATGCGGATCGTCGTCGATTGCGCCAATGGCGCTGCCTATCGGGTTGCTCCGGAAGCCTTGTGGGAGCTGGGTGCGGAAGTGTTTTCGATTGGCGTCGAACCGGATGGAATGAACATCAACAAGGACGTCGGATCGACCAGCCCGGATGCACTGATATCGAAGGTGCGCGAAGTGCGCGCCGACATCGGAATTGCGCTCGACGGGGACGCGGACCGCTTGTTGATCGTTGACGAGAATGGCCGTCCGATCGACGGCGACCAGATCATGGCGGTTGTCGGCGAACACTGGCTGGAAGCCGGGATGTTGTCGAAGCCGGGCATTGTCGCCACCATCATGTCCAACCTGGGCCTGGAGCGCCATCTGGAATCGATCGGCATCAATCTGGTGCGAACGGCAGTAGGCGACCGCTATGTCCTGGAGCATATGCGCGAGCATGGCTACAATCTTGGCGGCGAGCAGTCCGGGCACATGATCATGTCGGACTTTTCGACAACCGGAGACGGTTTGGTAGCAGCCCTGCAGGTGCTGGCGGTTGTGCGTGAGCAGGATCGTCCGGTCAGCGAAGTGTGCCAGCGTTTCACGCCGCTGCCGCAGGTCCTCAAGAATGTCGGAATTGCCGGCGGCGACCCGCTTGGCCAGGATATCGTCGCGCGCGCGATAGCAGAAGGCGAGAAGCGCCTCGGCCAGGGTGGCCGCCTGGTGATTCGCCCATCGGGAACAGAACCACTGATCCGGGTCATGGGTGAGGGTGATGATCCTGAGCTGGTTGAATCGGTCGTGGACATGATTTGCGACGCTCTGAACGGCCGGCTGCAACCGATAGCGGCGGAATAGCCTTACCATCTGGATTCTACAGCCGGCAGCCCGGTATATCCAACCGGGGTTTGCTTGCGGATGCGCGTTGCGCGGCGTTCGCTGGTGCCTTGCGCACCGCTACGCGCTGTCCGGCGGCGCGTCATGTTCGCAAAATTTAACCTTACTTTTTAGGGTTAATCGGCTTTTAAATAATTTCAGCCACCTTCGTTCCGGGATTACAGGCCACAGGCCGGCCGTGTGAAACGAAGGGAAATTGTCATGAGTGGTTTGAGAGCCATATTGCTTTCAGGCGCGATTGTCGTGGGAATGGGCGGAATTGCCCATGCGGCCGATTTGCTGCCGCCTGCACCACGTATCGAAGCGCCGGTTGTGGATCCTGATCCGGATTTTTCCGGCTGGTATATCCGGGGCGACGTCGGTATCGGTTTGCATCGCGAGACCGATATGCGGGCAACGCCTAGCCCGTTGTCGCAAGGTTCTGCGACGTTCGTGCCGCAAAGTTACAGCATCCTGCCTGCGGCGATTTCCGGCTCGCCATTCGTTGGCCTGGGTTTCGGTTACCAGTTCAACAACTGGTTCCGGATGGATTTCACCACCGAATACAGGACATCGAACTTTTCATCGCAGGATCAGCTCGTCCATACCAATCCCGTGGTTGGCAGCTCCACTGTGCTGCGAAATTTCTACCGCGGCAACCTGACCTCCATGGTATACATGCTGAACGCATATTTTGACCTTGGCACGTGGTCGGGGGTGACACCGTTTGTCGGCGTTGGTGTCGGCCTTTCCCGAAACACGTTGCATGGAATGACCGATATTGGCTATTCCAACGTGTTCGCGGGACCGGGTGCTGGCGCTTCTTCCAGTACCAGCGGCAACTTCAAATCGCGCACGACGACAAAATTTGCATGGGCCCTGATGGCGGGCGCAGCGTATACGGTTAATTCGCGCCTGAAAATGGAGCTGGGTTACCGCTATTTGAATATTGGTGAAGCCCGTTCGTCTGTGCCAGCCTGTAATGCGTTCGGTCCGGGACTGCAAAGTTGTTCGGTCGCGCTCGAGATGCGCCGCTCAGGCATTCACGACCTGCGGATGGGATTCCGCTGGATGTTTGCTTCGCCTGCGCCCCGGCGCGTCGCGGTTCAGCCACCGATTGTTCGCAAGTACTGAAGGTATCAACAGCGAAATCAAGAAGCGCGGCAATGGCCGCGCTTTTTTTGTGCATGGAGTGCTCCGAAGAACTCGCTGCCAGTTTCCCGCCCCAAGTTGCGCCAGGCCCGAATTTTCAACTCAGCTGCATAAAGCCGAATCGTGAACGCCCCCGGTTGCCTCGACAAGCGCTAGGAAAACTGGACGCGCATTTCCCTATCCGGTTCGAGCTTGGTTTTCGACGCTGCAAGGATCCGTTTTCGCGGTTGTTGCGATTCATTGGCGTCCGTTCGAGCGATTCAACTAAACCGGTACCCCCGGTTCCTGGAGTTCCCGAATTCGCGTGGCCGCGCTGCAAGTCATGAACCCTGCTGTCAACCGCCAATTATTTTTATGGTTAATCGCGTATTAAACAATAGCTGCCAAATTGAATCGCGAAATCGACATCGTCTGATCAGCGGGCGGCGCTAGGGATGTAATGATGCTACGTATCGCGACGATAAGATGTCTGGCTGCGGGTTTTTTTTCTGTCTTGCGGCGTGGCGCAGACGCTGGCAGCGGACAAATTATTTCCGGAAGATACGCCGCGGGTAACGTATGGAGACAAACGCCAGACGTTCGGCACCGGTTGGTATCTGCGCGGGGCGGCTACGTGGTCGCGTGACAATGTTCCGCCGCTATCGGCGGATGGAACATTGGGCAATTCGCGGTCGCTGAACAACATTGCCGCTTTCTCCATTGGCTTCGGTTACCAGATCAACAACTGGTTCCGGACAGATGTTACCGGTGAATGGCGTTCCCGCGTCTCGAGCAACCGGGTTTCGGCGGCGACATTTTCCTGTCCGATTGAAGTGCGCGGGCTGACGGATCCTGCAACAAGTACAAATATCGGCATCTATGCAATCCAAAATCAGTGCCGGTCGACGGAGTCGGCTGTCCTGAATCGCGGCGTTTTCCTGGTCAATGGATACTTCGACCTGGGTACGTGGGCGGATGTTACACCATTCGTCGGCGCAGGCGTCGGCCTTGCCTACGGCCGTGTAACCGGCAACTACAACTGGATCGATACGGCCAATAACGGCCCGTATAACGGCAACCTGGTAGCGCCGGGCGGCTTCCCGATCATCTGGATGGATGCGTTTGGAAATCTTGCCCCCGCGCACCAGTTTGGCGTACAAAGCCGCGCGCGATCGTTGAGCCAAACCAAGTTCAACTTCGCCTGGGCGCTCATGGCCGGCTTTGCTTACAAGATCAGCCCAAACGCCAAAATCGAATTCAGTTACCGTTATTTGAACATGGGAAAGTGGAGCACGTCGGGCAAAGCCAATACCGCGCAGGACGTGAGTATCGGGTTCCGCTACGGCATCGACTAGCAGTTCAAACGGTTCCCGATCGCGCGCCCGCGGCGTGGCGCGAGATGTATTTTGTCCGCTGCCATTGGACTAGCGATAACCGGGTTATCCGGCAATGTCCGGGCGCGTGGAATTGCCACACGCGGTACGCGGCCCTTGACAGCGGGCGGCCCATTCCATATTTGCACCGGCGGGCCACCTCTCCCCAACGAGAGGCAACCATCTGAGAGGATGGAACTCATGACCGCTGCAAATAAACCTGGCGTGAAGCCGGGCAATCCCAATTTTTCGTCCGGCCCGTGCGCCAAGCGCCCCGGATGGTCCCTCCAAAATCTGGCAGATGCGCCGCTCGGGCGATCTCACCGCGCTAAGGCCGGCAAGGCGAAGCTCGGCGAGGCGATCGCTTTGACGCGGGAAATTTTGGAGATTCCAGACGATTACCGCATCGGCATCGTCCCGGCGTCGGATACCGGCGCGGTGGAAATGGCGCTTTGGTCGCTGCTGGGCGCACGCGGCGTCGACCTGCTGGCGTGGGAAAGCTTTGGCCAAGGCTGGGTGACCGATACGGTCAAACAGCTGAAGCTGGAAGACGCACGCGTGTTGAAGGCCGGGTACGGAGAATTGCCGGACCTGTCGGCGGTGAATTTCGACAATGATGTCGTGTTCACCTGGAACGGCACGACTTCCGGCGTGCGCGTACCCGATGCCGGGTGGATTCCCGATGATCGTGCCGGCCTGACGATTTGCGATGCGACCTCGGCCTGTTTTGCGCAAGCGCTGGACTATTCCAAACTCGATGTCGTGACTTTCTCCTGGCAGAAGGTTTTGGGCGGCGAGGCTGCGCACGGCATGCTGGTTCTTGGCCCGCGCGCGGTTGAACGCTTGACGAGCTATACGCCTCCGTGGCCGCTGCCGAAGATTTTCCGGCTGACGAACAATGGTAAGCTGATCGAGGGCATCTTCGCCGGCGACACAATCAACACGCCGTCGCTGTTGTGCGTCGAGGACTATATCGATGCGCTCAAGTGGTCGAAATCGATTGGCGGACTCGAAGGTCTGATTGGCCGTGCCGACGCCAACCTGGCCGCCATGGCGGAATGGGTCGCCCGCACCGATTGGGTTGACTTCCTTGCAGCGAACGAAGCGATCCGCTCCAATACATCGGTGTGCCTCAAGGTCGTCGATCCGGCCATCACGGCTTTGCCGGAAAAAGAGCGGGCCGCGTTTGTCAAAAGCCTTGTCGCAGCGGTGGAAGCCGAAGGCGCAGGGTATGACATTGATGGATATCGCGATGCGCCGCCGGGTCTGCGCGTTTGGTGTGGGGCGACGATCGAAACGCCCGATGTCAAGCATCTGACTGCCTGGCTGGATTGGGCGTTCACCAGCGCGAAATCATCCCTCGCACCCGCAGCCTGAGACCAGTTCACTCCCGGGCCGGGCGTGCACTTGGCGCTTCGTCAAAACCGCCACTGCATGCTGCCCGGATGATCCTTCCAATTATCTCCATTGTGCAAAAGGACATGTGTCATGGCTCCTCGCGTTCTGATCTCCGACGCACTGTCGGAAGCCGCGGTCCAGATTTTCCGCGACCGCGGTCTTGAAGTCGATTTCCAGCCCGCTCTCGGTAAGGACAAGGAAAAGCTGGCTTCCATCATTGGTGAATATGACGGCCTTGCCATCCGTTCGGCGACGAAAGTTATGTCGAAATTGCTTGAAGCGGCGTCCAACCTGAAGGTTGTTGGCCGCGCCGGCATCGGCGTTGACAATGTCGATATTCCAGCCGCCACGGCGCGTGGCATCATCGTTATGAACACGCCGTTCGGCAATTCCATCACCACGGCAGAGCACGCCATTGCCATGATGTTTGCCGTGGCACGCGAAATTCCGCAGGCGGATGCATCGACCCAGGCCGGCAAGTGGGAGAAGAACCGCTTCATGGGCGTGGAAATTACCGGCAAGACGCTTGGAATCATCGGTTGCGGAAATATCGGGTCCATCGTCGCCGAACGCGCGATCGGTCTGCGGATGAAAGTCATGGCGTTCGATCCGTTCCTTACGCCTGAGCGCGCCCGGTCGCTTGGTGTTGAAAAGGTTGAACTGGATGCGCTGCTGGCGCGCGCCGATTTTATAACGCTGCACACGCCGCTTACGCCGCAAACGCGTGGAATTCTTGGTGCGGAAAATCTCGCCAAAACCAAGAAAGGCGTGCGGATAATCAATTGTGCGCGCGGCGAACTCGTGGACGAAAAAGCGATGCGCGAAGCCCTCGATTCCGGTCACGTTGCCGGAGCAGGTTTCGACGTTTTCTCCGAAGAGCCCGCCGTCGACAACCTGCTGTTCGGTCACCCCAATGTTGTGTGCACTCCGCATCTCGGCGCCTCGACAACCGAGGCACAGGAAAACGTTGCACTGCAGGTTGCAGAACAAATGTCGGATTACCTCATGAGTGGCGCGATTTCGAATGCGATCAACTTCCCATCGATTACAGCCGATGAAGCGCCGAAGCTGCGGCCGTTCGTCGAACTGGCCGAGAGGCTTGGGTCTTTTGCAGGGCAGTTGACCGAGACCGGCGTCAAGAAATTGACAATCACCTACGAAGGTCAGGTTGCCGATCTCAAGATCAAGGCATTGACGGCTGCCGCGATCGCTGGCTTCTTGCGGCCGATGTTGTCGGATGTAAATGTCGTGTCGGCTCCGGTTGTTGCCAAGGAGCGTGGAATTACGATCGATGAAGTCACACGTGCAACGGCCGGCGACTATGAATCGCTGATTACCGTGACCGTGGTGACCGAACGTCAGGAACGGTCGGTGTCCGGGACAGTCTTCCACGATGGAAAGCCGCGTATCGTGAATATCAAGGGTATCAAGATTGACGCCGAATTCTCCCCGGCAATGATCTATGTGACCAATGCGGACAAACCGGGTTTTATCGGCCGCTTCGCAGGCGTACTGGGCAACAGCGGGACCAACATTGCGACATTTGCGCTAGGCCGCGACGCGCCGGGTGGCGCGGCGATTGCGCTGGTCGCCGTGGACGACATTCTGTCCAAAGATATGATTGACGCCATCGGCAATCTGGAAGGCGTCCACCAGGTCAAACCGCTGAATTTCTGAGCGGACCATCAATACCAGCAGAGCACTTCAATGCCGCTGCCGCCGTCATGGGCGGCGGTGGCTTTTTTTGTGCGCCGGTCGATGGACGTCAAGAGACCGCTGTCGTGGCTCGAAACCAGCAGCGTATCGCCATCGGGGGAGAAAGCCATGCCTTGCGGCCCCTTGGCGATGTTGACCGGCGTTTGGTTGCGCAGATCTGTCGCATCAAGCAGCCAGACAAGGCCGGCGGCATAGGCCGTGATGGCGATAGTCGCGGCGTCGGGCGAGAACAGGATCTTTGCGAGCCTGGACCGTTTGGGATTGGAAAGGACATTGCCGGTCAGCACAATGCGATCGACTTCCCTATGCGTTTTCGCGTCGAACACCAAAAGATCGTTTGCCGCGTTGTCGACCAGCAGAACCTGCCTGCCGTCCGGGGTTGGCATGATGCCTTCCGAACCGCTGCCATTGCCGCTTCCGCGCGGCTGCCCGGAAACCTTCTGGATTCCGGTAAACGTCCGGCCGGGAATATCGAAAATTCCAACCGGGCCTTCCTTGTGAGACACGTAAACCTGCTTCCCGTCAGGTGAGAGCGCCATTTGATGGGCCCCCTTTCCGGGGCAAGGGTATTGGCCGGCAATTTCGCCGGTGTTTGTATCGAGGCATATCAACAGGTCCGGAATGTCGCAGACCACCCATAACAATCCGTCTGGCGCTACTGCCATGCCGTGGGGTGCGAGTATGCCGCCCAGGTCGAACACGCGGGCGAGCGATCGCTGGTGCAGGTCGACTTCGATAATCTTGTTGTTGGGATTCTTGTTCGAGCCGTAGATGCCGTCACCGTAAAGCGGGACATAGGCTTTGCTGGTGTCCGGGTTGATTGCAAGCTCATGGACGCATTTCTCCGGCCCCGGAAAGCTCGATACCTGGTCCAGTGTACTGGGGTCGTAGAAGTGGATCGTATTGCCAACCTTGTCGACTGCAACAAGTCCGTTGGTGCCGGTGATGTTGTTGCCGGCATAGGCGTTTTGCATCGTCTTCTCCCGCGGCCGGTTCGATTGCAGCGCTGCGCAACCGGAAAGCGCCGGGCTTGCATGGTTCGCAGGATAGGTCCTGTCCGCCGTTTTGCCTATCCCGGCGGCGCATATCGTTCGGCGATCAGGATGCCGCCAACCACGCAGGCCAGTGCGAGCGCATGGTACCAGGCAAATATCTCGGCGAGGAACAGAACCGAGAGGACCGCGCCAATGACCGGCGCGAGATTTTGAAACTGCGCCGCACGCCCGGGCCCGATCAGGTCAACCGAGCGCATGAACATGATCTGTCCGAGCATGCTTGTCAGGAAAGCGACATACAGCAGCGCCAGAAAGCCCTTGAAGCTCGGCCAGATGGTGGCGCCCTGCGCATATTCCCAGCCGATGAGCGGCATGGAGGCAAAGAACGACCCGATCGCGATCATGCAGAACAGAGAATAGTTGGAAATCGGCGGCCGCAGGCGCAGGACAAGCACGTAAACGCCGTAAAGCGAAACCGCGCTGAGCATATATATGTCGCCGCGATTGAATGACAGTCCGGCCATTGCCGCCAGATTGCCGCGTGTTGCAAGCAACAATATCCCGAGGATGGAAAGACAGACGCCGCCGCCGCGAAGGTAGCCGATCCGAACGCCGAACGCGATGCGCGCTCCAAGCAGGACCACGATCGGCGCACCGCCTTGCATGATGGAAAGGTTGATTCCGGACGTGTATTGCGCGGCGGAGAATACCAGCGCATTGGAGGCAGTCATGACAAGGGTCATGAACAGCAGCAGGAAGGGCTTGCGCTTCATTTTCCGCCAGTCCTGGGCGAAATCCCGCGGCAGGAACACCAGGATAAAGATGCCGACAATCAGCCACCGTAGGTTGACGATGACCATTGGCGAAATTTCGCCGACCGCCGAGCGGATCACGGGCGTGTTGCCGCCCCAAATGAACATGGTCGTAACCAGCAGGACCCAGGGATTGTTGACAATCCAGTTCCACAGCGATGCAGGACCTGTTTTCGGTTCCATCAGCGCCGCATCCGCCACAATTCTGCGAGCGCAATGCCGCCCAGCACAAACAGAAACGCAATGAAGTGATACAGGTGAAAGTCCTCGCCCAGGAAGGCGACAGACATCATCGCGCCCATGATCGGGACCATGTTGTAAAACAGCGAAGTCCTTTGTGGCCCGATCAGTTCAATAACCCGCATGTAGAAAGTCTGCGATACAATTGTTGGAAAGGTGCCGGCATAAATGAGAATGGCAATGCCGAGCCAGGAAGGCCAAATGAAATGCCCGAGCGCAATTTCGGCGGCGATAGCGGGCAGGGAACTCACGAGCGCGATGATTGCCAATATCGTGAAGAATACCATTGGCGGGAATGGCGGGCGTTTGCGAAGGCCTACCGTAAACGAGGCGTGCAGGATTGAGGCCGCCAGGATCATCAGGTCGCCGGTGTTGAAACGCAGGTCGCGCAACACGTCCAGGTCGCCGCGGCTTGCAACGACGATGGCGCCGAGAACCGTCAGGAAGACGCCGACGACTACTACCGGGCCGACCGGATCCCTGGCGAAAATCCACGCGATAACGATCGTGAAGATCGGTACCGTGGCAACAAGCATCGAAATGTTGACGCCGCTGGTGAAATTTCCGGCAGCGTAGAAAATCAGGCTGTAAATGGAAAATCCGGAAAGCGATATGAGGGTCAGGTAGATCCAGTGCTGGCGGATCATCTGGCTGTGATCCTTCAATTGCCTCCAGACAATAGGCGTCATAATGGCGCTGGCGACGATCCAGCGCATGCTGCCGAGCACCATTGGCGACACATCGCCGACAGCCAGGCGAGCGGCAACGACGTTGCTCGCCCAGAACGTCAAACAAAGCAGGATCAGAAGCCAGGGGTTGCCCCAGGCTGATTTCAGCAGGCGTAGCACCATCTGCGGGCATTTCCCGGCGGTCAAAAAGATCTCTTGCGCGCAGTCCCAGCCCGCGATCATCCAGAAAGCCATAGCGGATTTTGCCAGGCGGTGCATCCGGCAATACACAATCGCAACCCGGGATCGCATGGCGCGCCACCGGGAGCACTTCGCGGTGTCACTCCATGCCGGTCATTCTGTGACCATATTTTACAGGCCTATAGCCACGGTCCCGCCGAAGCAGCCTGGTGCGCGGCCGCTGGCGGGGAAATGCGCCGGGACAAGTTTGTTGGCAACCATTGAAGGGAAATTCGATGCAACCAGAAGAATTGACCGGTCCGCAGGGAATAAAAATCACGCCAGTGCTAATCAGAGCGCTCAGAGCGCTTGTGCTTACCGGCGGAGCGTCGCTGGCGGCGCTGGGTTGGGCCTTTCCGGCGCAGGCTGCCGATATCGATGTGGCATCGAAGATTGAAGCGGTGACAGTCTTTCCGGATGCCGCACAGGTCAGACGGGTAGCAGACGCCAATATCCCCGCTGGCGCCCATCAGCTTGTTTTCAAGGGATTGCCGATCTCCCTGGACGTGAATTCCCTGCGTGTCCGGGCTGCCGGTGCGGCCGGGCTGGTGATCGGGTCGGTTGAGTCGCGGGTTGCGCCATTACAGGTAACGCGAAAATCGCCGCTGGCGGAAAAGCTGCGAGAGCTGACCAATGAACGGTCGCTTCTTTATCAAAAGCTTGCGGCCTTGCGGGCGAAGCGGGCGATGATCCAGCGGTATGCGAAGGCCAGTCCGGAAAAGCTCGGTGAGAAAGCTGCTCCAATGCGGGTATCCGATTGGGACAAGGCGTGGAACGCCGTAAGCGATGGTCTTTCGAAAGTGGCGGAGGAAATTCAGTCGGTGCAATTGCGGCAAAGGCGGGTCAGCGAGGAAATTCGTGCGCTGCGGCGCTCGAACCGGGGCAAGACTTCTGGCTCCAGGGCGCGGCGGATCGTTAGTATTTCCGTCAGTGGCGCTGCTGCCGGGAAGGCGCGTTTGTACCTGACCTACCGGGTGCGGGCGGCGCGCTGGCGGCCGGTCTACGATGCGCGCTTGCAAGCCGCCGCCAAGCCGGGAAAGCCGGTGCTGGAACTGGTTCGCCGTGCCTCGGTGGTGCAATGGACCGGGGAAGATTGGAACAGCGTAACGCTAACGGTTTCAACCGTGCGGACCAATCGGGGCACGCAGGCGCCAAACCTGATGGCGCAACGGCTGGAATTCTACGATCCGCCGCCGGCCCTGCCTTACCCGGCGTCCGGCTGGAGGGATACTGGCCACGGCTCCTGCGCGCGAGCAGCAGGCGCAAGTGCTGGCCGGGGCCTATGAGGCGCAGTTCCGGGTGCCGGGAAAGGTCGATCTGAAGGCCGATAATTCCGCCCGCATCCTGCGTATCGACTCCCAGCGGATCGAACCGGAGCTGCTGGTACGCGCTACACCGGCCTTGTCGGCAATTGCATTTCTCGAAGCAAGATTTGTCAACAAGGGCGATACGCCGATCTTGCCAGGCATCGTCAACCTGCATCGCGACGGGACCTACGCGGGTCGTGGACGTTTCAGGCTTGTAGCGCCCGGTGACAAGGCGGCGCTTGGATTCGGTGCTGACGATTCGGTTCGCGTCAAGCGGACACCGGTTAGCCGCAAGCAATCGGGACCGGGATGGATTGGCAATAATCGCAGTCAGGTGCAGGACTTCAAGACAATTGTCACGAATTTGCATCCGTTCGTGGTGAAGGTGCGTATTCTCGATAGGCTCCCGATTTCCGAGGACGACAAAATCGTCGTTACACCGCGTCCGACCAACACGACTGCAAGCGAGAAGAATGTCGATGGCCGGCGCGGGGTTCTTGCCTTCGTGTTCGACTTGAAACCGAAGGCAAAAAAGGAAATCCGGCTGGGATGGCAGGTGCAATGGCCTGAAGGCAAACGCATCAGGCCTCGCAACCTGCCGAATTGATCCAGCGCCAGACGATGGTAAAGCGGGCGCGCCGAATTCTTGGTGCGCCTGTTTGTTTTTGCACCGCTGATAGCGATACAATCCAGGCTGGCGGGGAGGATGTAATGGAAAAATTTGGTTTTGATGCGGCGCTGTTTGAAAACAATGGCGGCAAGCACGTCCGGTTCCAGGCGGGTCAGCAGATTTTTCGCGAGGGCGATACCGGAAAGGTGCTGTACCTGATCACCGACGGCGAAGTTACGTTGCAATCGGAAGGCGATGACCTTTCGACGCTCTGGCCCGGAGACGTATTTGGCGAGATGGCGATGATCGACGGTTCGGCGCGCAGCGCCAGCGCGCTTGCCAAAAGCAACGTCGATGCGATCATCCTGGACCGCGACGCATTTCTCAATATCGTACGGGTGCAGCCGGAGTTTGCAATGTACGTGCTGACGATCCTGTCGGTCCGGGTGCGTGAACTGAGTTGCCTGATATAGGCGAGTGCCCGCTACGGGATAATGAGCATGGAGCCGGTCGCTTTTCCGGCTTCAACGTCACGATGGGCCTGCGCGGCCTCTTCCAGCTTGTAGGTCTTGCTGATTTGAACCTTGATAGCGCCGCTGGAGACGAATTCGAAAAAGCTGGCGCAATTTGCGCGTAGGTCCGCGGTCTTGTGGATGAGAAAATGCACGCCGGGCCGCGAGACGCTCAACGAACCCTTGGCGGCGCACCATAACAGGTCGATGGGCGGAACGTGGCCGGATGCATTGCCATAGTTGACCAGGGATCCGAATGGCCGCACGCAATCCATGCTCTTGACGAAGGTATCTTTGCCGACGCCATCGTAAACGGCATGCACGCCCGCACCGCCAGTCAGCTCGATGACAGCCGGCGCGAAGTCGGTTTCACGATAGAGGATCATCTCATCGCAACCATGAGCCTTTGCAATCGCTGCCTTTTCAGGTGAACCGGCAGTGCCAATGACTTTTGCTCCCAGATGTTTGACCCATTGCACCAGCAGCAATGCGACCCCGGATGCCGCGGCATGGATGAGGATCGTGTCTCCCGGTTTTGGTACGTACAAACGCTGGACGATGCTGGCGGCGGTCATGCCTTTCAGCATGCTGGCGGCCGCGGCCTGTTCGCTTATTCCTTCCGGCAGGCGTACGAGGCGGCCCTCGGGTACATTGCGATATTCGGCATAGGAACCGGTAAAATGGTAAAACGGACCGTCCATGCCTGCATACCCAACCCGGTCGCCGGGGTTGAACTCCTTTACGCCGGCGCCGATTGCGTCGACGATCCCGGCCGCTTCGTTCCCGGGGGTCAGCGGCATTTTCATCGGCTCGGGATAATAGAAGCCGCCGCGGCGCACGTTGATATCTGAAAAGTTGATGCCGATTGCCGTATGGCGCAACCGCACTTCGCCGGGAGCGGGATCGGGCAAGTCTATGTCCACCAATTGCAGGACTTCGGGACCGCCATGCTGCTCGATCCGGATCGCCTTCATGCGTGTTTCCTCCGATTGCCGGTAAATTGTCTGCGGCAGGTTGAACTATTCCTTGCATATCAGATCGCCGCAAGCCTCCCAAAACAGCGGTGCATTGTCTGCGCTACCGGCAAGAAGTCGCGCGGCCTAAAACAGGCACGGAGTCCCGGGAACATTTCAAACAAGGACCAGCCGGGCATGGCCGGGTATGGGCAGGGTTCCGTGAAGAAAACGCTTGAAAACAAAAATCCGGAATCATGCAGTGTTTCCCTGGGACGCTGAACGGTGCAAGCGCCGCAGGGCAACGAGGTTGCCGGCTGGCTGCCGTTCTTATCTGCCACGGGTTAACCTTTTTGCATTCTTATATTAGATTATTCTAATATATAACAACGCCGAGAGTCCGGCGCTTTGCGAAACTGGCGGACTTGGGCCGCCAGCAAGGCGGAATTTCCGAAAAACGGCCGAAAACAGGCGCTGGATTGATGATCGCCGCGAAAAGAGTGCTCAAATGCCCTCTTTAAGCCACGGTCTGGCGTACATATATGAGTTCCACTGGTCGGCTATATGCGACCTACCGGCCTGCCTCACGGGGGGGCCAGGAGGAGGATAAATGTCTACAGCACTACCCGTCATTTCGTCGGAAAGCGGGCTGAACAGGTACCTGGCGGAAATTCGCCGGTTTCCCATGCTCAAGCCCGAGGAAGAATACACCCTCGCCAAGAACTGGCGCGAACAGGGCGATCGCGAAGCGGCCCATAAACTGGTTACCTCGCATTTGCGGCTGGTCGCGAAAATCGCCATGGGCTACCGCGGCTATGGTTTGCCGATCGGAGAGGTTATTTCCGAGGGCAACGTCGGCCTGATGCAGGCCGTGAAACGGTTCGAGCCGGAAAAAGGCTTTCGCCTGGCAACCTATGCCATGTGGTGGATAAGGGCTTCGATACAGGAATATATCCTGCGCTCCTGGTCGCTGGTGAAAATGGGCACGACCGCCAACCAGAAAAAGCTTTTCTTCAATCTGAGGAAGGCCAAGAGCCAGATTTCGGCCCTGGAGGATGGTGATCTCAATCCTGACCAGGTGAAGGTTATCGCTACGCGCCTTGGCGTGAACGAGCGCGAAGTGGTCGAGATGAACCGCCGCCTGGGCGGAGATTCCTCGCTCAACTCAACCGTCCGTAGCGATGGCGAAGGCACTGCGGAATGGCAGGACTGGCTGGTCGATGAAGGTCCCAGCCAGGAATCGCTGCTTGTCGAGCAGGAGGAAGGCGATAATCGCCACGCCGCGCTGCAGCAGGCTCTTGAGGTGCTCAACGAGCGCGAGCGCCGCATCTTCGAGGCCCGCCGCCTCTCGGATGATCCGATGACACTGGAAGAATTGTCCGGCGAGTTCAATATCTCGCGCGAGCGCGTGCGCCAGATCGAGGTGCGCGCATTCGAGAAAGTGCAAGAGGCGGTAAAGGCTGCGATGGTTTCGATCGAGGCAATTCCGCAGCAGCGGGCGTTGCCGGCGGCGGCCAGCGCCTGATCTTTGCAAACACAAACACCGATCCGGATACGAAAGCGGGAGCAAGCTCCCGCTTTTTTACTGTGCCGGGCTTTCGGTCTTGACGCCCCATTTCCTGAAGGCTTCGGCAATTATGCGCGCACCGGGCGGACCCTTTTCCAGCGTCACCCGCGCTTCGCGGTTGTCATCCAATTTGACCGGAAGGATGAACCAGTTGAGTTTTTCCAGCCGCGTCATGTTCGTTGCACGCAAAGCCTCGGGCGCTGCGAGCGCGTAAATATATACGTCGGGGGTTATTTTTGCCTGCGCTCCCGCAAGCGGCTCGGCAACACGGCTGTCGTCATTGTGCATTTGCAGCACGCCGATTTCGGTGATGCCGGGAATAGCTGCGCCCTCCTCGCGTTGAAAGCGCCAGGTGACCATGTGCGATGCCGGCAAGGTTGAATCGCTGTTTTTCTCGATCGTCATCGTTGCCTTGAATTTTGCATCGGGGATAGTGACCTCGGCACGCACGCTAAACGAGGCGGGCTGGCCGGAACCGCGGCTGACGTTGCGTGTACTCCAAACAACGTTGCCGCTGTAATTGCGGACCTTGCCGTCTGTCTCGGATGCAGGCGGCTGTACCAACAATGCGGCGCGTTGGGCGACGGCAATTGCTTGCGGCGTTGATGCGGCCGATTGCGGTTCTTTCTTGGCGCCCGCTGACGTATTCGACGCCGGGGTTTGTTGCGTGACGGGCCGCGCCGGTTTGCTTGCCTGTCCGGCGGCGCGGCCGGTGTTCTTCGCGCTGGCGTTTTGGCTGGCGTCAGCGGTTTTGGACGCGGCGACGAGGGGTTGCCCACTGGTGAAGCGCTCGGGCAGTATCCGCATTTTCCATGCAACAAAGCCGCCGCCGGCAGCAATGATAACGAACAGTCCGGTCAACAGGGCCAGTACGCCGCCGAGCCGCCGTTTCGGTGGCCTGAAAGCTTCGCTGGCCCTGGGCCGGCCGGAGAATTCCTCGGCTGAATCGCCGCCTTCACCTTCGGTGGGCGGCGGCGGGTCGGGTGGCGAGTATGCGGACGGCTGGAGGTTTTCCGGCGGTAGGGTGTAGTTGGAGCCGGGCGCCGGCGTAGTGAATGCCGGCGCAGTTGGCGCGTTTTCACTTGCGGGCAATGGCTGTCCGGATTGGGCATCCGCAGCGGCGGGAATTTCTGCCGCCTGCGGCACGGGGGCCGTCATCAGGTGGGCGCGTGATGGCGGCGGCTTGATAACAATACCGGGTTTACGGGCCGGGGCAGCGGCTTGCGCGATCGGGGGCGCCACTGGCGCGGGTTGCGCGAGTTCCCGTTCGACGCGCTGGATCGCTTGAACGAGCGAGGTCAATTCGGCGTCGATAACCGACTGATCGGGCGCCGGGTCAAGGGCATTCAATTGAGCTTGAAGGGCATTGCGGGCGCGTTCGTAAATCGCCTGGCGCTTTTCCGGGGAGGGATCGGCGAGGCCGGAGACAGCTTTACTCAGAAGCGGGTAGAAATCAGCCATAATTTGTTTTGATCATTCCCGGTCTGCAGGTCAATTGGAATATACTTGGCCGTATCCTGTTGGCGCCGCGCAGCAAACAGCACCAAACGATACATTCAAGCGGCCGCGAGCTTGCACTAAAGTTTTGTTTTTTCCGTGGCTTTCTGCGCCTTTACGCGGAATTGGCAAATTTCCCGCTTCCGGCAGGGTCTAATCGCCTCCCGAGCACGGGGATCGATTTTTCACGAAACACACGCCGGCCCGGTTCAGAGGATGTTTTCTGTCAGTCCTGATAGGGGTTGTGCACAAGAATCGTGTCAGCGCGCTCGGGACTTGTCGACAGTAATGCGACGGGCGCCTCGATCAACTCTTCTATCCGGCGGACGTATTTCACCGCGGCGGCCGGCAATTGGGCCCAGGAACGTGCGCCCTGTGTCGTGCCATCCCAGCCGTCTATGGTTTCGTATACAGGTTCGACGCGGGCCTGGGCCGCCTGGCTGGCTGGCAGATAATCCAGCAATTCGCCATCGAGGCGGTAGCCGGTGCATACCCTGATCTGCTCGAATCCATCCAGCACGTCGAGTTTGGTCAGCGCTATTCCGTCAATGCCTGAGGTTTTGACAGTCTGGCGCACGAGTACAGCGTCGAACCAGCCGCAGCGTCGGCCGCGTCCGGTAACGGTGCCGATCTCGTGTCCCCGGGTTGCCAGCAGCGTGCCGGTGTCATCCAGCAATTCGCTGGGGAACGGGCCTTCACCGACCCGGGTCGTATAGGCCTTTACAATACCAAGAACATATTGCGCCGCCTTCGGTCCGAGGCCGGATCCGGTAGCGGCGTTGCCGGCGACCGTGTTCGAGGAGGTAACGTAGGGATAAGTGCCGTGATCGATGTCCAGCAATGCGCCCTGGGCGCCTTCGAACAGGATACGCTTGCCCGCCCGCCGCAAATCCTCCAGCAGCGCCCAGCTGCGGTCAATGAATGGCAGGACGTCATCGGCAATCGCCATCAATTCGTCCAGTATCGATTGATGGGAAACTTCAGGCTGGCCAAGGCCTCGGCGCAGGGCGTTGTGATGGGTCAGCAGCCTGTCGATCTTCGCGTGTAGCGTATTCGGGTCGGCCAGATCCATTACCCGGATCGCACGCCGTCCGACCTTGTCCTCGTAGGCAGGGCCGATGCCGCGACGGGTGGTGCCGATCTTGGTTCCCGCCCCGGAGGCGGCGTCTTCGCGCAGCCCGTCGAGTTCGCGGTGCAGGGATAGAATCAATGGTGCGTTTTCCGCGATGCGCAGGTTGTCGCGGGTCACTTCAACGCCCTGCTCGCGCAAGCCAGCAATTTCCTTCACCAGGTGATGCGGATCGACAACAACGCCGTTGCCGATGACGGACAATTTGCCCGGTCGTACAATGCCCGATGGAAGCAGCGACAACTTGTAGACCTTGCCATCGATTACCAGCGTATGGCCGGCGTTGTGCCCGCCCTGGAACCGGACGACGACGTCGGCTTCCAGCGACAGCCAGTCAACGATCTTGCCTTTTCCCTCGTCGCCCCACTGAGCGCCGACGACTACGACATTGGCCATGATAAACGTCCGCGTATCCGTTCCGCCCGGATGGTGCTCCGGGCAAGAAAAAACCGGCAGCAACCGCAATGGGTGCGCCGGGCTCATTGCGATGGTGGATTATCCGATTGCGGCAGAAGAGTAAAGGGAACCAGCGGCGCGGCGTCGATGGCCGGCCCGTGGCTAAAACCGCTCCACCCACGGGCGCACTTCGATTTCCCAGCTCCAGGATGAGCGCGGCTGCTTGATCAGGTGCAGGTAACTCTCGGCGATGGCGTCCGGATCGAGCAGCTTGTCAGCGCCCGGTTCGTCCGGCCGGCGCTCGGACTTGATACCGCCGTCTATGACAACATGGCCGATGTGGATGTTCTGCGGATGCAGTTCCCGGGCCATGGATTGGGCGAGACCGCGCAACGCGAATTTCCCCATGGCGAAGGGGGCGGACTGGGGATACCCTTTCACGCCGGCTGATGCGCCGGTAAAAATGATCGTGCCTGAGCCGCGCTCCAGCATCCCTTTCGCTGCTTGCTGGGCGCACAGGAAAGCCCCGAAAGCAGTCGTCTGGATGGTCCTTTGCACTTCGTCTGGATCCAGTTCGACCAGGGGACCGCGTACGCGGTAGGAGGGATTGTAGATCATCACGTCCGGTGTCGACGCCAGTGCGGCGAACAATTTCTCCACGGATGCGCGGTCGCTGCTATTGCAGGGATAGCAGGAAGCGTGGGTTTCCTCTGCAAGGTTCATCAATTTGTCCGTATTGCGGGCGGCCAGCGTGATGTCGTAGCCGTTTGCGTGCAACAGCCGGACGATGGACGACGAGACACCGGCTCCAGCGCCGATGATCAATGCTTTGGGCTTGTCCGCCATGATCTTCTCCTCGAGAATTTCCATTCGGCGGCACCATGCCCGCCGCGCCGGGCCGATGCAAGCTGGCCGGCGCGTTCAGCCGTTCCTGCCACTCAGCCGTTCCTGCCACTCAGGCGTTCCTGCTCCTCCAGCCATCGCATCGCGCCGCGGGCTGCCGCTGCGCCGGTGGCGAAACAGGCCTGCAACAGGTAGCCGCCAGTCGGCGCTTCCCAGTCCAGCATTTCCCCGGCGGCGAACACGCCGGGCATTGCCTTTACCATCAGGTTTGTATCGAGGTTGTCCAACGAGATCCCGCCAGCGCTGGATATCGCCCGCGCGACAGGTTGCGGCGCGATCAAGCGGACAGGGCAGGCCTTGATCAGCCGGGCGAGCGCTTCGGGCTCCTGCGGCGGGTCGTTCATGCGTATAAGGGCGATTGCTGGCGCGCGCAGGCGCGGTCCCTTGCGCAGCCGGTTCGAAAGGCTTTGCTTGTGCGGTGTTGCAGCGAGACGTTCGGCCAGTTTGGTGGCGGGGACGTTGGGTTTCAGGTCGAGTTGAATGATGGCTTCGCCGTATCCGGCTATGGCGTCGCGCATTTCGGCCGAGGCGGCATAGATGACACCACCCTCCAGGCCACTTGCGGTAATGATGCATTCGCCAACGTAACGCCGGCCGGCAAATTGCAGGGCGATCGGCTTCAACGGCGATCCCGCATAGCGTTCGCCGATATGGGCAGGCCAATCCGCCACGAAGCCGCAATTGGCCGGGACAAACGGATTTATGGCGATGCCGCGTTTCGCCAGCGTCCCGGTCCAGGCGGCGTCGGATCCAAGCTTTGGCCAGGACGCGCCGCCCATCGCCAGGATGAGCGCATCGGCGCTTGTCGCATTTATCTCGCCATCGGGGCTCTTGAACAGCGCAGCGCCTTTGTCATTCCACCCGCAAAAGCTGTGCTGCAGGTGCAGTTCAACGCCGGCTGCGCCGAGCTTGCGCAACCATGCGCGCAAAAGGGGGGAGGCCTTGAAGCTTTTCGGGAATACGCGCCCGCTGGAGCCTGTAAACACATCCTGGCCGAGAGAGTGGCAAAACGCCTGCATATCCGCTGGCGAAAATTTGCCTATTGCCGGTTCCAGCCATTTGGCGCCAGCGCGATATTTCGTCAGGAATGAGTCCAGCGGTTCGGAATGGGTTATGTTCAGGCCGCCGCGTCCGGCCATGAGGAATTTGCGCGCCGGCGACCTCATGCGTTCGTAGATGGCAACACGGTGTCCGGCCTGCGACAGAACATCGGCGGCCATGAGGCCGGCTGGTCCGGCGCCGGCGATGGCGAAACGATATTCGCCGCTTTCGGGCGGACGATGTGCAGATATGCTCATGACCAATGTCTACGGCAAAGGAACGTCTTGTGCTATTGCTGGCGGATGAACAGCAAAGCCAAACGCCGGGCGCAGATGCGCCACCGCGATGAGATGATGGATGAAGAGCCGCCGGTTTCGCAACGGTCGGTGAAAAACCTTGTTCAGCCTCAGGCTGGATTGCGCACCATGATTGTGCCGGAGGACGCGCAGGGCGAACGGCTCGACAGGTTCCTGGCCTCGATCTCGGTCGCGGCAAACGAGGCCCTGTCCCGCTCGCGCATTCAGGCATTGATCGCAGCCGGCGATGTGCGCATCGACGATCAGGTTGCAGGCGATGCCAAGACCAAAGTGCGCCATGGTCAAACGATTACAATCGAGATTCCAGAGCCGGTAGACAGCACCCCTGTTGGTGAGGCGATCGCGCTTGATGTCGTATTTGAGGATGATCACCTCGTCGTTATCAACAAGCCTGCTGGCCTGGTTGTTCATCCCGCCGCCGGCCATGACAGTGGCACGCTGGTCAATGCGCTGATAGCCCATTGCGGGACGAGCCTGTCGGGCATTGGCGGCGTGCGCCGCCCCGGTATCGTGCATCGCCTCGACAAGGACACGTCCGGCCTTCTGGTTGTCGCGAAATCCGATGCGGCCCATCAAGGCCTTTCGGAACTGTTCGCCGATCACGGCCGCACGTTGCATCTGTTGCGCGAATACCAGGCGATAGTCTGGGCGCCGCCGTCGCGGCCGAACGGCACGATCGATGCGCCGGTCGGGCGTTCGCCGCGCAACCGCGAACGGCAGGCGATCGTCCGGGGAGACCAGGGGCGCGAAGCGGTGACCCATTGGCGGGTTCTGGAACGGTTCGCGAACCACGAAGGTGATGTTATCGCCGGACTGCTGGCATGCGAGCTGGAGACCGGGCGCACGCACCAGATACGCCTGCACATGGAACATGCCGGACATCCGGTGCTTGGCGACAAGACATACGGCACGGGCTTTAAGACGAAGGTGAAGTTTCTGGACGATGGTGCGCGCGCCGCACTGGAGGCGTTGAACCGTCAGGCCTTGCATGCGGCACGGCTGGGCTTTGAGCATCCGGTTACCGGAGACATGCTGGAATTCGAGGCTCCGCTCCCGGCCGACATGCAGCGTCTGGTGGATGCGTTACGCGGTGGCGAGGCTTCCTAACAATGCCATTCCAGTGATAGCAACGCGCTGCTGCGGTTGGCGGCCGTTGCATTCGCAGCGCCGCTTTGCGCCGCCGAGCAATCATTCGGCAGGCGCAGCCTGTACTTCCGGCAAACGCCCGGGCAGCAATAACACCGCGCACAGGATGGCCAGCGCGGATGCGGCAAGGATACAGAACAGGACGTCAAATCTCCAATTGTGGTGGACCCAGGCAATCAGTGGAACGACGGTGGCCCAAACTGCAAAGCTTATGACGTAGCGCACACCGTAAACAGATGAACGCAGCTCCGACTTGGCCATCTTGCCGATCATGTAGTCGTTGATCGGTATCTGGCCAAACGCGCCGAGCATGAAGCCGAGCGCGACCGCTAGCGCTGTCCAATCGGTGAGACCCGGCATTACGGTGAAAAATACAAGCTGGATCAATGCCACCACGGCAAATACATTGCGCGGACCGTATGTATCCAGCATCCGGCCGACTACCAGTTGGGCAAACGAGGCAACGGCGAAAACGATGAAGGCAAGCCATCCGACAAAAGTGGCCGACGAGCCAATGCCGTGCAGCCGCTCGGCGAACACTTTGGGCAGTGAGAACGTGGTGCCCTGAAAAATGATGCTGGAAACGGCTGTCGTGAAGAAAATGATCGCGGCGATGCGGATGAGCAATGCGCGCAATTCGGAGCCGGATTTGCCGTCTGCTGGTTCAGCGGCGGGTTTGGCCACGGACGCGGATGCGGCGTTCTTCAGCGGGACGCGATCGGCGTAGCTGAGAAGGTAAGCCAGCCCAAACACAATCGAGAACACGCCAGGCAACCAGAACGCTGCGCGCCAGCCGGCCTGGTCTATCAGGAACCCGGTCAGCAGTGCGGCGCATGCGACGCCTATATTGCCCCAAACGCCGTTGACCGCCAGGTCCATCCCCATGGAATCGCCGCCGCGGGCGACCATCGCGAGGCCGACCGGATGATAGATCGCGGCGAACATGCCGACCACGAACAGGCCAGCAGCAATCTGGGTGGGTGAGTTGGCCAAGGATGTCGCGATTGAGGCGAGGCCAATACCGATGAAGAAAACGACCATCATTCCTTCACGGCTCCAGCGGTCCGCCAGCCAGCCCGCCGGAAGTGAAAACAGGCCGAAAGCGACCAGGCCCGGCGTCGCATAGGGTATCAGCTGCGCATAGGACAGGCCCCATTCCCTCGCCAGTACAAGCGCTGCGACCGCGGCGAATATCAGCAGGAACATGTGGTCCAAAAAGTGACCGACATTGAGAAAGAAGAAATGCTTGCGGTCTGCCATTTGGACCTCAGATCGGGGAGGCGGCTACAGATGCGCGAGCTTCGGCATTACCTCCGTGCGAAACAATTCTAGGGAGCGCATGGCTTGCGGCAATGTCATAGTACCGAAGAACATGTACAGGCACAGGTAGTTGACGCCAAGAAACTCGGCTTGCTTGGCCAGCTCGCGGGTTATGGTTTCCGGCGAACCGGCGATCACCATGCCCTTGTCCGCCCAGCCCTCGTAACTTGTGTCACGATGTATATTGAGCCGCGCGGTAAATTCGGTCGACTGGTTGCGTTCGCGCACCCAGTTCAGGGAGGCGGCGTGGTGTTCCAATGCCGGCTTGGCGATGGCGAGAGCCTCTGCATCGGTATCGGCGATCACGATGTGGCGCAATTGTCCCACCACCCCGCCGCCCGGAAATTCCGCTTTTATTTTCTCAACGCCGCCGCGTTTGGCCAGGGCAGCGCGATAGGCGTCAATATTCGGCTTTGAGTGTTCGACGCTGCCATTGGCAACGAAATGCATGCCCTGTTCCCCGGCCCAGGATGCGCCCGTCGTATTGGACGAACCGTACCAGAATGCCGGCGTTGGCTGTTGCAGCGGTTTGAACGGGAAGGGCACGTTTTCGTACTTGTAGTGCGGACCATCGTAGCTGAACTCATCCTTGCCGAGGCCGGCGCGGATGCAAGCATAGGCGTCGGCGAAAATTTCGCGCGAAACGTCGTGGTCGACATTGTGATATTTCATCTCAAACGGCGACACGCCGCGGCCGACACCGATCTCGATCCGCCCTTTCGACAGATGGTCAAGCATGCACAATTCCTCGATCATGCGCAGCGGGGAATAAAGCGGCAACAGGTAGACCAGCGGCCCAAGGCGCATGTGTTTGGTTGCGCGGGCCAGCGCCGCCAGCCAGATTCCCGGAACCGGAACCATGTTGAGAGGCGAGGAATGGTGTTCGGCGATATGCAGGCAATAGAAGCCGGCTTCGTCCGCGGCGGCGGCGAATTCCAGGCGCTCGTCGTATTGGGTTGCGAGCGAACGGTCGTCAGAGCGTTCCAAATGGTCGAACAGGCCGAACTTCATCGTTTCCTCATATCTTGTTGACGCCGCTTGGCAATCGCAGGCGTTTCAGCCGGTCTTATCATGTTTCCCGGGGGCAACCAATCAATGCGCGTTTTTGTCCCGACCGCCGCACAAGCAGTGCATATAGGAATCAAGAAACCCCGGCAATTGCCGGGGTTTCTGCTTGTCCGGTTGCCCGCCGCCCCAGGTTGGCGCGCCGGGTTGTACTCAGAAATGATAGTTTGCGCCGATCCGAACGACAGATGTCGAGACGCCGGACGAGCTGAGATAGGCGCCGCCCAGGATGGTCTTGGAACTGTAGCGTGTGTAGAGATATTCGGTCCGCACTGAAATATGGTTGGCGAAGGCATATTCGATACCGCCGCCCAGTATCCATCCGCCGCGGGTTCCAGACGAGGCGAATAGTGCCGGTATGGTTGTGTCGTTGACGCGCGCTGCAATTTTTCCGATGCCATAACCAGTGGTCAGATAGACAAGGGCGCGGTCTGCCGCAAAACCGACGCGAGCGCGCAATGATCCTGCCCAGTCCACGGCGCCGTGGGTAAATACCGGGCCGCCAAAGGTCCGCTTGCCAGACAGGCCAGCCCAATACAGATCGCCTTCGACACCGACAAGGAAGTTGCCGGTCTGGTAGTTGTATCCCAGCTGGCCGCCAATAACAGCGCCCGTGGGCCCCTTGAACAGGGCCGATGCGCCGCCGTTAAACGATCCCCAGCCGTAGCCGGCATGGATGCCGGCGTAGAACCCGTTCCAGTTGTAGGTTGTGCGCGGCGCTTCCATGGCCGGCGGCGGGGACGGATCGCTTCTTTGCGGCAGGTCGGCTGCCATGGCGCCGCCGATTGCCGAACATGAAAGGGAAAGGGCCAGAATGCCTGCGGCCACAAGAGTGGTTTTCATTGTTGCTACTCCATACGCGTTACACTGATGTTTCCGCCGGATAGCCCCGGTCCGGTTTCACATCTCATTCATCACGAATATTGCGTTAAACTAGCCGCTAGACTTTTACAGAATCGAAAAATTAACGGTTAACCGATGGATAAAAATCAGGATGGGGCGTTAACCCTGTTTGGCCTCTTCCCCCGGCGGTTGTGCTGTGCAAACCTGTGTCCATGCGAGACCTGTGCAGTTTTGAAGGAATGTCCGGTTGACGACACCTGTTCACTCAGACGATCGGGGAACGGCGCTGATAACCGGTGCGACGCGGCGGATTGGAGCGGCAATCGCGCGGGCGCTGGCGGCCGATGGATTTGAACTGGTTTTGCACTCCAGCGCGCGATCGCGTGCAGCTACCGAGCGGCTCGCGGCTTCCCTTGACGGCGCCAGGGCTGCAATCGTCACCGGCGATCTGACGGACAGGGAAACACCGGACCGCCTTGTGCAAGAAGCTGCATCGCTTGCGCACTCGCCGCTGACATTGCTCGTCAACAATGCATCGATATTCGAGCCGGACGACCTGGCCAGCGTCGATTACGATTCCTGGGACCGGCATCTCGACATCAACTTGCGCGCACCGGTTTTTTTGAGCGCCGCCTTTACCCGCAAATGCCTAAGGCCGGGAAGTTCGATCATCAATATTGCCGATCAGCGCGTTTGGCGGCTCAATCCGCAATATTTCACCTATACGATAAGCAAGGCGGGGCTGTGGACGGCGACGCAAACAATGGCCCAGGCGCTGGCGCCGGATATTCGCGTCAATGCGATTGGCCCCGGGCCGGTGCTTCCCAATATCAACGAAGGCGATACCGGATTTGCCCGGGAGGTTGAAAACATTCCGCTGGAGCAGGCGGTTGCGCCTGACGAGATCGCCGCCGCCGCGGTCTACCTCGCCGGGGCGCAAAGTATCACAGGCCAGATGATCTGCGTTGATGGCGGTCAGCACCTGGCCTGGAAGACGCCGGACGTGGCGTCGCAAGACTGACAAGCGTCGATGTGACGGACGCGAACTGAACAAGGGGAGCAAATTAGATGGCGCAAAAGGTCGAAATCACCGCAGCCGATGGACATGCGTTTGAAGCCTGGCGGTCCGATCCTGCCGGAGCGGCCAAGGGCGGCGTGGTAGTACTGCATGCGATCTACGGGCTGACCAGCCATATCGGCGATGTCTGCGACAAATGGGCCGGCGATGGTTACGTGGCGATCGCCCCGGCGCTCTATGATCGCATCGAGCGCGGTGTCGTCTTCAACTACGATGCGGAAGGCGGCGAGGCCGGCATCGCCCAGTATGATAAACTGTCGAAGCAGCAGATTCTGGCCGATGTCGCGGCATGCTCCGCCGCGACAGGCGAAGGCATTCCCAAAATCATCTCCGGCTTTTGTACCGGCGGCACCTGGTCGTGGATTTCATCGGCCGAATTGCCGTTCGATGCGCAGGTGAATTTCTACGGCTCGCACGTTGTTCAGAATATTAATGTAAAACCGAAATGCCCGACGATCATGCATTACGGCGACAGCGATCATATCGTCGACGTGCCGGGCATCGAGCAGATCAAGGCCGCGCATCCGGGCGTCGACGTGCAGGTTTATGCCGGAGCGGGGCACGCGTTCTTCAATCCGGAACAATCGCGCTACAGCGCAGAATCCTCCAGCAAGGCGTGGAAAAATTCAATGGCGTTTCTGGACAGGGTGCTCGGAGGCTAGCGAGTTGCGTTCGAGCATCGGCATTTTATTGTTGCCGGCGTACTACACAAGATTTTTCCAGGCCGTCCGCCCTTCCAGTGGCGCTGGACGCTTGGCGCGGACTCGCTGGAGGATCATTTCAAGGTCGGCGCGGGCTTCAGCGCGGATCGCCATGTCCGCAAACACCCGTTCCAGCAAGTCCTGCTGGGCGTGCGAGCCGCCGAGTGTGTGCATGGCCCCCAGCGCCGGGCGTATGGTGTCGAGGGCTTGTCTGGTCTTGCCTTGCGCATCGAGCAAAATCGCTTCGCACACCGGGATCGCGGCGCGCAGCAGCGGTGCGGCCTGCACTCTGTGGGCCCTGTCTGCAAACGCCCGCGCGCCATCCAACAGTGCTTTGGTGTCATCAAACCGTGCCACGCGGGTCAGCGCTAGCATCCAGTGCGGCAGTGTGAACGGGTTCGAGCCATCGCCTTTGCGCGCTGCCGCCTTGTCCGCCAGTTCTTCCCAGCGATCTCCGCCATCAATGCCGGCGCGCTCCAGCCTATAAAGCATGGAAACGGCGTTCTGCACGTCGATGTACAGGTCCGGCATCTGCCGGGTGAGGGCTGAATCCAGGTTGCGGAATTTGCGGTCGTAGAGATCCAGCACCGCGTCGAATTCGCGCCGGTCATAGTGGAACAAAGCCTGGTGCCACCACAGGTGGTGCAGCAGGTTGTTGCCGCCTTCCCAATTGGCTTCCAGTCTGTTTAACAACGCCAGCGCCTCGCTGCGGCGGCCCTGCATTTCGTAAGTGTGCGCGATGGCGTGGGTTGCCCAGATGTCGCCGGGATCGATTTCGACCGCCAGCTGACCGGAATGCTCGGCGATGACGTAGGAGCCGCTCTCTTCGTGGGCGAAGGACCGGCACGCGTTCACGGTTCCAAAACCGGGAAGGCCGCTGTTCCAGTGCGGCAGCACGCGCTCGACATTGGCCATCATTGCCGCTGGCCGGCCGAGCCAGAAGCCGAGAAAGTGATGCAATCGGAAGGCAAGAATATCGTGCGGGTATTGCAGGCCAAGCTGTTCCCATGCGCCCATGGTGCCGTCGAAATCGCCGCTTACCCATAGCTCAAGCGCCTGGACATGGGCCTGTTCGCGGGCGCTTGCCCGGGCGGAATGTTTTTGCGCAGCGCCAAGGCACTTGTAGATGAATTCCATGTTTCCGGTGTTGAACGCCCCCATGGTGAAGGCGCCGCGCATGACATGGGCCAAGGCGCATTCGGGATCTTCCGCCAGCAAACCCTTCAGCCGCTGAGATGTATCGTTGCGGTTGAGGATGTAGCCTTCCACGACATGATCGAAGGCGCGCGCCGCCGCTTCCGATGCGCAAGTAAGATGTAGTCCTTGGGCGTCCTTGAACATGATCGCGTCCAATGTGCTTGATTGCTTTTGACCGATCATGCGCCAACAATGGTTCATGCACAATGGCGCGCGCGTGATCACGCCGGCCGGCGGCTGTGATCTGCCTGCGAGCGATTGCCCGGCACGACTTGTTTCGCCATACTTGCTGCGGGAGGAAAGCGAATGGAACGTGAGGTCAGTTTTTCGTCGGACGGTTTGACACTGTCGGGGTTGATGGGCCTGCCGGACAAGGGCAATGCACCCCATCCGGCGATCATCGTCATGCATGGTTTTGGTGGCCACAAGGACGGCCCACAGCAGCGCTGGTCGGCGCCGTTCTATCGCGCGATGGGGTATGCCACCCTGCGGTTTGACTTTCGCGGTTGCGGTGAAAGCGAGGGGCCGCGCGGCCGGGTTGTACCCAATGAAGAGATTGCCGATGCCATTGCCGCGTTCCGGTTCCTCGCCGGGCAGGATGAGATCGACGCATCGCGCGTTGCGCTCAGCGGCACCAGCTATGGCGCAACGGTCGCCGTGGCCGCGGCGTCACGCGAACCGGGCGTTGCGGCCGTTATCGCACAGGGGGGCTGGGGCAACGGCGAACGCATGTTCCGCCATCTGCATGCGACGCCGGAAAGCTGGGAGAAATTTTCGCAACTGCTGGCCGAAGGCCGCAGCCAGCGGCAGGCCGGAGAAGAACCGATGATGGTGCACCGCTACGATCTGATACCGGTGCCGGAGCGTCTGAGGGGCAATATCGATCCGCGATCGATATTCGATTTTTCGATCGAGACCGGCATCGAGACGTTCGATTTCAACACCGAAGACGAAGTCGCCTCCATGGCCGGGCGGCCGTTGTTGCTGGTCCATAGCGCCGGCGATGACGTAATCCATCCAGAGGGCTCTTACGACCTGTTTGCAGCGGCGCAACAACCGGCGGATTTGCAGATCGTTTCGGGCGTCGATCATTTCATGTTCGGCGAGGATGACATGCGTGTTGCGCACATGATCGAAGACTGGCTCGGGCGCTATTTTCCGGTGGATTGACCGCAGCGCGAATTGCGGGTGCGCACCAGGACGATGGCAATGGCAGAAAGCGAAGAAACCATGCAGGAACGAATTGAACTCAAGTACGGTGACTTGAAGCTTGCCGGCATCTTGTATCTGCCGCCATCGGCGTCCGCCGAAACGCCATGTGCGGCATTTGTGGTGCTGCATGGCTTTGGTGGCCACAAGGACGGCGGCAGCTCGCGCGTTGGCGCGCAGATGTTGGAGGAATTCGGATACGCCACGCTTCGAATCGATATGCCGGGCTGCGGCGAAAGCGAGGGCGAACGCGGCCGGGTGATATGCCTGGAGCAAGTTGATTGCGTGAAGCTGGCGCTGGACTATCTGGAAACGCGCAGCGAAGTCGACAGTACGCGGCTGGGCTTGATGGGCTCGAGTTTCGGCGGGGCTGTTTCCGTCTATACCGCGGGCACGGACACCCGGGTTGCCGCCGTTATTTCGGCCGGAGGCTGGGGGGATGGTGAGCGCAAGTTCCGCGGTCAGCATCCGACACCCGAAGCTTGGAAAAAATTCACCGGCATGCTCGATCGCGGTCGCAAGCACAAGGCGGAAACGGGACAATCCCTGATGGTGCCGCGCTACGATATCGTTCCAATTCCGGAGCATTTGCGCGGTGGCTTATCCGCCGGCGGGCATACCGAGTTTCCCGCAGAGACCGCGCAGAGCATGTTCGATTTTCGCGCCGATGACGTCGTGGGCGATATCGCGCCGCGCCCCCTGTTGTTGCTGCACAGCGCCAATGATTCCGTGACGCCAACCGAGCAGTCCATCGAAATGTTCAAACGCGCGGGGCAACCGACCGACCTGATATTGTTGTCCGATGTTGATCACTTCACATTCGGTGAAAACAACCCCCGCGTGCGGGCAATCGTCGGTGACTGGCTCGGGCGATACTTTTCCGCCTAGCGGGTTGTGGTGTTGGTGACAGGCAGTTCCAGGAGCCGGGTAATTTCAGGTAACCGACTGAATGAACAATAGCTGACCTATTCCGCAGCAAGGAGCATCGTTGCCGGCATTCCCAAGCTGTATTGTCATTCAGTGAACCAGCGTGAAAACCGGCTTTCGCTCTTGGCATGAAGCTGTGATCGGCTTTTCTTGTTGTGTTCGGATGGACAAGTTGCATACTCAATGAGGGAGTGCCGCCAAAGGGGCGGGCTGCCGGGCTTGGGAGGAACAATCATGATTGGCTGTATTGCAAGAAAGGCTGCATGCCTTGGTGTGACTGCTGTCGCCGGTCTGGTATTGGCGGCGCCATATGCAGTGGCGAAGGATGCCATCGCGGATTTTTACAAGGGTAAACAAATAACGATATTTATCGGCTTTGCCGCAGGTGGCGGCTATGACGCCTATGCGCGATTGCTGGCGCAGCACATGGGAAAATACTTACCGGGCGCGCCCAGCTTTGTGGTAAAAAACATGTTCGGCGCGGCGGGCGAAGTGGCGGCTGCCTATGTCGCAAACGTTGCGCCAAAGGATGGTACCGCCATTGCGGGTGTTGCCGCATCGCAGCCGCTGGCGCGTATTTTTCAGTCAGGAAAAAAGCAGACATACGATCCAGGAAAGCAGCATTATCTGGGGTCTGCCTCCAGTGATACGTTTGTGTGCATGGTAACCAAGAATGCTCCAGTAAAAACCGCCAAGGAAATCTTTTCGAAAGAGCTGATCCTGGGGACCGGCGCGCGCAGATCGGGTACGCTTACCGTCATTCCGCAGATGGAGAAGAACCTGCTTGGGACCAAAATCAAACTGATCGTTGGTTACAAGGGTAGCCGGGCAATCGTTGCGGCTATGGAAAAAGGCGAATTGCACGGCCTGTGCGGCATGAACCTGAGTTCGCTGAACTCGCGTTATGCCCATCACTTGCGCAGTGGAATGGCGCGCATTCTTCTGCAGCAGTCGGTGGAGGGCGATGCAGGCCTGAACGCCGCCAAGGTTCCGCTGATGTATAATTTCGCCAAGACTGAAAAGCAGAAAAAGATCATGCGGACGATTTACGCCCAATCAAAATTTGCACGGCCCTATTTTGTCGCCAATGGTGTGCCGGCAGAGCGTGTGGCCGCATTGCAGAAAGCGTTCCTGGCAACGTGGGCCGACAAGGCTCTGCTGGCGGCGGCAAAAAAACGCCGGTTGCGGGTGGCGCCAATTCCCGGATCGCAAATTCAGGCGATAGCGGCGGACCTTGCCAGGCAACCGGAAAGCTTCATCAAGGAGGTGAAGGCCTCTATCAATTTCAATTGACAAGTATGGTGTGTTGCCGGACGGCCTTTATTCAGGCCTCCGGCTGTTCAATCCGCTGACGGCAGACGCCGGATGGTGAACTCGATCTCTCCGCCAGACAATTCGCGCCAGAATTCGATCTCGGTCATGTAGGCGGCTTTGGGGAATTTCCCGAACCATTCCCGGGCCTTGGCGCGAGCCTCCAGGCGCGGCAGCGTGAAGGTTTCGCGCTTCCACATGCCGTCGCTGCGCGAACCGGCAACGCGGTGCGGTCGCGTTTCCTCACGGCGCCTGTTTCGCCCGCGCGTGGCAAGCGAACGGGCGACATCGCGCGGCGATCTTTCGCCGGATAAATTGCGATCCCTGCTCATACGCCACTCCAACTCCGGAGGGCATTTTAGCGGCAACCTTCGCCTATGGCGAGTCCGCGCCGCGGCCGACGCTGTCGTCCAGCGCCTCGTCCAGCAGCCGGGCCAGTATCTCCGGCTGTTTTGGAAACCCGGCACGGATCCACAGGGCCTGCATGCGCTTGAGCGCCGCGCCGAGCGCCGGGCCACTTTCAACGCCGCGTCTGATCAGGTCCGCGCCGGTAAATGGCAGGCGCGGTTCCGGTGTATCGCGCAAAAACGCGAAGGCGGACTTCCAAGCCTCGAGGTTTTGCGCCTGTCCGGCACTGGCCTGCGCAAGCAGCAATCCGTCCAGCGCCGCCCGGCGGCCGTGCAGGAACAAGAGCCTGTAAAGGTCTGTCTTTGGGGGCGGTTCGCTAGTATTGCGCATCGCGGTCCAGGCCGGGACCGCCCGGCGGATGCGCATTGTCTGGAGGTTCGACAGGCGCAGGCGATCCTGCAACCGCGCGGCGTCTTCGGGGATCAGGGCAGCGAGTGCGGTCAGGCGCAAGGTGAAGTCGGCGGCCAGGCCGTGGGCGTCCTCGACCGTGACGACGCCGGCAAGGCGTGCTGGATGCGGCACGCCGCCGATCAACGGTCCAAGCAGTCCGGCATGCGCCATTTCGGCGGCCGCTCCGGCAGCGTGCCTGGCCACCAGCAATTTGCTCGTTTCAGCGCCAACCCGTTCGCGTGATAGCTTCAGCATGCCCTTGCGCCCGGCGATGACGGCGGCAAGGCCTTCCCTGTCGAGCGGGCCCGCGCCATAGGCGGCATGCATGCGAAACAGGCGCAGAATGCGCAGGTAATCTTCGGCGATGCGCTGGTCCGCGTTGCCGATAAAGCGCACACGCTGTGCTGCGATATCTTCTAGCCCGTTGACGTAGTCGTACACGCGCCGGTTCTGGTCGGCGAACAATCCGTTGATGGTGAAATCGCGGCGCAGGGCATCGGCCTTGAAATCGCGGCCAAAGCGTACGCTTGCACGGCGGCCGTCGGTTTCGATGTCTTCGCGCAAGGTGGTGACCTCGAACGGCTTGCCGTCGCTGATTACGGTTATGGTGCCATGTTCAAGGCCGGTTGGAACGGTCTTCAGTCCGGCTGCCTTGGCGCGCGCGGTTGTTATCTCCGGCAGGGCTGTCGTCGCCAGGTCGATGTCCTGCACCGGAACGCCAAGCAGGGCGTTGCGTACTGCCCCACCGGCGATACGGGTCTCTTCGCCGCCGCCGTTCAGGCACGACAAAACCGATTGCAGCGCCGGATCGTCGAAAAACGCTGCGCCGGTCAACAGGCCATCGTGGATGTCAGCGTCTTTTGTGCTCACGGGCGGTAGAGCCTTTCCCACATGTGGCGAATGATGCCGGCGGTTACACCCCATATGAAGCGCTCGCCGTAGGGCATTGCCCAGCTCTCGCGCATGACGCCATCGCGTTCCCAGCGATGTCGCACGTGGTTGGATTGTTCCATCAGAAAGGAAAGCGGCACTTCGAACGCATCGTCGACCTCGTGCGGGTTAAGCTGCAATTCCTGGCCCGGGTGAACCATCGCGACAACCGGTATGATCCGATATCCCGTGCCGGACTGGTAGGGGTCGAGATAGCCGCCGACGTCGATCACATTTGCAGTGAGACCTATTTCTTCCGCGGTTTCGCGCAAGGCGGTATCGACCGGCGAGCGGTCGTCCGGATCCATGCGCCCGCCGGGGAAGGCGATCTGTCCGGCATGATTGCGCAGTTTTGAAGTTCGCAAGGTCAGCAGCACATGGACGCCGTCGTGATGGGCGACCAGGGGAACCAGCACGGCAGCGGCTTTTGCCGCCACCGGATTCGTATCGAGATCGGGGTTGAGCGCGTGATCGCCTTGCGGCGGCCAGATCGGCGCATCGAACACGTTGTCCGGAAGCTCGAAACTCAGCCGATCGCGCAACCGCTGCTGCGCCTCGGCCGGTGAAAACAACACCGCTCCGTTTGCCTGCAAACTGTTGTCGTGTTGCGATCGCTCGTTCATTGTCCTCTTTCACAGTCTGGGTTTGCGCCGCGCTACAGATCGATTTCGCCGGCCCGGGCCATGACGAAAAACGCGCCGTTCGAAGCAACGCCGAATACCTCTCCGGCGTCGCTGTTGCGCGTTTCGCCGGCCTCGACGAGATCGTAAAACAGGGGCCGTGACACGAGCGCCCACAACTGGCCGCGAACCCTGATATAGGGCTTGAGCCCCTGTGCGGGTCCATGGTCGAAGCGGATCTCGTGTTCCGGCCCGGCTTCCACCCAGTCGTCGACGTTGGTGCGAAAGGCCAGCACCTGGTTTTCCCCGTTTCCGGTGCGCTGCATCTCGACGGCCAGAAACGGCGCGTCATCAACGGCAATCGAAATCTTTTCCACCGGTGTAACCAGGACATGCTCGTCGTCATCCTTGCGCAGGACGGATGCGAACAGCTGCACCAGGGATTTCCGGCCGATCGGTGAATTCTGATAATACCAGGTACCGTCCCCGGCGATCCTCAACCCTATATCGCCGCAATGGGGTGGATTCCACAAATGAACGGGCGGCGGTCCCTTTCCCGCACGCCTGGCTGCTGCTGCTATGGCGTCGAGACCGGAAGCTGAATCAGGGACCCGGGTGCTGTTTTTCCGTTCATCGCTTCTGTTTTCGGCCATAATCCACGTTCATGGTTGGATATATCTTCCCGGTTCACGGAAATTTTCGTCGGCGGGCAATCGACAAAGGACGAAACCGCTCTAAACTATCTCATATCATATTCGCGGTTGCGGCGCAGGAATCGCCGCCCGGACCGCTGCAGGAGGCCCAATGAGCGTATCATCTGGAGACGATACCGCCTCGGCTTCGCCGGCATCGCTGGACGAAGCGGTGATGGCGCAAGCCGAGAACGCGCTTGAAAAGGTCGCGGCCGCGCGCGCCGGTATCGGCACGGTTATCTTCGGCCAGGAAAAGGTGATCGAGGAAACGCTGGTCACGCTGATCTCCGGCGGTCACGGGTTATTGGTCGGCGTACCGGGCCTGGCGAAAACAAAGCTGGTGGATACGCTTGGCGTCGTCCTGGGGCTTGAAGCGAGCAGGGTGCAATTTACGCCGGATCTGATGCCCGCCGATATCATAGGATCGGAAGTCATGGAGGAGGCCGCGGACGGGCGGCGTTCGTTCCGCTTCGTCAAGGGGCCGGTATTTGCGCAATTGCTGATGGCCGATGAAATCAACCGCGCCAGTCCGCGCACGCAATCGGCGCTGCTTCAGTCGATGCAGGAATATCACGTCACTGTCGCTGGCGAGCCGCACGATCTGCCCAGGCCGTTTCATGTGCTGGCGACCCAAAATCCGCTCGAACAGGAAGGCACCTATCCGCTGCCGGAGGCGCAGCTTGACCGGTTCCTGATGCAGATCGATGTGCTGTACCCGTCGCGGGAAGCGGAACGGAAGATATTGATCGCCACGACCGGAGAAGACGAGGCCAGGCCGCCGCGCGCAATGAGCGCCGATGACCTGATGTCGATCCAGCGCCTTGTCCGGCGGATGCCGATTGGCGAGCGGGTCGTGGACGTCATTCTCGATGTGGTGCGAGCGGCGCGTCCGGGCGAGGGGGACGAAGAGATAACCAGACACGTCGCCTGGGGCCCCGGGCCGCGGGCGGCGCAGGCCCTGATGCTGGCGGCGCGGGCGCGGGCGCTGGTCGGCGGGCGGCTGGCGCCATCGCTGGATGACGTTGCCGCCCTTGCCGAGCCGGTGTTGAAACATCGCATGGCGCTAACCTTTGCGGCGCGCGCCGAAGGAGAGACCATCCAGGGTGTAATCGAACGCCTCACCGGACGGATCGGCTGATCATGGTCGATGCCAGGCTCCTCGATCGCGAAGAGCAAATCGTAGGCGCGTTGCACCAGCATGATGCGCTTGATCTGGCGCGGCGTCTGCCGTCGTTGCTGGTTGCCGCAAAGGACGTGGCGGCAACGGTGATGTATGGTGTGCATGGCCGGCGCCGGGCCGGCGTCGGTGAAACGTTTTGGCAATTCCGGCCGTTCATGTCGGGTGAGCCGGCGCACAAGATCGATTGGCGGCGGTCGGCGCGCGACGATCGCATGTATGTGCGCGAGCGCGAGTGGGAAGCTGCGCATACGGTGTGGTTATGGCCGGACCGTTCGTTGTCGATGGCCTATCAATCGACGCTTGCAAGCCAGTCGAAACTTGACCGGGCAATTATTCTTGCCCTGGCCTGCGCCGATCTGCTCGTGCGCGGCGGCGAGCGTGTTGGCATCGCGGGTCTCACGAGGCCTGTTGCAGCGCGCGATATAGGCGAGCGCCTGGCGCAGGCGATGGCGGAGGAGGCAAAACGTCCCGGGCATGAAGCAGCGGATTTGCCTCCGGCCGAGGAACTTGCGCCGCGCACCCAAGCTATCGTTTTGAGCGATCTTCTGTCGGATCCCGACGCAATCCGCACCACCATCCACACCATGGCGTCCCGCGGCGCGATCGGCCACGTGGTGATGATCGCGGATCCGGTTGAAGAGAGTTTTCCGTTTACGGGGCACACCGAATTTCTCGACGTGGATTCAAGCGCCCGGCTGCGGGTCGGAGAGGCGCAAAGTTTCCGAGAGGAATACATTGCCCGTCTCGCCGCCCATCGCGATGCGGTCGCCACGATCTGCCGTTCGCGCGGGTGGAGTTTTGCCATCCATCGCACAGACCGGCCGGCGTCGGAGGCCTTGCTGAACTTGCGCATGCTGCTGGAAGCCGGGCATGGCACGCTCGCCTCGGGGAGCATGGCGTGATGCTTGGATTGCCGCTGGCTTTCACCGCTCCGCTTGTACTTGGCGCATTGGCATTGCTGCCGGTGTTGTACTACCTGCTGCGATTGACGCCGCCGCGGCCGCGCGAGATTGCCTTCCCGCCGCTGAAACTAATCCTCGATCTTCAGCCGAAAGAAGAGACCCCGGCGCGAACGCCCTGGTGGCTCTTGTTGCTCCGCTTGCTGCTGGCGGCGCTGATCATCCTGGCGATGGCCGGACCGGTCTGGAATCCGCCGCCGCAGGGCGAGGGTGGGCGCGGGCCATTGCTTGTTGTCCTCGACGATGGCTGGCCATCGGCAGTCCGATGGGAGCAACGCACCACGTCCGCCTCGCAGGCAATTCTTGCCGCTGCCAGGCAGGGGCGGCCAAGTGCGCTGGTTGCGCTGTCCGAAGGTGCGCGCGAAATTGCGATGGCCGATCCGCAGGCGACGGCGGAACGCTTGCGGGCCCTGAAGCCGGTTCCCTATTCACCTGATCGTACGCTGGCGCTTGCACCCATCAAGTCGTTTCTCACGGCGAATAAGAACACGCAGGTATTGTGGATCGCCAGCGGGCTTGAATTGGGCAATGCGCGCAAATTCGCCGAGGGCTTGCGCGCCGCTGCCGGTGCTGATGCGCCGATCCGGATATTGCTGGCCGAACGATCGGCGGTTGCCGCAGTCGAAGCGATAAATGCGCCCGGCGCGCTTGAAATTATTCTGCGCCGCGCTGGCGCCGATGCGCCTGCGAACGGCGTGCTCAGAGCGTATGACCTCAAGGGCCTGTCGGTTGGCGAAGCGCGGTTCTCGTTCGGAACCGCTAACGAGACCAGGGGCAAATTCGAGTTGCCGATCGAGCTGCGCAACGAGATCGCCCGCGTTGAAATACTGGGCGAGAAAACAGCCGGTGCGGTTACGTTGCTGGATGCGCGATTCAAGCGCCGGCGCGTGGCAGTCATTTCCGGAGCGACCGCCGATACAGCACAACCGCTGCTGGCGCCGAATTATTATCTTGTGCGGGCGCTGGCGCCTTTCGCTGACGTGCGCGAACCGCGCGCGCCCAATCGCGATCCCATCGACGTGGCGCTGGAGGACAATCCCTCGGTCATAGTCCTCGCCGACGTGGGGACGATTTCGCGCCAGGCGGATCAAAAATTGCGAACCTTCATCGAAGAAGGTGGCGTGTTGTTGCGCTTTGCCGGTACGCGGCTTGCGGCGGCGCGCACGGATCTGACGCCGGTGCGCCTGCGCCGCGGCGGGCGCGTTTTGGGCGGTGCGCTGTCCTGGGACCAGCCGCGCAAGCTGGCGCCGTTCGAACCCGGCTCGCCGTTTTACGGATTGCCGGTTCCGCGCGAGGTGACCGTGTTGCGGCAGGTATTGGCGGAGCCCGATGCCGGTTTGCCGCAAAAGACATGGGCGGCGCTCGACGATGGTACGCCGTTGATTACCGCCGACCGGCGTGGCAAGGGGCTGATCGCGCTGGTGCACGTGACTGCCGACACCACATGGTCGAACCTGCCGCTATCGGGACTCTACGTGGAATTGCTGCGGCGGATTGTGGCGATGGCAGGCGAAGCGGCACAAGGGGAAGCCAGCGGTACGGACAATTCCCGGAACAATTCCGGGGCGGCGGCCCGTACCGGCGAGACCGCGGCGCCGGTGCGCACGCTGGATGGATTTGGGGTGCTCGGCAACCCGCCGGTGACCGCCAAGCCGGTTGCGATAAACTATCGCGGCAAGCCGAATCGCGATCACCCGCCGGGATTCTATGGACCCGCGGAAGCGATGCTGGCGCTTAATACGTTGCTGCCGGGGGACAAGCTCGTGAAGGTGGACCTGACAGGACTGAACATGGATAGCGTTGCGCTTAATCCTGCCAAACCGGTCGACTTGCGGCCATGGATAATCGCCGCGGCATTTCTACTCTTCCTTGCCGATGCATTGGCTTCGATCTGGATAAGCGGCGGGCTTCGCTGGCGCGGCCGGTCGCGGCGTGCGGGTGCGGCGGTGCGTGGCGGCACGGCGGCCGCCATTGCGGTGCTGGCTGTTGCGGCGCTTGGGGCAGCGACGCTGGACGCACAGGCCCAGTCACCATCCAAACCGCCCGCTGCGAGCAGCAAGGCGGCATCGAAGCCGCTGACCGCGCAGGAGCTCAGGTCGGTTTTGCGGACCCGGCTTGCCTATGTTCTTACCGGCGATGCGGAAACCGACCGGGCGAGCAAACTTGGTTTGACACGGCTGTCGCGGCTCCTGGGCGCGCGCACCGCGCTGGTTCCCGCTGACCCAATGGGGGTCAATCCGGCAAGAGATGAATTGTCGTTTTACCCGCTGCTCTATTGGCCGATTGTCGCGAGCCGCCCGCAACCGCCGCAAGCGGCCGTCACCAGGCTGAAGGCATTCATGAAGCAGGGCGGCACCGTCGTCTTCGATACGCGGGATGCGCCGCGCAATCGTCCCGGTGGACCGCCCACGCCGGAGACGGCTTGGTTGCGGGTCTTGCTGGCCGGTGTTGATGTGCCCGAGCTGGAGCCCCTGCCGCGCGATCACGTGTTGACCAAGACGTTCTATCTTATCGACAAGGTGACGGGACGCAATTCGGTTGGCCAGACATGGATTGAGGCCTTGCCGGCGCCTGACAAGAAACAGGCCAACCGGCCGGCTCGCGCCGGCGATTCGGTGTCGCCGATCATTATCACGTCCAACGATCTTGCCGGCGCATGGGCGCACGACAATCGCGGCCTGCCGCTGTACCCGATGGAATCGGGCGGTGCGCGGGCCCGGGAGTTTGCCCTGCGCAGCGGCATCAACCTCGTGATGTATACCCTGACCGGAAACTACAAGGCCGACCAGGTGCATGCGCGCGATATCCTGGAACGGCTGGGGCTGTAGCCGCTGGTATCGAGAGATTGAGCCTTCGATGACCCAGTTCAACATTTCTCTTGCCCCGTTGCTGCCGTGGCCATTGCTTGCAGCGCTGGCTATCGGCGCGATTGTCATTGTCGCGCTCGGCTTTTTGTCCGGGCGGCGCGGCACCTGGTTGCGTGCGCTCGGCCTGGTGCTGATCCTGTTCGCACTGACCGATCCATCGCTGGTGCGCGAGGATCGCAAGCCGCTGAAAGATGTCGTTGCCGTCGTCATCGATGAAAGCGCCAGCCAGAAAATCGGGCCGCGCGCGGCGCAGACCCGCGCAGCCCGCTCGCAAATCAAATCGGCGCTTGATGCGCTTGGCAGCGTCGAGGCGCGGTTCGTGTCGGCGGGCGGCAGTTCCGCCGACAACAACGGCACGCAATTGTTCAAGGCGTTGGCGAGTGCTTTATCGGACGTTCCACCCGATCGCATCGGCGGCGCATTGCTGGTCACCGACGGCGTCGTTCACGACATCCCCAAGACGGTTGCACAATTGGGCTTCAAGGCGCCGTTGCATGCACTGATTACCGGACGCGAGGGCGAGCGCGACCGCCGTATCGAATTGGTGGAGGCGCCCCGCTTTGGCCTCGTCGGCAAGGACCAGACGATTTCCGTCAAGGTGCACGACACGTCCAGTTCCGGCGGTGAGGCAATCGATCTGCTTATCCGGCGGGACGGTGTACAGGTTGGCCGCTATCGCGCCCGTACCGGCCAGCTCATAAAAGTTCCGGTGCGTGTTGAGCATGGCGGTCCGAACGTTATTGAACTGGACGTTCCGGAGGTAAAGGGCGAATTGACCGGCCTCAACAACAAGGCGGTGGTCACCATCGAGGGCGTACGCGACAAGCTGAAAGTGCTGCTTGTGTCCGGCGCCCCGCATGCCGGCGAGCGTATGTGGCGCAACCTACTGAAATCCGACGCCAACGTTAACCTGATCCATTTCACGATCCTGCGGCCGCCGGAAAAGCGCGACGGAACCCCGATCAACGAATTGTCGCTGATCGCTTTCCCGACAGCGGAATTGTTCGGCCGCAAGATCAAGGATTTCGACCTGATCATCTTCGACCGTTACTCGGATCAGACAATCCTGCCGTCGATCTATTTCCGCAACATCGTCCGCTTTGTGCGCAATGGCGGCGCGCTGATGATGGCGGTCGGCCCCGACTATTCTACGAGCGAGGGCCTGTTCTATTCGCCGCTTGGCGAGATCGCGCCGGCGCGCCCGACCGGACAATTGATTGAGCGCGCCTTCCGGGCGACGATTACCAAGTCCGGCGTCAAACATCCGGTGACCCGGAGGTTGCCGGGATCGCAGTCCACGCCACCGTCCTGGAGCGAATGGTACCGGCAGGTCGGCGCCAGCACGTCGCGCGGCGTGCCGGTGATGGCGGGCGCGCAGGATGCTCCATTGCTGGTCCTGTCGCGCGAAGGCAAGGGCCGTGTCGGATTGATGCTGTCCGATCACATCTGGCTCTGGGCGCGGTCCTACCGCGAGGGCGGTCCGCACCTTGAACTGCTGCGGCGGGTCGCCCACTGGCTGATGAAGGAACCGGAACTGGAAGAGGAGGCGCTGCGCGCCAGCGCCAAGGGCACGCAAGTCACGATCACCCGCCAGAGCCTGAAGGACAAGGTGCCGCCTGTCGTTCTGACATCGCCGACCGGCAAGAAGCAGACTGTCGCGCTGCAGGCTGGCGAACCCGGTTTGAGCCGGGCCAGTCTGAAGGTCACCGAACTTGGATTGTACAAATTGACCGACGGCACGCTGAATGCGCTGGTCAATGTCGGGCCGGAGAACCCGCGTGAATACCGCCAGGTCGTATCGACCACCGATTTGCTGGCGCCGCTGGCCAAGGCGAGCGGTGGGACGGTGCGGCGGATCGGGCGCGCCGGTGGCGAGGCGGTTTCGATGCCGCGCTTTGCGGCGATGCGCAACAGTCCGGTGTTCGGCGGTTCCGATTATGTGGGTATCAAGCGCACCGGATCCAGTGTCATAACCGGTATCGGCGTTGCGCCACTGGCGATCGGATTTATCGGGTTGCTGGCGCTGCTCGGGTCGATTCTCGGCGGCTGGTTGTGGGAAGGCCGCCAGAAGTGGGCAAAAGACGGTGCGGTTTAGTTATACTGCCTTCACCACTTCGATCATCAACCGCGTCAGGGCCGGCGGGCGGCCCTCGTAGCCGTCGATCCAGACGTCCGCAAAGACCGGATAGTTGTCGCCCTTCTTTTTCCAATGGGCGTAGCCGGTGCCCTCCCAGACGCCTTCGGAACCGCTATAGCCGGTTTCACGGCGGATGCGCGCCAATTCGTCCAGCGGCAGCTTTCCGGGAATGTGCATGTGGACCATGTGCCGTATCGCGTCGGGGTAGACACAGACGTTGACGATCAGGCGGTGATCCTCGTAGCGCTGTTGAAAACCGTGGCTAGTTTCGCCGGCGGCAATTTCGGCCGATTGCAGATGTTTGAATCCCAGGTCGATGGCTTCCGGCATGAGCGCTTCGGGATCGTTTGCCAGCGCCTGGCCGTAGGTCAGCGCGTCGCGAATGTAGCTGCTCACTTCATTGGGTTCGTACGAGCCGCGGCGCGGCGCATTGCGCGCCATGGCAGCCGTGCCGCCCTGACGGTTGAACAAATTGCCCAGCAACCCGCCAAATAATCCCCGGTTCTGATTCATGATAACCTCGTGTGCATGATGGGCGGCTTGGTTATGCCGTCGCGGTTCGGGCGCGGGTGATTGGCCCGTTCAAGGCCTCGAGCGCACCGTCTGACAGTTCGCAGACCAGCAGGCGCGCCGGATCGACGGGACCAGGGAAAGTGAATTGCCCGGGCCGAGCGGGTTTAAAGCCGATCTTACCATAAAAGGACAGATCGCCGACCAGCAGCACCAGCCGGTGGCCGGAATTGCGGGCAAGGCTGATAGAGCGCTTGATCAGCGCTTCGCCGATACCGCGCGAGCGAAACGACGGGTCGACGGTTAAGGGCCCGAGCAGCAGGGCTGGCTCGCCGCCGGCCAGAACCGGCGTCATGAGGTTCGAACCAACGAGAAACGTGCCGACGTGGGCGACACAGGACAGGGAATAGTCCGGCTCGACGCCTTCGCGCAGCCGGTAGGCTGAACGTGCGAAACGGCCGGGCCCGAATGCGCGCTCGTCCAGCCGCTGGATCTGCGGCAGATCGCTGTCTAGCAAAGGGCGCAATTCCAGCGCCGGCAACACCGGCGTCGGGTCAGCGCTGGCGCTGTCTGGCGCCCGCGGTGCTTGATCATCCTTGGTTTTGTCCATGGTCCGGCTGCATTACAGGAAGGCCCGTTCGGGCACAATAGAAGCTGCCGGGTGGCACTGGTTCGCAAGGCAAGCTGGAACCGGTTCAGGGCAGCCAGTATTCGCTGACCGATGCGTTCTTTGTGATTTCGTTCAACCGCGCCTGTGTGGCCCGGCTGGTTCCCGGCGGCAGTGCGTCGAGGCCAAAAAAACCGGTCTCGCGAATTTCCCAGTCCGGCTTTCTTTCCCGGGACGCATCGAATTCGCGGACGACAAAGACCACGATGTGATCGCGGCGCGAATATCTGGTGTTGAGAAAGATGCCGTGCAGTTTCGCAGGCCCGGTCAATTCGACGCCGGTTTCCTCGCGCAACTCGCGCGCCAGGGCCTGGCTCAGGGTTTCGCCGGCGCTGACGCCGCCGCCCGGCAGGTGCCATCCGGCGGTGTAGGAATGACGCACCAGCAACACCCTGTTCTCACCGTCCAGAACAGCGGCCTGGACGCCCATCGTCATTGGCCGGATGAAGCGCGCGGCCAAATGCCGGCAGCGGTACAGAAAAATATCCAGAAATCGGGGAATATTCGGCATTCTCGCAACAATTCTTGTGCAGCGCAGCCGTTCGATCGGCATACCAGGCGCTGCCTGTGGCTTTCCGCCGCGCCGGACTATTACACGCCGATCAGTGCTGGCAAAGCCGCCGGGAGTTCTTTAGAAATATTCTAAGGACGTGGCCCGGTTCTGGCATTGTTGCCGCAGAACAGGCTTGCGCCCGGTCATGCGTCCGGTCTTGTGGACACTTGGAGGCTGACGTTTTGGAGGCTGACGTTGAAGAATTTCTCGGACCTGACCGAGCGTGAAATCCTTGCGGTCGCGATTTCCTCGGAAGAAGAAGACAGCCGGATTTACCAGTCCTTCGCCGAGGATCTGACCGAACGGTATCCTGCCTCCGCGCAGGTCTTCGTCGAGATGGCGGAAGAGGAAAAACAGCACCGGCACATGTTGCTGGAAATGTATGAAGAACGGTTCGGACCGAACCTGCCGCCAATCCGGCGTGAGGACGTCAAGGGCTTCCTGAAACGGCGGCCGATCTGGCTTTCCAAGAACCTGCCGCTGGAGACGATCCGCAAGGAAGCGGAAAACATGGAATTCCAGGCTGCCCGTTTTTATACCAAGGCGGCCGAGCGCACGACCGATGTCGGTATCCGCAAGCTGCTCGGCGATCTGGCGGAAATCGAAAAAGATCACAGCAGCACGGCGGGCAAGCTGGAAGAAGCGCACCTGACCGAGGAGGCGCGCGAAGAAGAAGACAAGACCCGCCATCGCATGTTCGTGCTGCAATATGTGCAGCCGGGCCTTGCCGGCCTGATGGATGGATCGGTGTCTACGCTGGCGCCACTATTCGCGGCGGCATTTGCGACCCACAACAATTGGCAGACGTTTCTTGTCGGCATGGCGGCATCCATCGGCGCTGGCATTTCAATGGGTTTTGCCGAGGCGCTGTCGGACGACGGTTCGCTGACCGGACGCGGGTCGCCATGGTTGCGCGGCATTACCAGTGGCGTGATGACGACGTTGGGTGGCGTCGGGCACACGCTGCCCTATCTGGTTCCCGACGCCTGGGCCAATGCTTTCTGGATCGCAACCGGCATAGCGGCGCTCGTCGTTTTCGTGGAATTGTGGATCATTGCCTGGGTGCGGGCGCGATACATGGATACGCCATTCCTGCAGGCCGCCTTCCAGATAGTCGTGGGAGGGGTCATCGTACTGGGCGCGGGTATTTTGATAGGCGGGGCTTAGGTTCGTATTCCAGCCAATCTGATCGGCTCACAGCAACGCGCCTGCTTGCAAAAGCAAAACCCTCCGGCTGGAGGTCCGGAGGGCTCTGTTGAGGCGCTTGCGG
>CAZTMN010000007.1:0-67132 GCA_964615275.1 uncultured Beijerinckia sp. | reverse complement strand
CCAGTTGCGATGTTGCGCGCGGCCCTTCCGCGTTGGCGAAAAATATACTCTCCTCGATGGCAATTTGTTGACCCGTGCAGCGGAATACCCATTGCTGGCCGTCGCCGGTCACCAGCAGCGCCGCCTGGCCGTTTTCAACGCTTCCTGCACGCACGTCAGGATGAAGATGGAATCGAATCGCAAATGCTGCATCCGCATGCATCTTGCCGCCTGCCGGCGCGAGCCGGTCGCGCCCCGAAACCACACGTCCCGGCGTATCAACTGCGATGGCGCGCTCGTGGATCAGGCCAAAGCGGCCCGCATAGCCGTCGTGCGAAGCCTGTATGGTGATGCCGCTGGAACTCTCGAACCGCTCCGCTTCAACGGCGCCCGGTCCTTGCAGAATCCGGCCATCAAGCAGCCGGTCGGCCCCGTCATGGCCGGCAATCCTGCTCGAGGACGTATCCCTGATCGACAGGGTGGAATGCGCCGCTGTCAAACGCGCAGCCTCGCGCGGCGGACCTTGCAGGCTTTCCGGGGCGCCGCAATTGACGATTATGCGCGAGCGCCCGCTCGACATTTCAAAGGACAGCGTACCGGCATGCGCGCCGCCGGAAAATTCTGCAGGCGGCGGCTTGCCCATATCCGCTATGACCACAACGTTGCCGCTCTCGATCCGCTGGAACCCGGACGCAATCCCGTTCATGATGGGTTTGGCGCGCGTATCGTCATGGGCCATGACCGCGGCAAGGGCGTCCTGGTGGGTAACGCCCATTCCGTTGAACAGCGCCAGCGACCCGTCACCATGTCGAAACAGGCGAACCATCGGCAGCATCCGGTCGATCGCCTGTATCAATGCTGGTGGCGCCTCCTGATTGCGGGCAACAAATGCTTGGCGCAGCGGCAACAGGTCCAGCAATAGCTCGACAATTGTGTTGGGGTTGCGGCCCGCATGGGCGCCATCAATCAGAATCTGCCGCTTGAGTTCGTTCTGCAGCTGGCGAACCAATCTTTTTGCCGGCAGGTTCAAGCCCTCGGTGCACAGGGCAGCGGAATTCAGGGCAATTATGGTGAGCAAGCGCGTTTCGCCGCCGCTGCCTGCCACCCCTTCCCGGTGCAGGTAAACGACGTGCCGCCCAATGCTGCGCATGAACTTGCGGTAGAACCGGGCATCGGCATTTTCCAGCACAAGCGGCGAATGGGACAGAAAAGACAACATTCGGCGCGCCACGACTTCCGGCGTCCAGGCCTGTCCGCGTCTGGAGGAACCACGCAAGGAAATCCATTCATCGACGAGCGCTGCGGCATTGGCCTTGGACAACGCATTGTTGGCGGCCCGCAAATCGCGCAGCCAGCCAAAACCCATGAGCGCCCGTTCCCATTCAACCGACGGACTCGCGACTGCGAACGGCGAAGCGCCATGCACATCAACCGCCTTCGATCCGAACGCAAAATAACCGGAATAGATGTCGTCTGCGACCGTTGGATCGGCTGTGCGTATATCTTGCGGCGCAATCAGCAGCCGCGATGGCGTGCGCAAACGCATCGAACCGATAAAGGCTATGGGCCGCGCACAGATGCGCACAGCTTGGGCAATTCCTGCCCCGGTACGCACAAGCGCCAAATTCAAACGTTCTGACAACGATGGCGCATTTACAGCCATCTGGTATTCACCGCTTTGTAACAACGCCCCGGACCCACGCTATCCAGCCTCGCGCTGGCGATCCGGAGCCAATCCTGAATTGCTTCGTCCATCTATCCGTAATGCAGGCGGCAACAAAGCGCTAGGTGCAATCCGGACGGGCCTGTGCAAACGGACCGTTTTTTGGATGATCAACGCAAACGCTTCAAACGCGCAACAAAGAACCCGTCAATTCCGCCCATTCGCGCTTCGTCTCGCGGCAAAAAATGCGGAAACGTCCGGACATCGCCGGATTCGCTAATCGCTTCGGCCAAGGTGCCGGTGTTTTCGTGCCTGCCGAAGATATCCAGCTCGGGAGCGGTAACCGGTATCCGTTCAACATCGGGATTGCGGCGCAATAGTGACGCGATCTGGTTTTCGCCTTCTTCCGGCTCCAGCGAACAGGTGCAATAGATCAGGCGCCCGCCTGGTTTCAGCAGGCTGGCAGCGTGATCAAGTAGTTTGGTTTGAAGTACAACCAGCGCTTCCAGATCGCTTTGACGTTTGATCCACGCAACTTCCGGATGACGACGGATGGTGCCTGTCGCCGTGCAAGGCGCATCGAGCAGGATCGCATCGAACGGACCGCCGGAATAGGTCAACGCATCGCTGGCCCGCACTTCGACATTGAGACGCAGGCGTTGCATGTTTTCATGCAAGCGTTTGAGCCGCTCTGCCGACCGGTCGATGGCAATGACCTGCGCTCCGGCACTGGCCAGTTGCGCCGTCTTGCCGCCAGGCGCCGCGCACAGGTCAGCGATATTTTCACCGGCTTGCGGCGCGAGTATTTGGGCCGGCAGTGATGCCGCACAATCTTGCACCCACCATTGCCCGGCATCGTACCCCTCAAGCTGCTGCACCGGCGTGCGGTCGCGCAGCCGCACGCTGCCGTTGGGCAGGACCATGCCGTTCAGCTTTTCCGCCCATTCTTGCGGATCGCCGGCCAAGGTAAGATCAAGCGCCGGTTCGCGCCGGTGGGCAAGCGCTATCTGTTCGGCGGTTTCGCGACCCCAGTTGGCGCTCCACCTGGCCGCCATCCAACCAGGCGTATCGGCAATCGGTTCAACCGTGAGCAATTCTTCACGATGGCGGATGACATTGCGCAAAACCGCATTGGTCATGGCGGCGAAGGGTACGGTAACGGCTTCATGCTTTGCGCTGCGCACCGCCAGATCGACAGCCGAATGGTCAGGCACATCCAGGAACAGGATTTGCGCCACACCGGCGATCAAGATGCCTTCCAGCGCCTGCGCCCGCGCTGGCGGACGCCGCTCGACAAACCGGTCCAGCGCAAGGCGTATCGTGCCCAGCCGGCGCATGGCCGCAACCACGATCGAACGTACGAGCGCGATATCGCGCGGTTCGAGACCGGCCAGCATTTGCGACGAGAGGTCGGCGGCGAAATAGTCATCAAGCGTCCGGCCACTGGCGAGGATTCCGCTAATCGCGCTGGCCGCGGCCATTCGAACCGCCTGCCCCGGCGCCGGCGCCGGCGGCTCGAAATGCCGCTTGCGGACCGTCCCGGGACTGCGTCCAAACCTGCCGGAACCGCCGCCATGCGGGCGATTGCGTCGATCACGATTGCCTTGATTCATATGCGAGCCGCCAACCGGCCCGCCACAGGCCATTCAGAACACCGCTCGTGCATATCACAGGCCGGCCCGCAGCAACAGGCAGGTCCTGCGCAATTGGAACCTTCGCGCAGCACAAACCGGCGCTCAAACCGCTCTACCCCCAGGGTCCGCGCCGCCGCGAACCGTTACCCGGAGGCCGGTTTCCCCAGGGCGAGCGGCCCGCGCCGCTGCCGCGGCTGGAATACCCGCGCGACGCCACGCCCGCTGTCGGACCATAGGAGCCGCTGCGCCAGTCGCCGCCAACCCCCATGCGCGCTGCCTGCTCTTCGAGTTCGGCGATACGGTTCTCCACATTCGGATGGGTCGAGAACAGATTGTCCATTCCCTGCCCGGTCAGCGGATTGACGATGAACATGTGCGCCATCGCCGGATTGGCCTCGGCATTTTCGTTCGGAATTTGCTCTGCCGCGCCGGAAATCTTCGCCAGCGCGCCGGCGAGAGCATGCGGATTGCCGCAAATCTGGCCGCCCATCTCATCGGCGACATACTCACGCGAACGGCTGATCGCCATCTGCACCAGGCCCGCCGCCATCGGTGCAAGAATGGCCAGCGCGATCGTACCGATCAGGCCAAGCGCGTTGTTCGAACGGTTGCCGCCCAACAGCATGCCCCACGTGGCTATGGACGAGATCGCGCCCGCAAGCGTTGCAGTAATTGTCATCGTCAGCGTATCGCGGTTCTTGATATGGGCAAGCTCGTGCGCAATGACGCCGGCCAACTCTTCGCGGGAGAGCATCTGCACCAGCCCGGTATTGACCGCTACCGCGCCATTCTCCGGGTTGCGCCCGGTGGCAAAGGCGTTCGGCTGGTCGCTCTGAACCACGTAAACGCGCGGCATTGGCATTTGCGCCCGCTGCGCCAGCTCCGCCACCATCTGCACCAGTTCCGGCGCATTCGAGGCATCGACTTCGTACGCGCCGTTCGAGGCCAGCGCCAGCTTGTCGGAATTCCAATAGGCATAGAAATTCATGCCAACGGCGATAACCAGCGCGATCGCCACGCCCGTCACACCGCCGATCAGCGCGCCAACGGCGACGAACAGCGCAGTCATGGCTGCTATCAGGATCGCGGTGCGCATGTAATTCATTGGATTTTCTCCATCGAGAACCGGCCAGGGCCGAATCTGGCGCGCCGGTCTGCTTTGGCCTATATGTGGGGAAGCCAGTGGTCTTTTGACAAGATGCCGCAACATTAATTTAGGTAAATCAGGGACTTGCGCCGTGACTGGGGATTCGCAGGACAAACAGCCGCCGCCGCGCAAGGCGCTCACACCAGCTGCGCAACGCGCCCTTGCGGAAGCACAGGAGCGGCGTGCAGCCGCAAAGCGCGCCGAGGCGGAGGCCGCCCGCAGCAGGCCTAAGGAAATCAATGGCCGCGACGGACCGGACCCGGTGCGCTACGGCGATTGGGAACTCAAAGGCATCATTTCGGATTTCTGATCCGCTGGGCCGCGATCACATACATGCGAGGCGGGAGAAAGCACATGAACGATCTTGAAGTTTACGAGAAGCAGGGCTTTGGCAATTCCTCCGGATTCGGCGTCCGCCCCGCCCTGCTGATCATCGATTTCGTCAACGGCTTTGCCGATCCCGAGCAATTCGGCGGCGGCAATATCGCCCCCGCCATCGCCAACACCAAGCGGCTGCTCGCCGCCTGCCGCGAGCGCGCCGTTCCTGTCGCTCACACCCGCGTCGTCTACGCCGATGACGGGTCCGATGCCGGCGTGTTCGCCATCAAGGCTCCCGGCTTGTTGAACCTGACCGAACATGCTCCCGCCAGCCAGATCGTCGACGAGCTCAAACCCGCCGCCGGGGAATATGTCGTGCGCAAGACCCAGGCCTCGCCGTTTTACGGCACCAGCCTCGACGGCTGGCTGCAGATGAACGCCATCGACACAATCCTGGTAACCGGCTGCACTACCTCCGGCTGCGTGCGCGCCGCGGTGGTCGATTCCGTCAGCCGCAATTTCAGGACCGTCGTCGTTACCGATGGCGTCGGCGACCGGGCAATCGGTCCGCACGAGGCCAACCTGTTCGACATGGGCCAGAAATACGCAGACCTGCATCCGGCCGACGAGGTCATTGCCCGTATCGCCGGCTTGAAAGCGGCGGCGGAATAATAGTTGCGGTAACAGCTTCAGATGCAAGATTGCGGCCTCTGGTCGTTTTCCCCGGTTTGACCGGCCGGCGACGCGTTGCTCCCTCGAATCGATCAGCTTTTATGCGTTCAAGTAATACTACTTGAACGCGCGCTGATCTAAGGTTGTTCAGTCAGCTTTGACGCCTCGCAGCCGAAACCGCAAGAATACGAAGCCTGACCTTGTTCATAATTTCTTCAACCCGGTACAGTACAGTACAGTACAAGCATACTCAGCTGGTAAATATTTGCATTGGTGGATTTCGCCACGAGGGCTGCTATGCCGTTTCTTAAATTAAATCCTAATAAGCGACGAAACTCCCACAAGGGGGAAGCAGCTTCATTTAAACGCGACCAAGCCCCGGCTCACCGTTTTGATGGCGATAAACGTCTGCCGGCATCGGCAGGCAAAAATGACAACAATAGGTGGAGCGCAGGAAACCTCGGGGCTTCAAAAACCACATTGCGGTTATGGCGCCCAGCCGGATTTTTCATAGTTTTCATTGTCATCGGGATAACGGCCGGCCAGGCTTTGCAAGGCGTCCGCGTCTTCCCGGCCGGGCACAAGCCACTTCCGCCCGCGCCAAAGACAATGGCGACGACAACAGGCGCCAACAATGACGCGTGCCTCGTCAACAAGACCTACAAAATCCATTTTTATGGTCCAAACGGTTCACAATTGCAGCGCGAATTTAATACGATTGTCAATGAACTGGAGTTAAATTGTTTACCTATAAATTGGAACGGTCTTGGACATTTTCGTGAATCGGATCGTACCATTGCGATTTATTATTCTGAGGGAGCCCGGGACAAGGCGCAGGATGAGGTAAGCATTATCAGGAAAGCGTTCAGGGACAGCAAATCTACGACAAAGGTCGTGCTACGGCATGATCGCTTCACATTTGACAGCAATTTTAAAGGCAATTCCAGAGTTGTGTCTATCGTCTACGCCCCTTATCGATGGCTGAACAAAAAATAGCCGTATTGGGTCCATACCAACTCAAACTGCGCCATCCGCAACAACACCACTGCGCGGGTTGCAACTCTCGGAATTTGCGCGGGGCGGCACTCAGCTCCGGACGAATTCAGTGCAGATACCTGTCAGCGATCGGCCAGGTATCGAGTGATGCGGGCGGGTGCTTGCGTAATTTGAACCTCACTTCCTGGTTGCGAATGTCTCGCGGCAACGATGGCGCTCGCCACCCGCCCCAACCCTCACCGCGGGGAGTTCGGCCGGCATGTGCAGCGTCCGGATTTATGGCTTAAAGGATGGAAATTGCTTCACGCCCCGGCACGGGGATCGCGCGCGTTCCACCATTGTTTGCTGCCTCAAAACTCCCTCAGCAACCGGCCATAGCCCACCAGCCGGTCGTCCAGCCCGGCAGCGCGAAGGGCTGCCCAGAATGTCGCCTGGTTCGACGTGATCACCGGCTTGCCGAGCTCTTCTTCAAGCTGGCCGATCATCGTCATCACCGGAAAATCAGTGCAGGCGACAAACAGCGCCTGGGCATCCGGCTGATCGGCGCTGCGCAAATGATCGAGGATATCGGCCTTCGGCACCTTGGCGATGCGCGGAAAATCCTCAAGCCCCTTCTCGCCAATGCCCAGCCCGGACGCGTGCACGGTCTCGATGCCGTTGGACGCAAGGAACGCCACTTCGTGGTCGTTCAGCGCATCGTGGTAAGGGCTCGCCATGGCAATCCGGAACACGCCCAGCGCGCGCAAGGCCAGCAGGATCGACTGCGCCGTCGTTACGCAGGCTATGCCGCTCTTCCGCGCCATGTATTCCGGCAGCGCAGACGCCGGGTTGATCATCGATCCGGCTGTACAGCCATAGGCGATGACGTCGGGCGCTGCCAGCGCCAGGTCGCCAACCGCCTTGTCGATATCGGAATACAGCGCCGCCTTGCCCGCTTCGCTGGTCGAATCCATGTGCAGCGCCATGCGGGTGGCATGCACCGTCACGCCGACTGGCGCCATGAACTGCCATTCCGCCTCGTTCACCGTATTCGTCGGCGGAACGATAAGGCCGATCTTGCCGCGCCAGCTGTATTGGCTGGCATGCCGGAAATGCGATTTTATATCCACGGGTTTGGAACTCGCCTACCAGGGACTCACTTGCATATGGCTCACTTGTTTGTCGATCACTTGCAGGAACCCTCGTCACCATCCTCGGCCCCGGCCCATTTCTTCTCGAAGTCCCAGACGTCCTGGAAACCCATCAGCAGGCTGAAGCGCTTGAAATCATCAAGCGGCGTCGCCAACCCGGCGCTGGAGCCATGCTCGTGAATATGGCCATAGACGGAGCGCATCGCCGCACCAAATGCCAGAAAGCCGGTTCCCGGGAACAGGCCGATCGTATAACCGATGTCCTGCAATTCCTTCGCCGTCAGGACCGGGGTCTCGCCGCCCTCTACCTGGTTGCACAGCAGCGGCTGATCGAAGCTCTGGCAGATTTTCACCATTTCCTCGCGAGTCTCCGGCGCTTCAACAAACAGGATGTCAGCGCCGGCCTTGGCGAAGGCCTCTGCGCGCCGCAGCGCCTCGTCGAGGCCGTGCAGGTTGCGGGCATCGGTACGGGCGATAATGAGGAAATCTGTCGAATCGCGTGTGTCGACCGCAACCCGGATTTTCGCCACCGCCTCCTCGACCGAAACGACCGGCCGTCCGGGCGTGTGACCGCATTTCTTCGGAAACACCTGATCCTCGAGCTGGATACCGGCGGCTCCCGCTTTCTCATAGCCACGCACCGTGTGTTCGACGTTCAGCAAACCGCCATAGCCGGTGTCGCCATCGGCAATTAGCGGCGTATTGGTATTTTCGACAATCCGCGCAACGCGGCTGACCATGTCGGTATAGGTCGCAAGCCCGGCGTCCGGCAGGCCGAGATAGGAAGCGACTGCGCCGTAGCCGGTCATGTATATGCCGGGAAAATCGAACGTGTCGGCAATGCGGGCCGATATCATTTCGAAGCAGCCCGGCAGCGCGGTAAAGGTTTTTGCCCGCAAGCGGCGGGCCAGAGCCGCCTGTTTCTCTTCCCTGGATGACACGATGGCGTCCCTCTCTGATTCCGTTACGTGTTCAACAATTCGCGCTGTACAAACTGCGCAAACGTATTGGGTATGCGGCCTAGCAGAAATTGCAGGACTTGCCCATTTCCGACCAGGCCATGGGCGGTATAATGCTCGTTCATGATCCGCATATTGTCGAGCCGGTGTTGCGGCATGCCGTTGCTCTTCGCCGCCTCAAGAAACGCGCCAAGATCCCGCTGCCGCGCAGCAACCGGCTTGCCGAGCAGGTCCGACAGAATGGCGGCGCAATCCTCCTGGCTGAGGGCTTCCGGTGCGGCGAGCTGATAGGTTGCATATTCGTGACCTTGCTGCGTCGCTACAATCGCGCCGGCCTCGGCAAGATCGTCCAGATCGGTAAGCGAAAACTTCGACGTGACACTGAACGGCAGGGCGTGATCGCCTTTCCCGGTGACATTCTGCCAGATCGGCAGAAGGTGCTGCATGTAACGCGATGGCTGCAGGATCGTGTAACATTGACCGGATTCGATCAGATATTGCTCCGCCAGCAGCTTGCGCCGGTGATGCGGGACATCGATGACCGGGTGCAAAACCGACCACAGCAAGAAACGCGCCGTGCCAATTTTCCCGCATAAATCGGTCAGCGTCCGGGCAATTTCGTCTTCCTGCGGATGCATCGGCGGGCAGATATGAAAAACCTGGTCGGCGCCCTGCATCGCCTGCTCCAGCGAACCGGCGTCTTCCAGCGTTCCCATGGCGAAATCGGATACGCCAAGCGCTGCCAGTTGCTGTCTGGCCTCATCCCGCCGGATGAAGGCGCGTACATCGGCCCCGCGCGCAGCAAGCGCCTTGACAACACGCCTCCCGGTGCCGCCGGATGCACCTGTTACTAGAACCTTTTCTGGCATTAGCCCGAGTCTCCTGCCGTCACGACCAATTCTGTCCTGTTTAGGCATCGAAACCGGCTTAGTCCAGAACCGCCCGGCCGCTGCTGTGAAAGGTGGTGCTGCAATTTCCCCGGCGGCGTCAAACGGTGAACACAAGCTTGATCCACATCATATTCCGCGAGCCAATTGTCTGGTCGCATTGGAGCCCGAATTTCTGGTCACCTGATTTACAGCGCCTGCTGCGGGAGAAGCATTATGTTGAAGACTGTTCGCGCAACCAATTGGCTGGGTTCATTTGCGATGTCAGCATTTCTGCTTGCCCTCCCGCCGGGCGCTTGCGGCGGACAGGCAGCTGAAGCGGCCAAAGCCTTTGCGAGAAATTGCGGAGATTGTCATGGCAGCCGTGCGATTTCGAAATGGGCCAAAAAATAACCGGATGCGGCAGCGCGCAGGGCATGGCTGGAGAAAATACTGACCAAGTATCATCCGCCGCCGGCGCCGGCGCGCAAACTGATTGTCGATTACATTGCTGGACCCGCGAAATGAGCGAAACTCGGACTTGAGGTGAACGCCATTGAAAATCGCACTTCCGCGAGGCGGCATTGGCTGGCTTATATTCGCAGTTGGACTGGCGCCATTGGGTCTTGCCGTTGCGACCGGGCCCGACCTGGACAATTTCTGGCGTGAATTGTCCGCCGCGCTCGCTTTGATCGGTTTGTCTCTGCTGCTTATTCAGTTTCTCCTGTTGGGCCGATTTCGGGTCATATCCGGCAGGACCGGTATTGATGTGGTCCTGCGCTGCCATCAACTGCTAGCGCGTGTCTTGTTCGTCTTTCTGCTCGTCCACCCGTTGTTGTACGCCATGCCAAGGCTGATATCGGGGCGCGGCGGCGCCGGAGAGCTCCTGCTGGGTCTGTTCCAGTCCGGCCGGTTGCGCACCGGCGTGATTGCCTGGCTGCTGCTGATGTTGTTGCTTGCCATGGCTATTTGGCGGGATCATTTGCCGATCCGTTACGAAGCCTGGAGACTGACCCACGGATTGGGCGCTGCCATTGTCGCCGCGCTAGGCCTGCATCACACGCTGTCGGTTGGGGGATACAGCGCAGATCCGCTGCTGATTGGCTGGTGGGTGCTGCTGGGCAGTGGCGCGTTTGTGTCACTGGCAATTGTCTATTTCCTCCGGCCATTGGTGAAAATGCGTCGGCCGTTTCGCGTAATCGCTGTGGAGCCCGCGGCATTGCACATCTGGCTGGTTGTCATTGAGCCTGTGAAAGGCCCCAGCCTACATTTTGCGCCCAGTCAGTTTGTTTGGCTGAATATCGGCCACTCACCGTTCAGCCTGACCGAGCATCCGTTTTCGATTTCCTCGGCGCCCGAGGCGCTCCCGCAGCTTGAATTCACCATCAAGGAAAGCGGTGATTTTACCGGCCGAATTGGGAAAGTCCGTGCCGGCGAGACTGCTTATCTCGACGGGCCCCATGGCAATTTTGTATTGCCGGGCAATTCTGCAACTGCAGCGGCTGCTCCAATCGTGTTTGTTGCCGGCGGTGCCGGTATTGCGCCGGTTTTGTCGATGTTGCGCTCGATAGCGCATCGCGGCGGTTCACATCCGGTGACGCTGGTCTACGGCAATCGCGTAGCCGAGCAGATTGTCGCGCGCCAGGAGCTTGAAAGCATGGCCGATAATTTTGGTTTGCAGCTGCATTTCGTGCTTGGCGAACCCCCCGCCGGATGGACGGGCAGCACGGGACAACTAACCGAAGCGGTGCTGAGGGAATGTCTGGGAAATTGCGATGCCGCGGCGCTTTACTACGTCTGCGGACCGTTGCCGATGATGAACTCGGTTGAACATTCCCTGCGCCAATTCGGCGTTAAGCGCCGCCAGATTATTACCGAACGCTTCCGCTACGATTGAGTGAACAGATTGGTCCGGGTCGATCAACGCGCTGGTTATTCCCCGACCTTGACTGGCCACAGCGGATTGGCCGATATATCCCGCATTGGGGATTCAACCGGAAGAATTTTTGCTGTGAGTTCTACTGAACACGACAAAAAAAAGCGGGAAGAAGAAGCGCGTGAAGCCGCGCTTTGGGACCCGGATTCTGTGTTTCACGACCTGCCGGCGGAGACAACGGCCAGCCGCGCCGCCAAGGCCCTGACCGCTACCGAAAGCGAAACCGCCAAGCAGGGTGGGGCCAACGACCCGGACAAGCCGGCAAGTCTGTATGCCCGCAGCGAAAGACGACGTCCGACCGGATTGACCAAGGAAATGATCAAGCGCATAGCCGACCGGGCCGAACAGGCTGCCAAGGACAAGAAATAGGACGAGCGATCGCTGCGGTCAGAGCCCCAACGCCCTTCACATCCCGCCAAGATGCTCCGCGACGGCGAAAATGTCCTTGTCGCCGCGGCCGCACATGTTCATCACCATCAGATGATCCTGCGGTTTCTGCGGCGCAAGCTCGATCACCTTGGCCAGCGCATGGCACGGCTCCAGCGCCGGGATGATCCCCTCCAGCTGCGACGATAGCTGGAAAGCCTCAAGCGCTTCCTTGTCGGTAGCCGAAAGATAGGCGACACGCCCGCTTTCCTTCAGCCAGGCGTGCTCGGGACCGATGCCGGGATAATCGAGGCCGGCGGAAATCGAATGGCCTTCGTTGATCTGGCCGTCTGCGTCCATGAGCAGATAGGTCCGGTTGCCGTGCAGGACGCCAGCGCGCCCGCCGGCGAGCGATGCGGCATGGCCATCCGGCACATCAAGGCCGTGGCCGGCTGCTTCCACGCCATAGATTTCGACAGTAGGGTCATCCAGGAACGGATGAAACAGGCCGATGGCATTGGAGCCGCCGCCGATCGCAGCGATCAGCGAATCCGGCAGGCGCCCTTCCGCTTCCTCCATCTGCCAGCGTACTTCATTGCCGATGACACATTGAAAATCGCGCACCATGGCCGGATAGGGATGCGGCCCCGCCGCGGTTCCGATGCAATAGAAAGTATCGGCGACATTGGTGACCCAATCTCGCAAAGCCTCGTTCATGGCGTCTTTCAGGGTGCGCGCGCCGGACTCAACCGCCACGACTTTGGCGCCTAGCAATTTCATGCGGAAAACATTCGGCTTTTGCCGCTCAACGTCCACGGCCCCCATGTAGACGACGCATTCAAGGCCGTATTTGGCGCACGCCGTAGCTGTCGCAACGCCATGCTGGCCGGCGCCGGTCTCGGCGATAATCCGCTTCTTACCCATGCGCTGGGCGAGCAGGATCTGCCCGAGCACGTTGTTGATCTTGTGTGCGCCGGTATGGTTCAGCTCGTCACGCTTGAAATAGATTTTCGCGCCGCCGGACCCGCCGTTCTTCGCCGCAATTTCGCGCAGATGTTCGGTAATACGCCCGGCGTAGTACAGCGGGCTCGGACGCCCTACATAATGCTTGGCCAGGTGATCAAGCTCGGCCTGGTAGGATGGATCGGCCCTGGCCTCCCCGTAGGCTTTCTCCAGATCCAAGATTAGCGGCATCAGGGTCTCGGCGACAAACCGGCCGCCAAAAATGCCGAAATGCCCGGTTTCATCGGGCCCGGTGCGGAAGGAATTTACATGTTCGTTCACGGGGTCTGCTCCTGCTGGGAGCTTCTTACCCTGTATGCTGGTAAATGTGGAGAGCCGGCGCCAACCATTTCCCGCGCTGTTTCCGCGGCGGAGCCCCCGGTTTACCTGCTCCCGGCTTTCCCCGCCGCTGCAGATTCATGCAACGGCGGGCTAAAACCCTTGCGTTCCCTGTCTACTTCGCCACGGTTTTCTGCCGCGCATCGTTGGCCTTCGTCCAAAGACCCGCTTCCTTGTAATATTTGATCGCGCCTTCATGGTAGGGCACGACGTTACTTGCCGGGGCAAGCCGGTCGACGCGCACACCGCGCAGCGGTGGATAGTCCTTCTGCAGGCCCTTCCAATTCTGGTGCAGCGTCTTGGTGATGAGATAGGCGTCCGCCGCCGACATTTTGGTGGAAGCGTTGATATAGGCGTCAAAGGTAGCAATCTTCATCGGCGCCTTGAGGAATGGCCGGCTCTTGTGTGGCTTGACCGTCATGATCCGCATGCCGGGCATCTGCTTGCCGATAAATTCATCAGTGCCGTTCTTGCCGACAGGAATGACGCGGATACCGCCGGGAATCGAAGCGTGCATCTTGCGCAATTGCGGCATACCCAGCGCCACGTTTGTAGCATCGGCGCGCCCTTCCTGCACCATTTGCAAGCCGTGCACCACACCACCTGACGCGATTGCATGCACATCCTTCTTTGTTATGCCGCCTGTCGCGAGAAACGCCTGGTTGGAATAGGTCAGCGGAACGTTGGGTTTGATATCAACGATGACACGCTTTCCTTTGAGATCCTGAATTGTCTTGTACGGCGAACTTGCCTTGACAACATAGGCATAGGGAAGAATCCAGATACGCGCGATGGCCCGCAGATTATTGTAACGTTGCTTGTATGGCTTGCGGCCGTTATAGGACATCGCGGAATCGAGCGACGAGTTCAACCCCATCGTGACTTCGCCGTTATGCACCAGCGGGATGTATACGCTCGAACCGGAGTGCGGTTGCGGCGTGGCGCGAACTTTGAGCTTTTGCTGCCACAACTTGGTGAACCCGCCGCCGATCAGGTAATAGACGGAACCGGCAGGATTGGTCCCCATGGTGATGCGTTTCAGTTTCAGCTTCTGTGCCTGGGCGACCTGGACCGGCGCCGCAAGTGCAATTGCCAAAGCTGTTGCTGCGGAACAAATTGGAATTACGCGCATTGCTTCCTCCCGTTATTTCGGGCCGGACCGGAATAATATTGATCTTTAAATTTGCGATCCGGACACCTGGTTAGCGCTGCGATCGGCACGCCATTCAATCGCCTGTGGAAGCGCGGAAACAAGGCTAGCGCGGATCAGCCGCCAGAAGCAAGTTTCGGCCCCGCACTCCGGACCGCCCGGATGAACGATCTTATCAATTCGGCGTCCTTGACGCCGCGGCTGCTTTCAACGCCGGAGGAAACATCGATACCGCGCGCACCGGTAATGCGAATGGCGTCACGGACATTGTTCATATCGAGCCCGCCGGACAGCATCCAGGGCTTCGTCGTATGCACGTTGCGCAGAATGGCCCAGTCAAAGGCCTCGCCATTGCCGCCGGGCACGATTGCGCCTTTTGGCGGCTTGGCGTCGAACAACAGCCGGTCGGCTATGTCCTGATATTCGTCCATGACGATCAGGTCAGCAGCTTCGGACACGTGGATCGCTTTCATGACAGGCAGGTCGTAGCGCTGCTTCAATACCGCGATACGCTCCGGGCTTTCCTTGCCGTGCAATTGCAACAGGTCCGGCTGCAGCGCGTTGACGGCGCCTTCAAGCAGGGCATCGTCTGCATCGACGCTCAACGCCACCTTGCCGGCAGTGCCAGTCGCCAGCGGACCAAGCTCGCGTGCGCGTTCGAACGAAATGTTGCGCGGACTGGGCTCGAAAAACACGAAGCCGACCATGTCCGCGCCGGCGTCCAACGCTGCCTGAACCGTTTCCGGTGTGGAGAGCCCGCAAATCTTTATCGTGACGGAAGCGATCATTGCGGCCTTCTATACCACCGGAACCGGCATGTCCGCATCGTAATCGTCATGCACCGGCATCTGGTGATGCAGCATGATTTCCTTGCGCTGCTTTGCGGATTCCATGATCGCGAGGCAGACTTCCAGCGTCGCCATGCCCCAGCGCCCGTCGTGCCACAGGGGCTTGCCGTGGACGACCGAGTCATACAATTCCTCCAGTTCCGCCCGGCGTTGCACCATGCCCATTTCATGATCAGGCACGACATCCAGATCGTGCTTGCCATCATCGTCGTGAACGAAGACGCCGTATTGCGACTGGCGCAGGTCCGCGTAGTCGAGACTGGCGATGGCGAACCCCATGTCCTCCGGCACCCAGGGGTTCTTAGATTCGTCGTAGAAATATTCCTTCTCGCGCGAACCGCCGATGCGGATCGATTGCTTGTCCGTCGTCTCGTCGCGGGTGCCGGCGCGCAACTCGCGGCGGATCTGCCCGCGCTGGCGCGCGTCGTAGATGTGCTTGTCCGCGCCCCAGGGCACAAGCTCGGCGCCGACGAAATAGCCATAGCCATTGTGCACAATGCTTGCCGGCATGCCGCTTTCGAATTCCAGAAACGCGGAGTAATAGCCGGGGATCGGCCGCGCCTTCATCCAGTCCCCCGTCTGGGCCCGGACCGAGCGCACCAGCCCGCCGCCGAGCAGGCGCACCGTATCGACCTGGTGCGGTCCCTGCCTGTAGGGAATGCCGCCGCCCTGGTTGATATCGAGTTCATCTGCCGTGCGCGGCCGCAACATCCAGTCGGAATAGGACCAGATATTCAAGGCGCGCAGTTCGCCATAATTGCCGGAGGTGATGATCTTGCGCATGGCGCGAATGGGCAGCGTGAAAGCGCGCGTATGCCCGGCCAGCAGCTTGACGCCATTCTTCTCCGCCGCCTCGACCATCGCGCCGGCTTCGGCAAGCGAAATCGCCATCGGCTTTTCAACGACGATGTGCTTGCCATGATTGGCGGCCAATATGGTGTGCTCGGCGTGAAACCGGTTCGGGGTGGAGACCCAGACCGCCTCGACATTGGCATCGCGGCAGAGTTCTTCGGCGCTGGAATAGGTTTTCGAGCCCGGAAAGCGCTGCTGGAACAGCTCCAGGGTCTCCGGCACCAGGTCGGCCCCCGCCACGATCTCGATCGTCTCCATGCCGTCCATTGCGCGCAGGATTTCCGCACCGCCGACGCCAATGCCGATCATGCCGATTTTCAGGCGTCTGGTGGTCATGGCTTCGTTATCCCAACGCGAGGGCTTCTCGCCGCGACCGGAGCCGGGCGGTTGCAATTGATCTTGAACCGGGTTTTAGCAGCAGCCCCTCAATCATACACCGGAATGGTCTTCACCGGCTTCGGATCGAGGTTGAACAGCTGCTGCGCGGTGCCGCCGAGGATATTGCGCTTGGCCTGTTCGTTCAGGAACGGCAGGTCGTAGATCACGCCCGGCAGGTCGAAATCCCAGTGCGGATAATCCGACGACCAGACCAGTTGCGTGTCGGCCTTGATCATCTTGAAGGTTGCTTCAAGGATCGACTTGTCCTCCGGCATTTCCATCGGCTGCGACGAATAATACATCTCCTGCATGTATTCGGACGGCAGCCGCTTCAGCGCCGGACAATCGGACGTGCGCATCTTGTAGGAATGATCGAGCCGCTGCATCAGCGAATAGGCCCAGGTCAATCCGCTCTCGATCCACATGGTTTTCAGTTTCGGAAACCGCTCCGGCAGGCCGTTGATCACCCAATTGGTCATGTGGATCATGTTGAACCACATGAAGCCGAGCGCATGGGCGCCGATGAACCGGTTGACCAGCTTGATGCCCTGCTCGTTCCACGAATAGGCGGCATGGAAGGCCAACGGCATGCCGGTTTCTTCAATCAGCGAATAGGTTTTCATGTAGGCGTTGTCGTGCACCGGCTTGTAGCGCGGCGAAGTGACCATGAACCCCTTGACGCCCTTGCGGCCGGCAAATTTCTTGACCGTGCGATAGGCCGCCTCGGGATCGTTGAACGGCAGATACAGCATCGAGATGATGCGGTCCTCGTGATCAAGGATCGTGTCGCACAGCCAGCTGTTGTAGGCGTCCGACAAGGCGACCTCGACATCGACCTGCGGATGGGCGCCGAGGAACAGCATCGGCGTTGGAAACAGGCAGGAATAATCGACGCCCATGGCGTCCATCCAGCGGATGGTGGTGGTGATATCGCGGTGCCTGTCGTCCGGTGTTTTTTCGAATTTGCGCATCCAGTGGCGCGTCATGCGCCCGCCGGTATCCTGATAGCCGGGCTCCGATTGCATCATCGATGAGCGCCCGCCGCGGTTCATGCCCTCCAGCGCATTGTGGCGGATGACCGGGTCCTCGATATATTTGAAAACGTCGCGATAATGTTCGCTCTCGTAATGGTGCGCATCGACATCGACGATCAGGAAATCCTGATACTTGCGCGCCAGCGCCTGCTTGGCAGCGCTTTTCAGATGTTCGCCGGAATCGTATTCGTCAAAGCGAACGCCCCGGACTTCATTGGTTTGCATGTCCATTGCCGCTCTCCTTACGCGACTACAAAAATATCGCCGCCGCGTTCGACGACGTCGTATTTTTTCAGCTTGTACTTGGCATCGCCCCGGAAGACGCCGGTCTTCATGTCGAATTCCCAGCCGTGCCAGGGGCATACGATGTTCATCTGGTCGGTAAAGCGCTGGCCGTGATAGGTCTTGTCCTCGGCGATCACCTCTTCGATCTGCGCCATGAGCACGCCTTCGCAGGCCGGACCGCCCCAATGGACGCAATAATTCTCGTAGGCGTAATAGCCGCCGTCATGGGCGAATACGCCAATCTCGCCTTTCGGCGTCTTGACGATAAGCCGGTCGCCATCCTTGAACTCAGCCGCCTTGGTGACGAATATTTCCGCCATGCATGTCCTCCATTTCGTCCGGCGTATCAAAGCCGCCGGTTGATCCCGTTATTCTTCGCCGGCGCCGTTGCGCTCACTCGGCCGCCTGCGGCACCGCCATGTCGCGCAATCCCAGAATGCGCCTGGCATTGTCGTGGAACAGTTTCTGTTTGTCGGCAGCAGACAAATCTATTTCATCGATCAGATCAAGGCAGGTCTGCGGATCCCAGCACGGGTAATCGGTGCCGTACATCACCCGGTCGATGCCGTAATAGTCGATGGCGAACTTCATCCCCGGCGAATGCGGCGACACCGTGTCGGTGTACATGCGCTTCATGTATTCGCTCACCGGTCGGGGCAGTTTTGCCGCCTTGGTGTTCTTGTCCATGCGCCCGGACTGATATGGCAGCGCCCCGCCGGTATGGGACATGACGATTTTCAAGTCCGGATGGCGTTCCAGCGTACCCGACAGGATCAGCCGCGAAGCGGCGACGCTGACCTCGATGACCCGGCCGAGGCTCAGGTGCAGGGCGCCGTTGTAGCCGTCGAGCATCTGGTTGAAGACTGCGTCGGTCGGATGCAGGAACAGCGGCAGACCGAGCTCGGCGCAGCGGGCGTAGAACGGCTGCAGGCGCTCAACATCGATACGCGGATCAAAACCGATGGAGCCGGGCAGGTTGACGCCCATCAGACCAAGGCGGGTGACGGCGTCTTCCAGCACCTCAAGCGCAACGCGCGTATCCTGAAACGGTATCGCCGCGCTGGCCCAGATGCGGCCCGGATAGCGCTGGCAGGCCCAGGCCATTTCCTCGTTCCACTGGGTGGCGAGGTCACGGCCTTCCTCGGGGTCAAGAGCGCTGAAATAAACCGAGAACGGGCCGATGGAACAAACGGCGCTGATATGGTGGCGCTCGCCGTCGCGGCCGCGCAGCCCGTCCATGTGCTCCAACTGCTTGTCGAGGTCGTACCATTCGGCCCAGGAATTGAGCACGTAATCAGCCCCGTCCTGCAACATGTTTGTATAGCCGCCGCGATCGTTGACCGTAGCGCGCGGAAAGGCGGCGCGCTTGCACAATGTCTCGAATACCGAGCGCGGCCACCAGTGAAAATGGGAATCGATAATTTTCACACGCGTCTCCTCAAGGATGGCGGGTTGAATACCTGCGCTTGCGCCAGATCATGGATCGGCGCAGCCCATCCGCTAGGCTGATACAGCAATCCATCAACAACGGGAGCAGTGTATCATGTCTCCACGATTCACAAAAACCGGCCGCCGGTTTCTTGCATTTTCAGGAATCATGGCGCTTGCGATCGCGGGGCTGGCGGTGACACCGTCCAGCCGGATCACATTGGCGCAAGGCTCTGGGTCTTCCGCGGGCCCGACGTCATCTGGCGGTCCGGGGCCCGGACGCGGCCCGATGTGGAGCGGCCGCGACATGTGGATGCCCGGCTGGATGCACCGGCGCATGTGGCGGCGCGGACCAGCCGATCGTTCCTGGCGCGGCAATATGAGTTCCCGGATGCAGCGCCATTGGACCTTCATGCACGGCGACATACCACGCCAGTACCGGGGTGCTCGATCCACTATAGAGGTAAACGCAGCCAATATCGCTGCCGGCGGCACGCTGTACCAGACCCATTGCGCGGCCTGCCACGGCAAGACCGGCCTCGGCGATGGCGAAGCCGGCAAGGCGCTTTCCCCTTCGCCGGCCTTGCTGGCTTACATGATCCAGCGTCCCATGGCCGTCGACGAATTTCTGCTGTGGTCGATCAGCGAGGGCGGCAAGCAGTTCAAAACCGACATGCCGACCTACAAGGACGTGCTGAAACCGAATGACATCTGGCAAATCGTCGCCTGGATGCGGGCGGGCTTCCCGACCGTGAAGGCCAAATAGATGTCGCAGCAGCATCGCGGCCTGCTCTGATTGGCAGGCCGGGGAATTGCGTCCCTGGTCAATGACTGCGCGAGCCCAGTTAAGGGATATCCGATTTTGCTTGAATTTTGGGCTGCGCCCGCTCAGGCTACGCCCCGGGGATGATCACTCGATAATTCCTGGAGGGCGTAAGCGATGATGAGCCAGGAGCAAAATGACCGGCTGACACGGGTCGGTCCGGACACGCCGATGGGGCGCTTGCTGCGCCGCTATTGGCAGCCGGTCGGCACGGTTCTCGACATGGACAAGGAGCCGGTTCAACAGATTCGCATTCTTGGCGAGGACCTGACGCTCTATCGTTCCCGGACCGGCGATTACGGACTTGTTGCCGAACGCTGTCCACACCGGCTGGTTTCGCTCGAATACGGCATTCCCGATGCGCTCGGATTGCGCTGCCCATATCACGGCTGGCTGTTCGACAAGACCGGCGCGTGCCTCGAAATGCCCTACGACGACCGCATCAATCCGGAATCCAAGTACAAGGACCGCATAAAGATCAAGGCCTATCCGGTCGAGAACCTGAACGGATTGTTGTTCGCCTATATGGGACCACAGCCCGCACCCCTGCTGCCGCGCTGGGATGTGCTGGTGCAGGACGGGTTCGACAGCGGCATCCAGATACACAACCTGCCATGCAACTGGTTGCAATGCATGGACAATGCCGCTGACCCGATGCATTTCGAATATCTGCATGCCGAACTCGGAAATTACACGCTGGAGCGCATGGGCAAACCGCCGGCAATGACGCGCCGCGCACACGTCGCAATCGAATTCGACCTGTTCAAGTACGGCATGATGAAGCGGCGTTTGCTGGAAGGCGAAAGCGAGGACGTGGACGACTGGACTACTGGCCATCCGCTGCTGTTTCCGAACATTCTAGCCGTCGGCGGCGCCGACTGGCCGACGCTGCAATACCGCGTGCCGGTGGACGATGAAAACACCATCCAGTTCGCCTTCCGCACCATCAGGCGAAAACCAGGCGCCGAACCGAAACCGCAAACCATCGTGCATTCGAAACTGTTCGACGACAACGGCAAGATCGTCGCCGACAACATTCCCGCACAGGACATGCTGGCCTGGGTCATGCAGGGCAAAATCTGCGACCGCACCCAGGAAAATCTTGCCGCCAGCGACCGCGGGGTTATGCTCTATCATCGCATGTTGCAGGAAGAGATGGCCAGGGCCGAACGCGGCGAGGATCCGATGGGCGTCATCCGCGACCGGTCCGAAAACGAACCGATGATCGACCTCAGCCGCGAAGCCGTCGCACTGGATTCATTTCAATCGCAATACAAGGATATCTTTGGCCGCAGCGGCGTTAAAGCGGTGGAATAGCCCCGGCTCATGTCGCACCGCCGTCCGGCAGCCCGCACTGGTGCTCGAGCATAATCTCACGGCGCTCGGCGCTGGAACGCGCCATGGCTTCGCCAACTTCCAGCGTCGCCAGCGCCCAGCGCCCGTCGTGAACTATGGGCTTGGCTTCGAAAATCGCTTCATGCATTTCGCGTGTTTCGAGCAGGCCCGCGCCGCGCCCGCCTGTCACCGGAATTTCACACCGTCCCTCGCTACTGTAAACATAAATACCATTCGGCGATTGCCTGATGTCGCCGCGCTCGAAGCTGGCGACGGTAATGCCGAACCAGCGGATATGCGCGCGCGAACCGGCGGGACTGACATGGGTCCAGCCTTTGCCTTCGCTTGCCGCGGCTGTGGTGCTGGCGCCGAACCGCATGCCCTCCTTGGCGCTGTTGTCATCGCTTGACCCACGCCGCAGTGACTGGCGCATGGCGATGCGCTCGTCCTCGTCGTACATGCGATTGCCGATTCCCCAGGTCAATTCAGAAGTATCGAAATAGCCGTAGCCGTTGTAGGCGAGGGTCGCCGGCGTGCCGTCTTCGAATTCCATGAAGGCGGAAAAATTGCCGGCGCACGGCCGCTCAGGCATCCAGCGCCCGACCGAGGCTCGCACGCCGCGCAGCCGGCCGCCGCCGAGCAGGCGGATGGTGTCGATCAGATGCGGCGCATGCCGGAATACCACGCCGCCGCCTAGCGCCTCGTCAAGTTCCTCCGCAACGCGCGGCTTCAGCAGCCAGTCGGTGGAGAACCAGGTGTTGACTGCGATCAGCCGTCCTAGTTCGCCCGAAGCTGCAACCCGCCACAACGCCTGCACATCCGGGCTCATGCTGTAGGTTTGACCGCAAAGCAGATGAACGCCGTGGCGCTCGGCCGCCTCGCACATGGCAAGACCTTCGGCAACCGACAGCGCCATCGGCTTGGTGCAGATGACGTGTTTGCCGTTTTCGGCCGCGGCGATCGTGTGCTCGCAATGCAGGTGATTGGGCGTGGCTATCCACACCGCATCGATATCCGGATCGGCGAACAATTCACCGGCATCTGCATAGGCGCGCCCGCCGTATTTATCCTTGAATGCGGCGCGGGCGCTGTCGCGCGGATCAGCGGCCGCAACGATCTGCGCCTTGTCGAATTTCTCAACGCCGGGGAGGAAAAGCGTTGAGGCCACACCAAGTCCGGCAATGCCGAGGCGGAGTATTTTGTCCCCGCCGTTACCTTGATTGGTGTGATCACCTCGCGTCACGACTGTGCCGCATGTCTGAGGTATATCTTCATCGCGATCACAGGATAAAACTGACGCTGCCCAGGTAACCCAGTTCATGGGCGTGCAGGAATACGCGGCGTTCCTTGATTTTGAAACTGTCGCCGTCCTTCTTCAGGACATTGCGATACGTGCCAACGAAGACGAATTCGCGCTGGTGGCGCCGATAACGGTAACAGACGAAATTGGCCGTCACGGTTACCAGATCGCTATCCACCGAAAGGATGCGCACATTGGTGATCAGCCGGCAGGTGCGCGATGGCGGGTATTCGGCGTGGCAATTGGGATCCTTGATTCGGATGATGCGCTGGCGGATGCGCTCCCTATCATCGGAAATGATGTAGAGCGTATTCTCGTGACCGCCCTCAAGCTCGTCGTTTGGCGGCACGTAATAGGTTGCCTCGTCGCTCAGCAGCGCTTCCCATTCGTCCAGTTGCCAGGCGTCGAGCAGCGCCGCTTCATGATAGAGAAAATCCTCGACCTCGGCACGTGTGACGGTAACTTTCGCGGGTGCGTTCATGATCAGGCCTCCGCTGCTTCTTGTGTCATCATCTTGTTCCACTGCCGCCAGAAAGTCCGCAGATGGTGCTCGTCGGAATTGAGCTGTTCGTTTTCCCGGCCCATGCCGCGCGACATTTCCGACCAGCGGTCGTCGCGCCAGTTGGCAAGGCCTTGCTGCACCAGTTCCAGCGCCTCAACGTCGTCGGGGGTGGCGAACCCGCCAGGGCCGTAGAAGGTCAGGAAGGCGTCAAGGCGGCGCGCCCGGGCCGCTTCGCTTTCCTCCTTCGTCCCCAGCGCATAGGCGGTGACATGCATGCGGCCAACGCCATCGGGATAGAACGTACGTATCGTCACCGAGGAGCCGTCGTTGAGTACAAGGTTTGGGAAGATGACGAGATTTCGGTTGGTATCGCAAATGCGGCGGCCGCGTTCCTCGCCGCAGCGGGCGAAAATTTCCTTGCGGATCTCTTCCATTTCCGGCTTGGCCTCTTCTCCGTAAATCGGGATCCAGGCGGCGACCGGGCGGCCGCGGAAATTCACGTTGTCCGTGGTGAAATGGCCGTTGCCGAGGTCGATCGCCAATCCCTTGGTCGGCAGGACCAATGTAGCGTCCTTCGGTGGCTCGACCTTGACGCCGGAGTTCGACATGTAGTTCAGCCAGGTCGAATGGGTGGAAGGCAGGTGATAATCGTCGACGGAGTTTTCGACCATGAGCTTCCAGTTGGCGTTGACGTCATATTCCTGGGTGCCGGCGATAACCTCCATCTCGCCGGATGGCGACTGGTCGACGACCAGGTCGAGATATTCGGTCGCTTTACCGAGATAGTCGGCCAGGGACGGCGCGTCGGGATCGAGGTTCAGGAACCAGAAGTCCCTGTACTGGTCGAACTGGGCCGGCTCTTTCATGCCCAGGCCGGTCTGGTCGAACGCCTCGGTATAGGCTTCATCCCCGGGAACCCGGGCCAGTTCGCCGGTATTGTTGTAAATCCAGCCGTGGTAGACGCAATTGAAGCGGCGCCGGTTGCCTTTGCGCTCGGTACAGATCAGCGCCCCGCGATGGCGGCACGTGTTGAAGAAGCAGCGGATCTGCCCCTTGGCGTCACGGCCGAATATGACCGGACGGCCGGCAACCCGGCGGGTATGGAAATCTCCCGGCTTCTTGAGTTCCGAGGAATGCCCGACGTAAATCCAGCATTTCGCAAAGATGTTGCCAATTTCGGCATCCAGCACATCTTCTGAAACCAGTGCCTTGCGATCGAGCAGGAAGACGCCCTTTTCGCGATCGTCCACAACATAGGATGAACCGTTAGCACGGCCATTGCCACCTGATCCGTTACTGGTCATTGCCCACCTCGATTTCCGCAACCGATGCTGCCCGAGCCGGCAGCCCACACGCTCTTCTTTGACCGACTGGGGTCACGCGTCAACCATTGCTGGACGGGACGCGGAAATATTGCGCTGCAATGCAATACTGCGCCCTTGCCCGTTCAATGCTTTCAGCCTAATCGTTCAGACAAATTCGCCCCCCCGGTTTTGACCGGAAGCAAATATCCGGAGACTAGAATTGCCTGACACCAATATCCTGTTCCTGTGCAAGACATCCGATCTGGAGCCTGGCTCGGTAAAACGGATCGACCGGCAAGAGGGCGACATTGCAGTCTACAATATCGAGGGCGAATTTTACGCAACCGACGACCGTTGCACCCACGGGCTGGCGTCACTGTCGGACGGTGATCTGATTGGCGATGAAATCGAATGCACGATGCACTTCGGCTCCTTCAACGTCAAAACCGGCGAACCGATGGCGCCGCCGTGTTCTGTCGCGATCAAGACCTACAAGGTTGTAATTCGCGGGGATGACCTTTTCGCAGAACTTGACTGACGACGGGGTGCGGGCCTGTTGCCGGAGGAAATGTCCGGAATGATCCAGGTATCGAACTCGCTAAGGCTCCAGGACTGGGAAGTCCGCTTCACGTTCGTGCGCGCTTCCGGGCCCGGCGGGCAAAACGTCAACAAGGTCTCGACTGCGGCCGAGTTGCGCTTTGACGCGGCAAATTCTCCATCACTGCCTGACGAGATAAGGCAAAGGCTGATGCGCCTGTCCGGCAGCCGTTTGACCAAAAACGGCGAGATCGTCCTGTTCGCCGACCGGTTTCGCACCCAGGAGCGTAACCGTCAGGATGCACTGGAGCGCTTGCTCGCCCTGATCCGCCGCGCAGCCGACAAGCCTGCCCAGCGCAAAGCCACGAAACCCTCGCTCGCGTCGAAAAAACGGCGGCTGGATGCGAAAAAGAGGCGCGGCCAGATCAAGGCCATGCGCGGCTCTTCAGGATTGGATTGAAACCCGAAGCATCCGCGGAGCGCCAATCCAACACCCGCTGAACAGGGCCAAACCGCCACCGCGCAGGAATTATCCTGGCTTGTGGCTGTTGGTCCACGGCCATCACTGCAGCTCAGGTTTATTATTCCCGCGCGCTGACGTATTATAGCAAGCTGTAACAGACACTTGGTAATACAAGCGGGCGCAATGCCGGACGTCTCCGGCGCATTCGGGCGGACAAAATCATGGCCGCAAGGCAGGATGAACTAGCGGGAAGGGCTGGCGCATTGCTGGTGCGCATCGGCCTGGTTTTTCTGATGGTCGCCCTGCCGGTAATGGCCATCTATTCCCGCCGTTTCGTATATCCGCTCATGCCGATTGGCGCAGCGTTGATCTTGACTGGCGCGCTGCTGATCCCGGGTCACAGGCTTCTGCACAAGACTCGCAAAGCCCTGCTGTCGCCGGCGCTGGTGGCGGCCTTGTGCCTGATCGCCTGGGCCGGCCTGACGCTGATATGGACACCGGTTCCGGGCTTTGCGATCGTGCGTTTTGTTCAGACGATGGCTACGCTGTTCCTGGTGTTCATTGTCCTGGCCTATTTGCCGAACCACAGCCGCGCGCCCAATCTCAACCTGCTGCCGATTGGCGCCGGCATGACCGCGATCGCCGCCGTTGCGGTCTACTTCATCGATGCGATTGCCCTGCCTCCGGGCAAAATGGAAGCGGCAACCCTCGAACGCGCCGCCGTCGGGCTGGTGCTGATGTTGTGGCCGGCGCTGGCCGCGCTTGCCGTGCGGGAACGCTGGGCCTATGGAGGGGTGCTGGCGTTTGCAGCGGTGGCGGCAGCCGTCGCCATCGGTACGCCTGCAACGCTGGCGGGAATTGCCGTGGGAGCGCTGATTGTCGTCGGCTCACAACCGAGCCCGCGAATTTGGTCTCTGGTTCTGGGAATATTGTTCGCGTTGGTGTTTTTGCTGGCTCCTGCGATCCCGCTGATATTCGAAGCAATGGCGCCAGTTCCGCTGGTGCCCTTGCCTGTGTCGAAATCCCTGCTTTTGTGGGCGGAAATTGTTCGCGCTGATCCGATCCGGCTGCTGACATCGCACGGGCTGGAAACCATGCCCCGTGGAATGGCGAGCGGCTATCTGCCGCTTGAGACTCCGCGATCGATCCTGTTTGAAATATGGTTTGAGCTTGGACTTGTTGGCGCGATACTGGCCGCCTGCGTCACGTTCACAACCTTTGCGATGGCAGGCCGCGCCCCGGCGCCAGTCGCACCGTTCATGATGGCCGGATTCGCGTGCGTGCTGGCCATAGCAATTTTCGGCCTGGCAACTCTTCAGTTGTGGTGGCTGAACATCGTTGCCGTGATGGCGATAGGGTTTGGCTGCACCATAAGGGGCAAGGCCCGCAACGAGCGGCCGGTTGCCCCCAAGATCGGATCGCCGCCGGGCGCATGACCGCAAATACCAGGGAGCTACGCGTTATGGTCCTGCGTCGCGGAGCGCCCGAATTGTTCTGAGAAATATTTGCGATAGGTGCCTTCTTCACGCACCAGAATATCATGGCATCCCGATTGGACCACGTGCCCGCGATCGATCACATGGATGATGTCCGCCTTCACGATGGTCTGCAATCGATGCGCTACAACGATCGTCGTGCGGCCTTGCCGCAGGGCATCGAGGGCCTGCTGAACGATCCTTTCCGACTCCGAATCCAGCGCCGCCGTCGGCTCGTCAAGCAGGATGATGGGCGCATTTTTCAATATCGCTCGCGCAATGGCTATGCGCTGCTTCTGCCCGCCCGACAGCCGCGCGCCGGCTTCACCAACGCTGGTGTCATACCCGGCATCAAACCCGGCGATGAAATCATGGGCGTAGGCTTTCCGGGCCGCATCGATTATTTCGTCTTCGCTGGCGTCCGGCCGGCCAAGTGCAATATTTTCCTTGATCGTCCCATCAAACAGAAAAACGTCCTGCGACACGAAGGCGATTTGCCGCCGCAGGGATTGCAAATTGACTTTCGCTATATCCTGCCCGTTGATGGAAATCGTTCCACTTTCGGGCGTGTAAAACCGTTGCAGCAGCGACACGATTGTCGATTTGCCGCCACCGGATGGACCAACCAGCGCAGTTGTCTGGTTGGGCTCGGCGTCGAAACATATTGCATCGAGAACGATTTCATTCGGCCGGTAGCGGAAGCGGACGTTATCGACCGAAATCCGGCCGCCATTCATCGCCAGATCCGGCTGCCCGGCGCATTCGTCCTCTACGGCCGGGCGGTCGAGGAGCGAGTAGATCATCTGCGCGCCTACGATGCCGTTCTGGATCTCCAGTTTGAGGCGTGCGAGGCGTTTGGCAGGATCGTACGCCAGCAGCAACGCTGCGACAAAAGAAAAGAATGAGCCTGGATCAGAGCCGCCGATGGATATGCGCCATCCGCTGTAGAATATCACCGCTCCGATAGCGATGCCGGCAAGGGCGTCCGATATCGGGCCGGACAATGCGACACCGGCGGCGACGCGGTTACTAGCCTTTTCGACTTCGCGCACGGCCGAACTCATGCGCTCGCGCATGTATCCCTCGAGGCTGAACGATTTTACGATTCTGCTGCCGAGAACCGTTTCCTGCATGATTTGCATGATTGCCCCGGAGCCAGTGTAACTCCTGCGTGCAAAACGCCGCACCCGGCTCATCAGCCTGCTGAGCAGCAGCCCCCCGACGGGAAGGGCCAGCAGCGACAACGTGGCCAACATGGGATCGTGAATAAACATGACGACCACAAGCCCGACCAATGTAAGCACGTCGCGGCTGAGCCCCATGATCAACGACTGGAGCGTCGCCCGGACCGAACCGGCGGCTTGCGCGACCCGAACCATGAAATCGCTGGAGCGGTTGTCATGGAAAAATTGCATGTCCTGAACGATCAGGTGGTCGAATAGCCGACGCTGGACATCAGCGACGATGCGGTTGCCGGTACGGGCCAGAATAAAGGTGGAAAGGAATGTCACCAGTCCGCGAAGCGAGAACAGTCCAGCGACCGCCAAGGCCAGAAATTGCATTTGTCCGAACTCGCCGCCCCCGATCATGCCGTTGACAACCGGCTTGAGCAGGTAGGCGGACAGCGAGGTTGCACCGCCGGCAAGGACCATCAGCGCAGCCGCGCCGGCATAGGCCGGAATGTGATTGCGGCCATGCTCCAGCACCAGGCGCTTCAGGATGCCGTAGTCATTTACCTGTTCAGAGGGAGTTTCTGACGTCATGGGTTTCGACATCCAGCCCGGAGTACAACCAACCGGTTGGAGCTTCACACATGCCCGCACTGGCGGTATCCAGGCCACAAATCACCGGTTGCGCCGGTTTATACAGCAATCAGGCGAAAGTCACCCTTCATTCCGGCTGCCGCCCCGAATGCACTTGCCACATTGTTTGCAGGCCTTAGAGTCCGCACCTCGGCTGGCTCTGCCCGGGATCCCGCCGTGTCGGCGCAGAATTTGACGCAAAGTACGAATTAGGGCCCCAAAACCTATGACGACCGACCAGATATTGCTGTTTTCGCTGTTTGGAATCATCCTGCTCATGCTCCTGTGGGGACGCTTCCGTCATGACCTGGTGGCTGCTGGCGGCCTGTTGGCTGCGGTCGTATTGGGGCTGGTGCCGCAAGATGACGCGTTCACGGGGTTTGCCAACCATGCCGTTGTTGTCGTTGCGCTTGTGCTGGTCGCATCCAGGGCATTCGAAAATTCCGGCGCGCTCAATCTGCTGGCCTCGCAGGTCATGCGTGATGGCCGCTCGATCCCGACCCATATCGCGATCACCAGCAGCCTGGCTGCAGGTTTATCGGCCGTTATCAATAATGTCGCAGCACTGGCTATCCTGATGCCGCTGGACATCCAGGCCGCGCGAAAGGCTGGCCGGCCGCCCAGCAAGACGCTGATGGCGCTGGCTTTTGCGACCATTTTGGGGGGAATGATCACCTTGATCGGAACCCCACCGAACATACTCGCAGCGGCGATCCGCAAGGAAAAACTCGGCGAGGCCTTCGGCATGTTTGCCTTCACGCCCGTTGGCTTGACGGTTGCCGTGGCCGGCCTGTTGTTTGTCGCGCTGATCGGCTGGCGGCTGGTGCCGGCGCGCGGCGACGCCGCCGCCAGCCTGCTGACTCCCGCTTCCTTCCAGGCGCAATTGCGGCTACCTGAGAATTCCGAACATGCCTGCAAGCCGCTCGCAACCCTTGAGGAAGCAGCCCGCAGCAATGACGTCCTGATGAACGGCGTTTGGCGCAAATCCACCGAGCATTTGCTGCGCGGCGGCTGGATTGTACTTCAGGAAGATGACGTGATCGTCGTCGAAGGGGCCAGCCAGGCCATCGGCGGCTTCATCCAGGCGACCGGACTGCATTATCTGGAAGAAAAACCGGAAAGCGAAACGGAGGATTCGGCTGAAGCCGGCAACCGTTCCAGCACGCAGGAAGCAGAAGAAAGACGCAAGGAACAGGCGGAAGCTGCCCCGGAAATATTGGAAGCGGTTGTGCGGTCCGATTCGCGCCTGGCGGGGCGTTCGGCCCGCGGGGTTGGTTTGCGCGACCGGTTCCGGGTTGTGCTTCTGGGCATTTCCAGGGCCGGTTCTGTCGCCGGCGGCGATGTCCGCAACCAGGTTATCCAGCCCGGCGACACGCTGTTGCTGACCGGGCAGGCGGCGAGGTCGAGCCGGACACTGGATTCCCTCGGCCTGATCGGAATCAATCGCGTCAATGTCGCGCCTGTCGACATCGCCAAGATATTGATTGTCGCAGGCCTGTTCGTCGGCGCATTGATCGCGGCCACGACGGGTATCGTCAATTTCACCATCGCAATCGCCATCGCCGTTGCGCTCTACGCCGCGCTGGGCCTTGTACCGGCTCGCGAATTCTATGCCAAAATAGAATGGCCGGTGGTGGTCATGTTGGCGTGCCTGCTGCCGATTGGTGAGGCCTTCGATCGCGTTGGCGGTACCGCGCTGATCGCTCGCGAGATATCGGATCTAACCGCAAGCTATGCCCCGGTCGTCGCCCTGACGGCGATGATGATCGTGACCATGACCCTGTCGGATGTATTGAACAATGTCGCAACCATGATCATTACCGGACCCATTGCGATCGACCTGGCGCACAAATTGAACGCCAACCCCGATACGTTTCTGATGGGTGTCGCGATCTCGGCGTCCTGCGCTTTCCTCACGCCGATCGGGCACAAGAACAACACGCTTATCATGGGCCCTGGCGGGTTCAAGTTCTCCGATTACTGGCGGATGGGACTGCCGCTCGAAATTTTGGTCTTGCTTGTAGCAATACCGATGCTGATGATTGTTTTCCCGCTGTAAGAAACCGGATCTTGCAATGAAAGACCCCGCCAACACCGAGCCGCTCGTGATCGCCAGCCAGGGCTGGTTCTACGCCGGTGGCGATTATGACGAGACCCTGCCGGGGAAGCCGATGACCGGACAGATGTATATTGAATACCAGGTCCCGCAGCAACGGACGTCGCCCTTTCCGGTCATCTTCGTCCACGGCGGCCAGCAAAACGGCACCAACTGGACCGGCACACCCGACGGGCGCGAAGGCTGGGCACAATATTTCCTGCGCCGCGGTTACGCCACCTACATTGTTGACCAGGTGGCGCGTGGACGCTCGCCGCACAACGATCCGGGTGACGGGGAACTGGCGCCGCTCAACCGGGATTTCGCCGAACGGCGTTTTATTGCGCCGGAAAGATACGTTGACTGGCCACAGGGCGCGCAACATGATCAATGGCCCGGCAAGGGAAGACCGGGCGATCCGGTTTTCGACCAGTTCATCGCCTCGCAAAATCCATCGCTCGCCAGCTACGCACGCCAGCAGGAACTGAATTCCGCTGCGTTGCTTGCCCTGCTCGACAAGACCGGCCCGGCGATCGTTGTTGTTCATTCGCAATCGGGCGCTTTTGGCTGGGTCATCGCCGACCGGCGTCCGGACCTTGTAAAGGCGCTGGTGGCATTGGAGCCAAACGGGCCGCCGGTGCGCGATGTACAAAACCTTGGCGCTCCGGACTGGTTCGAGAGTACCGGCCGCTGGAAGGTTTCAGGCTTGGGCGACGTCCAGCTCACCTGGGAGCCGCCGCTCGGCGATGGCGAAAGCCTCAACTGGATCCAGGAGGATACGGCGCAATGCGACGGATGTACCCGCTGCTGGAAGCAGGCCGAGCCGGCCCGCAAGCTGCCGAACCTGGCAAAGGTAAAAATCGTCATGATTACTGCGGAAGCCAGCTATCACGCGCCCTATGATCATTGCACCACCCAATTCCTCGAGCAGGCCGGGGTCGCACTGGAACACATCTACCTTGCTGATCGCGGCATCAAGGGCACCGGCCACATGCTGATGATTGAAAAGAATTCCGACGAAATTGCCGGGGTCGTACATGACTGGCTGCAAGCCAATGCGAAATGAGTTGAAACATGGTCAAGGATTTTCACCCGACGCCGGACATCCGCGAGTTTGAAAACACCCGCAATGTCACCATAAACAGCCGGTCGATGACATTGCACCTCAGCGCCATCGACTACGGCACGCACACTGGCGCGGTATTCAGACTGATCGATGCAAAAGATGCCACCGAGCTGGCGATGCTTCCGTTCGAGGCGCATTGGCACAAGCGCGGACGCTATCTCATGCAGATAGGCCCGCTGAAACCCGGCGCCGATGAGTCTCTTGCAGACCGGATCGGCGAGATTGCCGGTTCCTGCGTCGGTTCCGCCATCGTCGCGGCGCAGGCGCGGGCATTGTCACGGCCCGACATATTCGATGCACTGCAAGCGGCGGCGGACATGGTCCTGGAAGCAATGGAAGAGGCACTGGCCGCAGGCGATTAGAAACACGGTTCGTGAGACCAGCAATTCCTTGAGCCGCCACAATGGCGCACGGACGTCAGCCCTCCAGCTCCTCTCGAAGCATTTCGAGCTCGATCCAGCGTTCCTCGGCTGCTGCAAGATCGCTGGCAAGTGTACCGCACATTTCCGACACTTTTGTGAAATTCGCGGGATCGCGGGCATACAGACCTGGATCATCAAGTTCCTTCAACAGGGCATCGCGCCGGGCTGTCAGCTCTTCAATCTGCGCCGGCAGCGCTTCCAGCGCGTGTTTGTCCTTGAACGACATTTTGCCTTTCGAACCAGAGGCTTTAATCGGGGCTTCTGACGCTGGCTTTACACTTCGCGCCGTTGTTGATGGCGTCGGCACAGACCCGGCACGCGCGAAACCATGCCCGCGCTGGGCAATCATGTCCGAGTAACCGCCGGGATATTCGATCCATCGGCCATCCACTTCCGGAACGATGACCGAAGTCGCAACGCGATCAAGAAAATCCCTGTCATGGCTAACCACGATGACCGTGCCGGGATAATCGCTCAGCATTTCCTGCAGCAGATCGAGGGTTTCCAGGTCAAGGTCATTGGTCGGCTCGTCCAGCACCAGCATGTTGGAAGGCATGGAGAGCGCGCGCGCCAGGGCAAGCCGGCCGCGCTCGCCACCCGAAAGTTTTGTAACAGGCTGGCGCGCCTGCTCCGGTGTGAACAGGAAATCCTTCATGTACCCGGCGAAATGCTTGCGCGCACCATTGAGATCGACGTAATCGCCACTGCCCCCGGTGATCGCGTCTTTCAGCGTCCAGTCATCGCGCAATTGCTGGCGCTGCTGCTCCAGCGTTGCAATTTCCAAGTTGGCCCCGGTCCGCGTCCTGCCACTATCTGGTGCAAGTTTTCCGGTCAGCAAATTGATCAGTGTCGTTTTGCCGGCGCCATTGGGCCCTGCAATACCGATGCGGTCACCGCGTAAAATGCGGGTAGAAAAGTCCTTGATAATCGGCTTGCCGCCGAAGGACTTGGAAATCTTCTCCGCCTCCATCACCAGCTTGCCCGAGGCCTGCGCCTCGGAAGCTTCCAGCTTCACGCTGCCCTGAACGTGGCGTTGCTCGCGAACTTGCTTGCGCAGATCGGCAAGGTTGGCCATACGCCGGACATTGCGCTTGCGCCGCGCGGTGACGCCGTAGCGCACCCAGTGCTCTTCAGCGACTATCTTGCGATCAAGCTTGTGGCGCTCCAGCTCCTCCTGCTCGAGAACCTCGTCGCGCCATTCCTCGAAATGGGCAAACCCCTTGTCGAGCCGCCGCGCCTGGCCGTGATCGATCCAAACGGTCGCCCGCGACAGATTTTGAAGGAAGCGGCGGTCGTGGCTGATAATGACCAGGGCCGAGCGCATCCCGGCTATGGTTTCTTCCAGCCATTCGATCGCCGGCAAATCCAGGTGATTGGTTGGCTCATCAAGCATCAGGATGTCCGGCTCCGGGGCAAGAACGCAGGCCAGAGCGGCGCGGCGCTTTTCGCCGCCCGACAGGCGCGCCGGGTCTTCATCGCCCCGCAGTCCCAATTCGTTGAGCAGGTATTGCGCACGCCAGCGATCGTCGGCAGGGCCAAGCCCAGCCTCGACATACGACAAGACGTTATCGAATTCGGAAAGGTCCGGCTCCTGCGGCAGATACCGTATCGATGTCCCCGGCTGCAGAAAGCGCCTTCCGCCATCGGCTTCAATTTCCGCCGCCGCAATGCGCAGCAGCGTCGATTTTCCCGATCCATTGCGGCCGACCAGCGCCAGCCGTTCGCCCGGGCCAACCGATAATTCCACGCCCTCCAGCAACGGCTTGCCAGAGATTGTCAGGGATATGTCCTGCAACAGCAGTAGCGGCGGTGCAGCCATGAATTCATTCCTCGCGGGCCGTTGATAAAGCTTTTTCACGGACAGGGAAATTGGCGCCCGATACAATCGGGCTAATACAATCGCAGGAAAGGCGGGCTAACCTGCGGTTGATTCGCCTTCGCCAGAATTGGACCTCCCATGCGCCAAGCCATCGCCGCCACAATTGCCGCCCTTGAAGCCCACAGGCTCGATCTCGGTCACCGGTCCATCGCCAGCCTTTTCGACGACGATCCGAGCCGTTTCGACAGCTATTCGGCCCGGCTGGATGATGTCGTATTCGACTATTCCAAGCACGGACTCGACGCCCATGCTTTGTCCCTGCTGATCCAGCTGGCGCGCGACGCCGGTCTGGAGACGGCCCGCGATGCGCTGTTTGGCGGCGAGAAAATCAACCTCACCGAGGGCCGCCCGGTCATGCACATGGCGCTGCGCAATATGTCCGGCAAGCCGGTTCACGTGGAGGGCGCCGATGTCATACCGGACGTGCTGGCGGTGCGCGAGGCATTCCTGTCCTTCGCCGAAGCCATCCGCTCCGGCGCGATTTGCGGTTCCACCGGAGAGCCCTTCACCGACGTGGTCAATATCGGCATTGGCGGCTCCGATCTTGGCCCGGCCATGGCGGCGCGGGCGCTATCGCCATTTCGCGGCAACGGCCCGCGAACACACTTTGTCTCCAATGTCGACGGCGCAGACATCGCCGACACGCTCGCCCCACTCGATTTGTCGCGCGCATTGTTCATCGTTTCCTCGAAGACGTTCACCACCCAGGAAACCATGACCAATGCAGCCAGCGCCCGCGCGCGGGTGGCGGAAGCTTTGGGCGAGGCCGCAATCGGCGACCATTTTGCCGCCGTTTCGACGAAGCTGGACCTGGTGGAAGAGTTCGGCATCAAGCCGGATCGTGTTTTCGGCTTCTGGGATTGGGTCGGCGGGCGCTATTCGATCTGGTCGGCGATCGGCCTGGCGCTGGCGATAGGGATAGGGCGCAAGAATTTTGAAGATTTTCTGCGCGGCGCACACGACGTTGACAATCATTTCATACAAGCACCGCTGGAAGACAATATCCCGGTGCTGATGGCCCTGATCGGCGTCTGGTACCGCAATATCTGGGACTACAGCGCCCATGCAGTAATCCCGTACGACCAGCGGCTCGGGCGCTTCACCGCCTATCTCCAGCAGCTCGACATGGAATCGAATGGCAAATCGGTTCGCCGCGGCGGTGAGGATACGCTGATGGACACCGCTCCAGTAATTTGGGGCGAACCCGGCACGAACGGGCAGCACGCGTTTTTCCAGATGCTGCACCAGGGCTCCGAGCCGGTGCCGGTGGATTTTCTCGTCGCCGCAGAACCGGTGGAAGCTGATCGGCATCACCATGCCCTGCTGGTCGCCAATTGCCTGGCGCAATCGGAGGCGCTCATGCGCGGCCGCAGCCGCCGCGAGGTCAACGAATTGCTGCGTGCGTCGGGCATGAAAAAACCGGATATCGACCGGCTCGGTCCGCACAAGGTGTTTGCGGGAAATCGCCCGTCCTCAACCCTGATGTACCGGCGGCTCGACCCGTATACGCTGGGACGGCTGATTGCGCTCTACGAACACAAGGTCTTCGTCCAGTCGGTCATCTGGGACATCAACGCCTTCGACCAATGGGGCGTCGAACTGGGCAAGGAATTGTGTTCCACACTTGCGCCGGCAGTTATCCACGACGATAGCCCGACGGATACCCTGCATCCGGCCACTGCCGGGTTGATTGGCTGGCGGCGCTCGCTTAAGTCTGCCCAATGATCACATTGTCCTTGTCTGGAGGAAACCAATGAGCGGCACCGCATCGCCCGCCGAGCAGCGCAGCCGGCTGGCGGATATCATTTTCCAGCGGTCTTTTGGCCGCGGCAAGGTCGTGCTGGCTTCGGGAAAAGAAAGCGATTTTTATTTCGACATGAAGCCAACAATGCTCGATCCCGAGGGTGCAAGCCTGATCGCGCATCAATTGTTCGAGGCGCTCAAGGATGTCGAAGCTGATTATGTCGGCGGGCTGGAAATGGGTGCTGTCCCGATCACCGGCGGGCTTTGCCAGGTCAGTTTCGAAAGAGGCCGCCCGATACGCGGGTTTTTTGTCCGCAAGCAGGCCAAGGGCCACGGCGCAAAAAAACTGGTCGAAGGTTTAACGAAAGATGAAAGCCTTGCTGGCAAAAAATTGATTATCGTCGAAGACGTCACCACCACCGGGGAATCCTCCTACAAGGCGATTGAAGCCTGCCGGGAAGCTGGCGCCGAGGTCGTAATGGTCGTTTCCATCGTCGACAGGGAAGACGGGGCCGCAGAATTTTTCAAAAGCCGCGGAATTAATTTTATATCCCTTTACCAATCCAGCGGCTTCCTGAATCGTTAAAATCCGTATTAACTTACGCACGTCATGCTCCGTTAATGACGCGGCGCCCGGGACCGCCAAGGCGGGAACAAGGGCATCGCTTCATTTGTGATCTGTCCCGCCGCAAGAATGCGGGCAGACGGTAACGAAGCGTACAATGAATCTAGATGCAATTCCGGCGGGGAAAAACGCGCCGCATGACGTTAATGTTGTGATCGAAGTTCCGGTCGGCGGCGAACCAATCAAATATGAAATGGACAAGGAAAGTGGCGCGCTGTTTGTCGACCGGTTTCTTTACACGCCAATGCGGTATCCCGGCAATTACGGTTTCATTCCCAAAACCTTGTCCGGCGATGGCGATCCGTGTGATGTCGTAATCCTGAACACACGCGCGCTTATGCCAGGTTCGGTCATGTCCTGCCGCGTTATCGGTGTCCTGAAAATGGAGGACGAAGGCGGCGAGGATGAAAAGATTCTCGCTGTTCCGTCGGCCAAGCTGACCCTCCGCTATGAAAACGTCGAGAATTACACCGACCTTCCCGAGGCCACCCTGTTGCAGGTTCAACACTTCTTTGAACACTACAAGGATCTCGAACCCGGCAAATGGGTCAAGTGCATCGGCTGGGGCGACGCCGACGAGGCGCGCCAAATGGTTGCGGCTGGCCTCCTGCGGGCAAAAGTTGCAGAGGGCGTGGAGCTGCCGGAAACGGCAGAAGCCGAAGTTGCTGTCGCCGCAGGCCGCGCTGCCGCCTAGCAACGACAACCACGGCCGCCGCCGATTATCGCCGGTCCATTGATGACAACCCCCGCCACGGGCCACAATCCCGGGCGGGGCCTATCATCTGCAATACAAATCCGGCCCCGCCTCCGTTGCACCGTTTGACATCGGCAACGCGAGGCCACATCATTCCTCCAACCAAGAACATGTTGGAGGAACCCCCATGCTGTTCAAACTACAGCCGCTTTCATTTGTCGCGCCGGCCCTCGTCTTGTTGCCATTTGCCGGCACGACTGTTGCCGCTGATTTTTATGCCGGCAAAACCATCACGGTAATCACGTCAACCGGTTCCGGCGGGTCCTACGCCGCCGCCGCACGCGCGATAGCCTCGCATATGCCCCAATACATTCCGGGCAAGCCAAACATGATCGTCAAGAACATGCCGGGCGGCGGACATATGCGCGCAACCAACTTCCTCTACAATCAGGCGCCCAAAGACGGCACAGTTATCGGGACTGTGGTCCACACCGTTCCGATGCACCAGGTCGTCGATGGCCGCGGTGCGCGGTATGAATCGTCGAAATTCGCCTGGATCGGAGCCGCCGGTCTGACCAACCTGACAGTGGTCGTAAACACCTCTGCAGGGGTCAAGAGCCTGAAAGATGCAATGGCGAAAGAAGTGACGATGGGCGCCACCGGAACCGGATCCGGCACCTATCTTTATCCGAACGCGCTCAACAAGCTGCTCGGCACCAAGTTCAAGATAATCGTCGGATACCGGCGCAGCCGCGACATCGATCTGGCGATGGAGCGCGGCGAGGTTAACGGTCGCGCCGGTGGCAGCTATGGCGCGCTGTTCGCGGCCCATGCCGACAAGCTCAAATCCGGAAAGCAATTGGTCATCGCCCAGATCGGCTACAAGCGCGACCCCTACCTGAAAAATGTACCGCTGCTGCAGGAAATGACCGATGACAAGGAAAAACGCGAAATGCTGCGTTTCATCTCGGCTCCGGTTAACCTTGGCCGCCCCTATATGGCCCCGCCCGGCACGCCCGCCGACCGCGTCGCCATATTGCGCAAGGCCTTCGATGCAACGATGAAAGACAAGGGCTTTCTGGCGGATGCGAAGAAGCTGAAACTCGATCTCGCGCCAATCAACGCAGCCGAGGTGCAGAAGGTTGTGGACGAAACAGTCAAGGCGCCAGCGGCTTTGATTGCAAAGGTCAAGGCAGCCATCGCTCCATCGGCGGAGGACGTCGCCAAAGCCAAGGCAGCCCGCAAGAAGCGCAAGAAGAAAAAGAAAAGCAAATAGTTTTGGGCACGAATTTTCTTTGCCCGTGGGCAAAGCAGGATCATACTGCGGCCGGACCGGAATCCGGCCGTATTGCGTTTCCGGCAGCACCTTGCCCATCGCACGTTCGCAAAGCTGGACATCTCCCCGGGGGACGGGTGAGCGCCTCAAACCAGGAGCGGGATCATGAGTGAGCAAACAAGCGCAACACGTTCGGATGCCGAGATCGCCGCAGGGTGGAAACGGGTCAACGTCAATCCATTATGGGAAAGCCGTGCAGCTCACAAGAACTCCGATGAAGGGCCTGAGCGCTCCTGTTACTGGGGCTGGCAGGACATGCAGCCGGCAATCGAACAAGCGCTGGCCATGACATCGGTCGAAGCCATCGAACGCCGGGTCTTGTCGCTCATTTCCCCTTTTTCGCCGCAAGTCGCGGGAACAGCGGGTACGACGCTTAATCTCAATGCCGGACTGCAGATCCTCAAACCGGGCGAAACGGCACGGCCGCATCGTCATTCGATGAGTGCCTTGCGTTTTGTGCTGCAGGGTGAAGGTGCAATCACTGCCGTAGACGGCAAGGAATGCCCGATGGAGGAATTCGATCTCGTCACAACCCCGGGCTGGTGCTGGCACGCACATATCCACCGGGGCAGTGAACCAATTATCTGGCTGGACGTACTGGATGCCTCGCTGCACCGGTATTTCGGAACCGACCGGTTTGAACCGGGACCGAGCAACAACATTCCCGACGTTGCCGCCGACGCATCCTTCGCACAAGCTGGCATTGTGCCGGAGAATGCCGGCACGCAACGCAACCATTCGCCGATGTTCCGTTACCCCTATGCGCAAGCTGCGGCAGCTATGGCGAGCGCGCCGGAGGGCAAGGATGGATCGCGACGGATCCGCTATACCAATCCGCTCGATGGCGGACCGGTGATGATGGCCCTGGATTGCTATCTCAGCGAGCTTGACGCAGGGTGCGAAACCCGGGCGTTCCGCACCACCGCCAACGCCGTCTGTTCTGTCGTGGCAGGCGAGGGATCGACCCGGGTAGGATACGAAACGATCCATTGGGGTCCACGCGATGTATTCTCGCTGCCACGCGGAAACTGGATTGCGCACAAGGCGTCCAGCAAGGCGCAGCTCTTCGTGTGCACCGACCGTGACGTGTTGCGCCGGCTCGACCTGCTGACCGAAGAATGGGACGGATAGGTTTGCCTATTCAGCGGCCTCGGCCGGCGGCGGTGTGATCCGGTCGTCCTGGGCCAGAATGCCCGGCGGATGCACGGCGCGCGGATCTTCTTCTTCGCGCTTGATCATGGCGTTCAGCAATCGTCGCCCCTGCACGGGCGCAATGTCGACATTGACTGCCAGCTGCGGTACCGGCGGCATGCCTTCGCTTTGCATCTGACGGTCCTGCATTTCCAGCAATTCCTGATCCTCGCTGAATGTATGATGCACGCTCTTTTGCATGCCGGCGCTGACATCTGCCTCGCCAAGGCGGAAATTGCGCGGCACGCCCCAGAAATAATGGCTGGTATGCTCCGTTTCCGGCGTGATCAGGTGCAATGGCCGATGCACAAACGCCAAGGATCTGTCGGTATCAACAGGATGGAAGCCAGCTTCGGTCATGTTAATTCCCGGCGCCATGTAAATTGCGATCTGCCAGCGATTGATACGGCACCGCCGGCCCAAGCCATCGCGAACATCGGCGGGGGATCAATATCGGGCATTTCCCGGTGCGCTCGCACGATACGCCCGTCGATGACCTTTGAAACGACAGGCGCATCGGCTACGGCACGGTTACCGATCGTATGCTTGTGAATGTAGGTTTCGTGCGACAGGTCGAGCAGGTTGTCGTTGATCAGCCGGTAGTCGCAGTTGAAATGATGGTAGCCGGTGACCGTCTCCCAGCCCGGGCTGTCAAGCCAATGCAGATCGGGAATAAGTGCTTCGTCCGCAAGACCCGCCGGACCCATCCAGATCCACAAAAGGGTATGGCGTTCCACCAGCGGAAAATTTCGCGCGCCTTTGCCTATTGGCGCCGTATCCTGACCCGGCACAAATACGCACGCACCCTGCGCATCGAACCGCAAACCGTGATAACCGCATTCGACGGCGCCATTGACAATCCTGCCGGTGGATAGCGGCACGAGCCGGTGCGGACAACGGTCCTCCAGCGCAGCCAGCTGCGCATCCTCTCCACGCCACATGACAGCCGGCTGGCCAAGGAACGTGCGCGCGAGCATTCCGCCGGTCGGCAATTCAGACGCGAAGCCGGCAACGTACCAGCAATTCATGGGCCAGATCATCGCGCTACCTCCTGTGACAGTCACAAACCGAACAAGGATTTCGCGTTGTCACGCAATATCTTCTTTTCCGTATCCGGCGCAAACTTGCAATTCTTGATGAAGCCGACTGGATCGGGATTACCAACCGGGTAATCCGAACCCATTATGATCCGATCATCGCCGACGATCTCAACAAGGCGCTGCAGCACATCCTCGTCGTATACGCATGAATCGTACCACAGCGCTTTTAGAAATTCGATTGGCGTGCGTGGAAGCGCCGATGCCTGCCCGAGTTTTTCGCGGTAGTTGCGATTGATACGGCCCAGATTGTACGGGAAGTAGCCACCGCCGTGACACATGCAGATTTTCAGTTCCGGGTATTTGTCCAGCACGCCTTCGTACATCAACGAGGCCAGCGCCATGGATTCCTCCAGCGACTGGCCGATTGAGTTCCAGATATAATTACGCAGGAAACGTTCGCCACGGTTGCCACGCGGATGGATATAAACCACCGCCTCCATCTCCTGGCACTTGGCCCAGAACGGATGCAAAACCGGATCGCCGATTTCACGGCCGCCGTCGAAAGTCGCAATCTGTATCCCGCTCAAGCCCAGCTCGCACATGCAGCGTTCAACTTCGGCGACTGCCTTCTTCGTATCGTGCATGGGTACCCCGCCGAGACCGCGATACCGAACCGAATTCTTCTTGATGATGCCGCTCATCCAGTCGTTTGACTTATGCTCGAATTCCTCGACCTGTTCCGGTGTCGCCCAGTCGTGGGTCTGGTGCACGGTCGAGACAGTCAGAATCTGCATCGCGACGCCTGCCGCATCCATCTTCTGAACCCGCTCGTCGACATCATACTGGATACTGACCATGCGGTTGTGACGCTCCAGCGCCTTGGCGCGCTGCTCCTCGGTCAGGCCCGGGTCGCGCAACGGTAATGTCGGCAAGCTGTGCGGACGGCAGTGCTTGTGCACTTCCGGAACAAGAATATGCGCGTGAATGTCGATCGCTCCGCTTTGTAGAATTTCTGTTTCTCCGCTCATCCGATCGTGTCCATTTCTTCTGTTTCGTTACTATAACCTTGGATCGAGGGCCCGCCCGCCCAGACGCACTGCGCCATAGGTCGCAGCCTGCAAATCCCATGTCAAAGCGATGTGCTGGGCTACCGCGTGCGCATCACGCCAGGCGCGCTGGACCGGATGGGAAAGTTCCAATCCCCGCCCGCCGGTAACCGGTAACAAATGTTCCATCGCCTGCACGGACAATTTCACCGCATAGCCTGTATCAAGCCGCCAGCGCGCCCGTGTTTCGTAATCGGGCAATTCGCCCGCCGCTGCCATCGCGTTGATTTGCTGCCGGTCGACAGCCAACAGCGCAAACGCTGAATGTATCTGCGCGGTTGCCTCGCCGATCCGCATCTGAATGGCTTGCTGTTCCGCCAGTTTCACATTGGCGACCGATACCTTGCTGCCAAGGTCGGAGGTGATTTCTTCCAATGCCCCCAAGGCTGCGCCCATGGCCGCGCCGGCGAGCGTGTGGGCAAACGGTGCAAACAGCGGCATGCGATACAGGGGATGGTCGTGGACAGATGCGCCGGGGCTCTTACCATCCCGGGTCGTCATGATGTCCAGCAACCTGTGCTGCGGCACGAATGCGTCCTTTACCAGAACATCGTTCGAGCCGGTTGCGGCCAGGCCCGCCACGTTCCAGTTATCTTCAATCTCATATTGGTCGCGAGTCAACAGGGCGAAAAATTGTTTCATGCCATCCGGCTTCTGCGGAACCATGATCTGCAAAATGATTGCGCTGCAATGCAGGACATTGGAAGAGAACCGCCAGGTGCCGCTCAACCGAACACCGCCCTCCACCACCTCCACGGCAGCATCTGCAGCAAGAAACGAACTTGCGATGCGCGCGTCCGGCTCGGCCTCCCAGACGTCGGCCTGGGCTTGCAAATCGTACATCCCCAGGATCCAGGAATGACAGGCGGTTACCGACAGGACCCAGCCGCTGGATGCACAGCCGCGCGCGATCTGCGCCGCAAGCATTGTGTGCAACCCGTAACGCATCTCATGGCCGCCAAAGCGGGCAGGCTGGTATATCTTGTAGAAGCCGGCATCACGAAACTCCGCCTCCGTCTCGTCCGGAATACGGCGTAATCTCTCAGCTTCCGGTGCGCGATCCCGCAAAACCGGCGCCATACGCGCCGCCTTTTCGATCAGCGCCTGTTCGCCCTCCGTCCATTCCCCTTCTATCCCGACGGCCGGACCCGCGAGCGCAGCTTCAACATTCCGCATGTGTTTCTTCCGCGTTGAATTGCCAGGATCCATATTCCCTCGCCATAATCCTCTGCGCCGAGGCAAAACGCAAACCCCGGCGCCGGCAAGGCTCGACCGGCATCTGTCCCTTACGGCGATTTTGCGTTAGCTTTCCGTCCGGAGAATTCACAACGAACAACGGATCGGAGCCGGTTATGGGATATCTGCAAAATGGCGAGTGGAAAGACGGACGCCTGCCACAGGAGACCGGCAAGACCGGCGAGTTCCTGCGCGCAGACAGCATATTTCGCAACGAGATAACCGCCGACGGCTCCTCAGGCTACCCGGCCGAGAAAGACCGTTACCACCTCTATGTCATGCTTGGGTGCCCCTGGGCGCACCGGACCCTGTTGTATCGCGCCGCGAAGAAACTGGAAGACATCATTACCGTCGACTATACGCTGCCGAACGTACGAGAAAAAGGGTGGACCTTCGGCAAGGATTCGCGATTTGCGGAAACCAGCGAGGACCGCCTGCATGGCTTTCGTCATTTGCACCAAGTCTACACCCATTGCGAACCCAACTATACCGGCAAGGTCACCGTGCCGGTGTTGTGGGACAAGAAGACGAGCCGCATCGTCAACAATGAATCATCGGAAATCATCCGCAACCTAAATTCCGCCTTTGACGGCGTTACCGGTGACAATACCGATTATTATCCGCCGGAATTGCGCGGCGAAATCGATACCTGGAACGACAAGATCTATCATAACGTCAACAATGGCGTGTATCGTTGCGGCTTCGCCAAAACGCAGGAGGCCTATGAAGCAGCCTATGACGGGCTGTTCAAAACGCTTGACGAAATCGAAGATACGTTGTCGCGTCAGCGTTATCTCACCGGCAATCGCATAACCGAAGCGGACTGGCGGCTGTTCCCGACGCTGGTGCGTTTCGATGTCGCTTATTTCTCGCTGTTCAAATGCAACCGAAACCGTATAGCCGACATGCCGAACCTGTGGAACTATACGCTCGATCTTTACAACCAGCCAGGCGTTGCCAAAACCGTGAGTCCCGCCAACTACGTCGCCAATTATTATTCAATCCCCGACCCAAACCCCAATGGTATCATTCCCAAGGGTGTGCCTACGGACTTCTCCGGCGGGCACGACCGGGAACGCTTCGGGAGCGCGTAAGCAGACTGCAATCCGCATGCAAGCAGGCGGCAATTCTTTGCCGCCACAATCTATCCATTCAATTCGAATGGAATCTGCTCCGGGCCCGGGCCCGGTTTCATCGCACCGGTTTCCAGGTCGTATTGGTGCTGGACAACTTCGCCCAGTTTACCGCTGCGCAGGATAATGGCGGTTGAACGCGTCGAGCCGCCCTGTTCAGCGTGAATGTCGAAAGGCGGCACCAGGTCAACCTTTCCTGGCTTGCCGTCACCAACGCCGGTCAGGCGCAGTTCCGCATACAAGTCCCGCCTGCGATCATCAATGCGCTCGTAGCGCTCCAGCACCTCGGTTCCTGTCAGCACGCCGTAGGCAACCCAGACATGGCCATGATCGTGCACCGAGCCCTTTCGCCCGGGCACGCGCACAACCGCATTGATGGCAAAGCCATAATCCGGATCGACGTAAAGAAGGAGATTCTTGCGCCCCTCCGTCGACGGCCATTCCGCCGAGCGCTTTTGCAGATCGGCATCGCGCGTGATTTCCTCAAGATGCGGCAGGCAGCGCTCCATGCACGTCCCTTCTTCCGCACCGCCGGCCCAGACCGCACGACACTGGTCGATGAATTTCTGCAATGCCGGATGACGCTTGGCGTCCTGCGCCAGGGATGCGCCCGCAAATGCACTCATTCGTGAACCTCCACGCCTTCAACGGTGCAGCGCCGCAGCAGCCGCTCCTCGTCCTTTGGAAAATAGGTGCGGGCGTGGATTGTCGCCAGATTGTCCCACATGACGAAATCACCCAGCTGCCATTCGTGCTCGTAAACATGATCCTTGCGTTCGCCGATTTCGTAGAGCTGTTCCATTATCTCATCGCTCTCCTGCCGGTCCATGCCTTCAATCGCCCGGGTCATCAGCCTGTCGACAAACAGGGCTTTGCGGCCCGTTAACGGGTGGCTGATACATACCGGATGATAATGATGCGGTGAGTCTGAGATATCCGCCGATATATCGACCTTCTCGTTGCGCTTGTATTCATGGATGTGCAGCGCCCTGCGGCCGGCAAGTCGGTCTTTCAGGTCTTGCGGCAACGCTTCGTAAGCCTTGTATGTGTTGGCAAATAGCGTATTGCCGCCTATGGACGGCAGCTTGAGCCCATAGAGGAAAGTATAGCGATAAGGCCGCGGCGAATATCCCGAATCGATATGAAACCACATCTCGCCGTCGCCGAATGCGCCAACCGGCCGGCCATCGCGCTTGATATTGGTGACCAGCATGAACTTGGGATTGGTTTGATCAACGCCTTCGACCCGTGCGCGCAATTGTTCCGGCGCAACTTTGCGATCGCCGAGCGGACCGAAATAGCCAGCGAAACGCAACTGGTCTTCTTCGCTCAATTGTTGGCCGCGAAACACCAGTACCAGATGTTCATTCCAGGCATCCTGGCAGAAGCGAATTTCCGCATCGGTAAGTGGCCGGGTCAAATCGATACCCTCAATCAGCGCGCCGCAGGCCGGGGAAAGCCGGGTCGCCCGCATGTCCAGAACATCGCTCATGAAATTTGCCTTTTCTTGCGCCGCCGGACTTGATCGATTGCACCCCGGAGCGTTTCATTCATCACGCGGCGTTTGCCCGCAACACTTCCCCGGCCAGATATAACGATCCAGCCACCAGGATGCGTGGAGGCACCGGCCACTCGCGGCCGGAGATAAGGGACAACGCTTCTTCAACACTTTGCGCGGCCTGTGCGCTCATGTCCAGCGCCCGCGCGATACCGGCCACGTCTTCCGCGCTGCGCGAAGACTGCTCGCCATGGACCGGAACCGCAATGACTTCGCGTATCAGCGTCTGAAACGGACGCAGGAAACCACTCGTATCCTTGTTCGCCAAAGAGCCGCAAATCAGAATCGCCGGCCTTGGGCCACGCCCTTCCAGATCTCCGATCATCGCGGCCAGGACCTCGCCGCCGGCCGGATTGTGGCCCCCGTCGACCCAAATTTCACAGCCGGGCGGCGCCATCTGCGCGATCTTGCCATGCGTCAATCGTTGCATGCGGCCAGGCCACTCGACGGCGCCCAAACCGCGCTCAAAAGCCTCATCGGGAAGATCCGGCAGGATTTGCCGCACGGTTGCAATGGCCACCGCGGCATTTTCCATCTGATGGTGACCTTCAAGCGCAGGATAGGGAAGATCAAGCAGGCCCGTTCCGTCCTCGTAAACGAAACGGCCGTTTTGCAAGTAGCAGTTGAAATCCTGACCGGCGATCTGGATCGCCGCACCCACTTGCTCTGCCTGCGCCTCAATCACGCTGATCACAGGCGCCAATTGCCAACTGGAAATGACCGGCACGCCAGGTTTGATGATACCGGCCTTTTCCCTGGCTATGCCTGCAAGATCATCGCCGAGAAACTCCCGATGATCGAGCGAAACCGGCGTGATGACACTGGCAATCGGCCTGTCGATAACATTGGTTGCATCGAAGCGCCCGCCGAGGCCCACCTCGAGCAGCACATAATCGGCGGGATGGCTGGAGAAAAGTTTCAGCGCCGCCGCCGTGATCATTTCAAACAGCGTTATAGGTGTATGGGCATTTATACGCTCGCATTCAGCCAGCAACTTTACAAGTTCGGTCTCGTCAACAAGTCGCGAGGTTACTCCGCCCTGCCCGGGGCCGCCGATTCGCATGCGCTCGTGAAACCGGATGAGATGTGGCGAGGTATAGACATGCACGCTCTTGCCCGCCGCCTCAAGAATGGCACGGATAAATGCGATGACCGATCCCTTGCCATTGGTCCCCGCGACATGAATGACCGGCGGCAGTTTTGTTTCCGGCGATCCCAGCTTGGCGAGCAATTCCCGGATGCGTTCCAGCGACAAATCGATCTTGCGCGGGTGCAGCGCGAGAAACCGGCCCAGCAGATCATTCGATGTTTCGCGCAGGGACATGAATTCTCCGTCGCTCGAAACCGTTGCGGCGGCCAGATTGCTAGCTCTTGGCCACCTCGGTAGAATTTTCCGAAATCGCGGTGCTACCGTTACCGGGCGCATCGACCGCAACAAGGCCATCCGGGTCTGCATCACCAGCAGAACCGTTTGCGTCGGGCTTCATCTTTGCTTGTTCATTTGCACTGGCATTGGCCGGTTGGTTCTGACCCGGGGCAGCTTGGGCTTTGACCGCAATTTGCGGGGCCTTCGTCAAAATCGAACACACCCTGGCCAGGGTGGCGCGCATCTCCTGGCGTGGAACAACCATGTCGACCATGCCATGGGTTCGCAGATATTCAGCCCGCTGAAAGCCTTCAGGCAGTTTTTCACGAATGGTTTGCTCGATGACGCGCGCGCCGGCAAATCCGATTACCGCCCCAGGCTCGGCAATGTGAATATCGCCCAGCATGGCGTAGGATGCGGTAACACCGCCAGTGGTCGGATTCGTCAAGACAACGATGTAGGGCAATTTTGCCGCCCGCAGCCGCTGAACCGCAATGGTCGTACGCGGCATCTGCATCAGGGAGAACATGCCTTCCTGCATTCGCGCCCCGCCCGACGCTGTAAAAATGATAAATGGCGTGCGATGTTCGACGGAATGCTCCATCGCGGTAATTATCGCTTCGCCGGCAGCCATGCCCAGGGTGCCGCCCTGAAATCCAAAATCCTGCACCGCCACCGTAACCTGTTGCCCCTCCAACTGCCCGGACACGGCAATGATTGAGTCCGCGTTGCCGGTCTTGGCGCGATATTCCTTCAGCCGGTCGCTGTAACGTTTGATGTCGCGAAACTTCAACGGGTCGGAGGGCACGTCGGGCAACGCCAGTTCGGTAAACTGGCCGTCGTCCATCAGGTACTGGAGCCGCAACCGCGGCTTGATCGGCATGTGGTAGCCGGAACCGGGAATAACAAACTGGTTAGCTTCCAGGTCCTTGTGAAAGACCAGCTGGCCGCTGTCGGGACACTTGACCCACAGGTTTTCCGGCGTATCGCGCTTCAGAAACGACCGGATTTTCGGCGGAAGCTGGTCTGTAATCCAATTCATTCAAAATACTCCAGATACGCGGCCCGATTGACTAGGCCCGAGCACCGCGAACCCCGCTCGCTATGTCGCGGGTGAGAGCCGTCACAGCGCCTACGGTCGCCGATGTGGCCACGCCGTTTTCATCCAGCGATTGCCGCAACGCCTCAACCAGTGCAGTTCCGACAACCACGCCATCAGCATGCACTGCAATTGCGGCAGCGGTTTGGGCATTCTTGACACCAAAACCGACCGCAACCGGCAATTCAGTGTGGCCCTTGATGCGCTGCACCGCCACTGAGACCTTCGTATAGTCCGGGATGGCCGAACCGGTGATGCCGGTAACCGAGACATAATAAACAAAGCCGGACGTATTGCGCAGAACGGCGGGAAGCCTCTTGTCGTCAGTCGTCGGGGTCGCAAGGCGAATGAAATTCAACCCCGCAGCCAGCGCGGGAATACACAATTCGGCGTCTTCTTCAGGCGGCAGGTCGACGACTATGAGCCCGTCAACACCGGCGTTTCGCGCCGCCTCAAGAAAGGTCTCGACCCCGAATACATAGATCGGATTGTAGTAACCCATCAAAACGATCGGGGTGATATCGTCGGATTTGCGGAATTCCTCGACAAGCGCCAGCGTTTTGGCCAGCGTCATCCCGCCGTTCAGCGCGCGCAAGCCCGCAGCCTGAATCGCTGGCCCGTCGGCCATCGGATCGGTGAAAGGCATGCCGATTTCGATAATATCGGCCCCGGCGGCGGGCATGGAGCTCAACAGGCGCAGCGAGGTTTCCGCATCCGGATCGCCACCCATCAGAAAGGTCACCAGTGCAGCCCTGCCCTCGGCGGCGCAGCGTGCAAAACACGCATCAATTCTGGTTTTCGACTGTGACATTGGATTTGATCTTGATCGCGGCCCGGCCAGGATAGCGCCGTCTGGTAGTTATTCGCGCACAACGCGAACCCCCGGTACGGCCCCAAGCCTGACAATTTCGTGCAGGTTTGAAACTTCGACAGGGCTCTAGCACAGGCGGAAGCGCATTGGAATGCGCTGCAACGGACGGACTTGACTGGACCGCTTTGCTGGGCTGGTCAGGCTCGGTCCGCAGCTCACAGGTCAATCAGGTCCAGTTTGTCACCAAGCTGGGTTCGGGCGATTTCGGCAACATGCCGGTGGTGCGAGAAAAGGATTGTTTGCCGCGTCTTTCCGCATTCGGCCAGCATTGCAATGGCGTGGCCGGCGCGGACTTCATCGAAGCTTGTCAATATATCATCGCCGATAAACGGCAGAGGTTCGCCGCCACGCCGCTCCAGCAGCGCCAACCGTAAGGCCAGGAACAATTGGTCACGTGTACCGTCGCTCAACCCGGCAATATCCACATCCTCGCCGCCAGCGCGCACGGCCTTGAATACAAGCTCGTCATTGTCATCAAACCGGTCTGCAAGCCCTGAATAGGCGCCGCCCGTTGCCCGCGCGAACAGGTTTGACGCACGCGCGAGGACCGGATTCTGGACGCTCTGGCGATGCTGTTCAATAGCTTGGCCCGCAAGCCGCGCGGCTGCAGCGTGCGCCAACCATTGCCGGGAAACATCCAGCAATTCGGCCGCCGCCTCCTGTTTCTGCTGCGCGATTGCGGCAGCATTCCGGCCTTTGAGCAATTCGTCCCGGACGCGTTCGGCATCACGGGTTGCCGCATAAGCAGATTTTTCTTCTTCGCGAATGCGTTCAAGCCGGTTCTGCAAAAGCTCGATCTGGCCGTCGACCCCATCGAATTCGACATCGGCCTGCTCTTCACGCAATTCCTCGAGCGAAAGTCCGTTGGTCATGGCGGCGAGATCGCGGCGCGCGCTGGCGTCCGCCGCCAGCAGGTTGCCACGGCGTTCAAGCTGGTCAAGCGCGGGTTCGAGCGCGGTGGTATTGGTCAAAGCCAATGCCTGCACGGCATCACGAATCAGGCTTTGCGCCACCCCACGCTCCTTTTCGTGCTGCGCCACCAGTTTTTGCAATCGCGCCTCTTCATCGCGCAAATGTTGCAATTCCTTCGCCGTATCGCGCGCGACCTGCAATCTCCGGTTCAATTCGTCGACCGCATGGAACGGGTCGCCATCACCAAGATCAGGCGCAAGGTGAGCGCACAGATCGCGGACCCTGGCTTCAAACTCCCCGATGCGCTTGCGCACGCCAGTGAGCCGGGAAGTCTCGTCGCTGAACTTGTCATTGGCGATCAGCGCCTCATCCCAGATACGCAGAGCTTCATCCGCTTCGGCATGACTGGCCTCGCTCCGACATTGCAAAATCGCCATCGCGCCCTGCCAGGCTTCCCGATGCTCTCCTTCGGCGCCGTCCAGTTCTTCGATCTCTGCTTCAATCGTCTCGCTTTCACGAATGGCGTTTTCCAGGTTCTGCGCTTGCAGCCGGCGTTCCGTCCAGCGTTGTTCGATATCGTCCAGCGCCGCTTCGGCCAAGGCGTATAGCTGCTCGAGCGGCGCCGCATCGATTGGCTCCGCTCCCAATTGTCTCGACAGGGTTGTCAGGGGCGCTCGCTGGGCCTCCAGACGTTCACGTAAAGCATCCAGCTCTTTTCTGGACCCGGACAGCGCATCATGATCGGCAATGGCATGGCTGACATCGTTGAGCCATCGGGCCATCGCCGCCGGTGTATCCGGTTCGATTTCCATACCGGCCCATAAATCCAGCCATGCGCGCATCCATTTTTTTTGCGCTTCTAGTTTCTGTTTCTTTGTTTCGCGTGATCGCGTGATGCTCTCATTCAGACGCTGGCATTCTTGTTCCAGCGCCAGCTTGCGCCCCGCACCATCTGCATTGGCAAGCAATTCGTCGGTTACGCGATCAAGCGCTTCGTTCGCTCCGGCAAGGTTTCGCAGCATAACCTCGCGCTCTGCGGATTTTGCACCTTGCAAGGCGGCCAGGGCCGCGTCTCGCGCCGTCCGTGCGGCAGCAAGATCGTCGCGCGTTACCAGCGCGCGCGTCTGCTCCAGATCCTGCAGCGAACGCTCCGCGGTATCAAGTGCACTGGTATGCTCCTCCAATTCACGATCGATCAGCGCGAGGCCTTCGATCAGACTTTGTTCCTCGCGCCGCGCTTCGTCGATTTTCGACGCATCCGGCAATGGCATGGCGACCAGGTCGCGCAATTGTGGAACTGGAGGAGACAGCCGCGAAAGGCGGTTTTCAATATCGCGCAGGTTCTGCCGGATTGCGACACGCTGGCGCTGCAGCGCCTCCGCATCGCCAGGCACGCGCGCAAAGCTTTCGAATATGCCTTTGAGGTCGGCCGGATCGGCGGCATGACCATCTTGCCCGATCTGTCGCTCAAGCGCTTCGCGGCGGAGAAGAGACTTGCCGAGCCGGTCGCGCAGACGCTTGCGTTCTATTGCACTCTCCCTCCGCTTTTGCAGGGTTTCGCGAACGCTCGCCAGTTGCAGGCGCGTCGGCATTGCTTCCAGCAACAAATCGGTGGAAGCAAGACCGAGCGAACGCGCAGCAGCTTCCATTTTCGAGCGGGCGGCATGATGTTCGCGCTCGCGGTGCGGAAGATCCTTGCGATAGTCTTCCGCTGCACCGGACGCCCTGTGAAGGCCGGCAATGCCCTGTGCATTGTCGAGAATGTCCGGTTGCTCACTCAAGGCTGCAACAGCTGCCGCATTGCCGACGATCGCATCTTTCAGCTCCGCAAGTGCTTCGCCAATTTCGGCCTCCCGTTTCACCGCGGAACGCCACTCGGCCAGTCTGCCGGCAGCGTCATTGGGTAGCGCCGGGTGACTTGCAAGTTCCCGTTCGATTGTCTCCAGTTCCTGCAACTTGGCGCGCGTGTTTCTTGCCCGTTGCAGGCGGGACAACCGCCGCGAAGCTTCAGCATGTTCTTCGGCAAGTTTTTCCTGCTGTACAGCCAATTGCGTACATGCATCTTCCGCCTGCTTGACCGCATCGGCGGTAACGATCGCTTCACGCAGATCTTTTGACTTTTGCGTATACTCACCTGCCGCCACATAGAATATTTTGCTCGCGACTTTGCGGGCCGTAAAAATATCGTCAGCTTGCGCTTGCATGACCATGCGCAACCGGTTCAATGCAGACAATTGCGCCGACCCCGCAGCAAGGCTTTCAGCCAGATCACCGCCTGCCTTCAACAGGGCATCGCCGCCGGCGCGCAACCGTTCGGCTGTCAGGCCGAATTCGTTTTCAAATGTGACGCGGTCTGTTGCGCCCAACACGGCGTCCAGCAAATCGTCACCCAGCGCCTTGTCATTTTCGTCAACAATCGTACTGCTGCGCCCCTTGCGGCGGCGGAAAGCAAGTCTTGATCCGTCACGCAAAATTAGCGCTGCACCGAGACGCATGGTATTCGGCGAATAGCCGATGGCATAGGCGGATTGATTGGGGAAGCTGAACAGCAAGTCCCCGATCGCTGACAACGCCGATGTCTTGCCAGCCTCATTGCGCCCGGCAATCACATGCAAATGCGCGTTGGGGCGGAAATGGATTTCCCGGTTTTCGTAAAGCCCGTATTTTTCGAGGACGAGTTTTTCAAACTTCATCCCGAGGCGTCCTGCTTGAGCCGGCCAAGGACGAGCGCCTGCGCCTCGCCGCCAACCGGCATTGCGCTTTCACCCTCGCCTTCCACCGCCACGTCAAAGGCCTCCCGCAGTTCCGGAGGCAGTTTGCTGCGGATGTCGGCGGCGAGCGTAGCGATCGTCTGCGAAAATGCCGGCGCACTGGCCGTCTTCACCAGGAGGCTCTTGACGTCGAGCTGGTCATCGTCCCAACTCGCAGCAGGCTGGTGCTGCGCGCTTGTTGCAATATGCAATTTCTCGAGCCAGAAATCGCCGGCAATATGCGCCGCCAACGCTTGGGTTTCCGCCTCGACCTGGTCCTTGTTCGCGGCAATCCACCCGTGCATGACGCTTTCCCCGTCGAGTATCAGTCGCAACGCCAGTGGCCTGCCGTCCGCTTTGTCGTGAACCCCGCGCAGGCGCTCGCCAATCGTCTCATAAAGGCTGTCTTCGCTGGTGCAGGCGGTAATATCGAGCCGGTCCAGCGCCCAGCGCGCCTGATCGAGCGCAACCTGCCCGGTTCCAGCGATACGTCCATCCTCGACATCGACGCGCATCGCTCCACGCGGTCCCGTTTCGCGGACACTGCGTCCCTGGATGTTCCCTGGAAACACGATCCAGGGGTCACGGGAGACGATTTCCGGCATGTGGATGTGACCCAGCGCCCAATACTCGTAGCCGAACCGGCGCAGGTCGTCCGGCGTGCAGGGCGCATAGGATGCATGCCCGCGTACGCCATCAAGCGCGGTGTGCAATATTCCGATGTTCAGCCAGCCTGGTTTTGCAGCCGGATAGGATGCAACGAAATCGTCCGGCACTTTTGGCCCTGGAAAACTCCTGCCATGCAATATCGTTTGCAGTTCAGGCAGTTCTTTGCTTTCCGCCTTGCGCGACGAAAACAGGTGCACATTGGACGGCCAGTTGCGCAGCGCGCGGCTCATCTTGCTTTCCGCATCGTGGTTTCCGCGCACCATGAAGACCGGGATACCTTCCCGCTCCAGCCGGCCAAGTTCACGGATGAAAAACAGGCCGGTTGTGTAATCGTTCCAGGCGCCATCGAAAACGTCACCTGCGATGACCAAAAAAGCCGCCCCGGAATTCAGCGTTTCGTCGATCAGCGCCTCGACCGCTTTGCGGCCGGCATGCGCAAACAGTGCCGCTGCGTCGGCATTGCGCTTGCCAAGCGCCGCAAGCGGGCTGTCGATATGCAGGTCCGCAGCGTGGATAAACGAGAATCGCATGTCGCGATTCTCGAACATGCGGCCAGCGCGGTCAATCCGGCGCGGCTCGCACCGGGCAATGGAAGCTGCAATCAATAAGCAAACCCCGCCACGATGGGCGGGGTCAACATCCGGTTGTCGGGGTATCTAAGGATAAGCGCCGGCTCAGGCGATACCGTCTTCAATCCATTTCGAAAGTGCGCCCTTGGCGGCCGCACCAACTTTCTGTGACGCCAGCTTGCCATCCTTGAACAGCATCAACGTCGGAATGGAGCGGATGCCCATTTGACCTGGCACGCCGGGGTTCTCGTCAACGTTGATTTTGACCACCTTGACCTTGCCGCTCATCTCGTCGGAGATTTCCTCGAGCGACGGTCCGATCATCTTGCAGGGACCGCACCATTCGGCCCAAAAATCAACAACGACCGGAACATCGGACTTCAGGACGTCAGATTCGAAGCTGGCGTCGGTAACCTTGCTGGTAGGCATAACTATCTCCGTTAAAATCCGCGAATTCAATCGATTGCAGCCAAATGGCCAATTCCGTCGCGGGCTTTCGTGCTATCGGCGCATCTTTTGCTGGGCTGATCCTGTGAAAATCAACCTATGCATCGCCTCCGATTCCGTCAAGGACCGCAATTTCACGATAGTTTGTTTGGGCGTGAGCGAATTCAGGGGCTGAACCCGGCATCCGTCAATGCTTTTTCGAGTAGTTCCGGCGGCAATTCGACGCTTTGCGGCCAGCCCGTCCAAATCAGCACCGCGCGCATTTGCCTGCCGGGGAACAATGGCTCCAGCGCGGCGCAATAGAGCGCCATCTGCCGCAAGTATGGTTCAGGCGTCAGCTCCGGGGGCCGCGCCGCGCCGGTCTTGAAGTCGGCAACAATAACGTTGCGGCTGTCGACAAGAAGCCGGTCCACCCGGCCCGTAATATCCGCGGCACCCCCGTCAGCGCGCCGCAATGTCCCAGTGATGGAAACTTCCGCCCGCGCATCGGGCCCAAACAGCGCGGCACAGCCTGGATCGTCAAGAACCGCGACGACATCGGCAAAAATCTTGTCCTGCAATGCGGAGGGCATGCCGGCAGCACGCGCCTTGAAGAATCTGTTCGCCACGTCCTGGCGCCTATCGCGGGGAACGTCAGGCAGCCTGTGAAGCAGATCGTGCACGAGCGTGCCTATCGCCACGCCATCGAACGGCCCCTCGTCGCTTTCGGCGAGCGCCATAAAGGGAACAGCCAAATCGGGTTGCTGATCAGCTGACGCAAGCGCGGTGGATGGACGGATAGGCGGCAACTCCTCCACTTCCCCCGGTGCCGGATCGTAGAGCCAGCCGGGCGGGATGGTTTCTGCGCCGCCAATGCGCGGTGTGGCCCGTGACGTTTCCAGCATGGATTCTGTCCCTAGCGAAAACGCCTCCTGCCTGCCATCGCGTTCATCGTTTTCGAGATCACCTAGCCAGGCAGTCTCGATCATCCTGTACCAGGATTCCGGCGCCGGTTTGCGCGCACCGTGGAAGCCGCCGACATAAAGGCGCTCCTCAGCCCGCGTCATCGCCACGTAAAGCAGGCGGCGATGTTCCTCGGTTTCCGCCTGTGCGAGGTTCTGGAGCGGTGCTGCAACCGCAACGGGATCCTCGATCTTGTTTTTGCGCCAGATAAATAACTCCGATTGCCCGTCTTCACCGTGCATATGGGCGAGAGCAGGCGCCGGCCCACCACCGGGCGAAGAACATGTGTCGGGCAGAAAAACAATCTTTGCTTCCAAGCCCTTGGCCGCGTGGACGGTCATCACGCGCACGGCATCGCCGGCTCCCTCCATGTCACGCTTAATTTCGAAACCGGTGGCCGACAGCCGGTTTAGAAATTGCGCCAGCGTTGCACTGCCCGGCGCGCTTCCGTCAAGCGCCAGCCGCAGAAACTCGTCGATCGCGTCACTTGCCTCCTGACCTAGCCGGCGCAACAGCTTGTGCCTCCCCCGCTCGGCCCCGAGAATGGCGGAGAAAAAATCAAACGGTCCCTGCATCCGGGCGTTGCCCTGCCAGCGGCGAATGGTTTGCGCCGCTTCGATGTGGCGCGGCTCAGCAGAATTCTCCAGCGCCGCGATCAAAGAGCTCTCACGCTGCGGAGCGATTGCAAGAAGATCGTCGTCATCGAGCCCGATCAAGGGCGATTTCAAAACACACGCCAGCGTCAGATCGTCCGTCGGCAACAGCGCCGCCTGGCCGGCTGCGATCAGGTCCATGATCGCGATGTGATCGGTTATGTTGAGCCGGTCGGCGCCCGCGACAGGGATCGCACGATCCTTCAACGCCCGGATCACCGATTCAAAAAATGGTCCGCGCTTGCGTACCAGGATCATGATGTCACCGGGTGATACCGGACGCGATGTTTCATCTCTCCGATAGACGGCATGGCCAAGCTTCGGCGAGACCAGTTCACTAATCTTTTCGGCAACCTGACGCGCCATTGCTTCGGCCGGATCATCGGCACGCAAGGCATTAACCGGCAGCAGCCAGTCGTCTGGTTGTCCCGACGGCTGCGGTCCAATCAACGGCGACAATTCCACATATCCGGGAAGACTTGCGCGCCATGCTTCATGGACTGGCGCGGCCTCGTCATTCACCGTCAACCCGGCACGATTGCCGGCAACGTCGAATACCTGGTCAACGGCATTCAGCACGACCTTCGACGAGCGAAATGAAACGTTCAACGGGACATCGTACAGTTCGCGTCCGGCATCCTTCACTGCTTTCCGATAACGATCCCGCTGGCGGCCGAATTCCCGCGGTGCGGCGCCCTGGAAGGAAAAAATCGACTGCTTCTCATCACCGACCGCAAAGAAGGTCCGTGCTTCACTGCGCGCCGCTTCGCCTGCAAAAAAGTCGCCGGTCAATCGCTCCAAGATGCGCCATTGCAGCGGCGATGTATCCTGCGCCTCGTCAATCAACACGTGATCTATGCCGGCATCGAGCTTGAACAGGATCCAGCCTGCGTCATAACGCGACAACAAGGTTGCAACGCGGTCGATAAGATCGCCGAAGTCGAGATAGCCACGGCTATTCTTGAAGGTGTTGTATTGTTGTCGTACTGCATTGCCGACCGCGTATAGCGCACACGTGCGATCGACTATCGAAACGGCGCGCATCCGGTCCCGTAGGCCCCCTACACGCCCTTGTTCATCATGCAACTGGTCGCGAATGGCCGGCGGAATATTCTTTGTGGCGAGGGTTTTCGTCGGCCTTCCATCCGTGGTGAAGAAAGCAGCGGCATAGGTTTCCGCGCGCGCGGTTCTGTCGTCCAGAATGAGCGCGGATTTCAACTTGCCGGCAAGCGCTTGATCTTTTGCCGAGCTCGCGTCCAAATGCGCAATTATTTTTGCCAGGGTTTCCGGTTCAATACTGCCATCCAGAATTGCGTCCGAAAGCGCCTCCCGGTTGTCGTCCGGATGCACGCCGATACGCCTGCACAATTCCGAACGAAGGCCATTGGATTGCAGGGATTCGGCAAACCGCAACGCGTTCGTTTCGTGGATGATGGTCTTGAGCAATGAAGCAAAACCGATTTCCGTCGTTTCTTCGGCGATCAGCGCCAGCGCTTTCCGCAAAACGTCATCGGGATCGCGGACTTCCCCGTTCAGGACATTTACGCAGGCTTCTTCCAGCAATGCATTCTGCACCTCCGCATCAATGGCTTCAAAATTCGCCCCGACATTGGCCTCGAATGGAAACAGGTGAAGCAGGCGTTCGCAGAAAGCATGGATCGTCTGGACCTTGAGACCGCCGGGTGTCTCGACTGTTCGCACAAACAATTGCCGCGCAAAATCAAGATTGGCCGGCGGAGTGGCCCCGCTTTGGCGGATCTCGGCACGCAATCCTTCGTCGTCCAATGCGGTCCAGTGCGCCAGCGTGTCGAAAATACGGATCGACATGTTTGCCGCGGCGGCCTTGGTGAAGGTCAGGCAGAGAATTTTTGCCGGCGGCACGCCTTCCAGCAACAACCGGATAACCCGCTGGGCCAGCACATGCGTCTTTCCCGAACCCGCATTGGCCCGGACCCAGGCGGAATGAGCGGGATCGGAAGCCCGGTGCTGGTTTTCAATGGTTCGGGCACGCGTATCGACGATGGCGGTCATACTTCGCCCTCGCCTGTACCGACCGACCATTCCTTCACACGGGCAAGGTGATCATAAACCCCGTATTGATTGACGAATTGCGGGTAGGGACGGGAAAGATACGGTGTTTGTTCGAGCCGGTACTGGCTCGCCAAATCTACCAGGCCGGCAAGATGCTCTTCCTTGAGTTGCTGAAAGGATTTTTGCGCCTTGCTGCTGACGCCGATAGCATGCTCCTTCACGCCGTCATTGCCGATCAACGTCAGGTAAATTGCACCGGCGACGGAACAACCATCGGGAATATTCTCAAATCCGCCCCGCTCGGCTATCGCAGCTTCAAGCGTCAGTTGCGGCGCAAATCCGGCATTGATTTCCTTTGCCGTGGGCGCCCGCCTGCTCTTGTAATCCACCAGCACGACGTCGGCGCCGCGGCGGACTTCTATTCTGTCGGCGCGGGCTGTCAGGACAAATCCGGTTCCGTCAGTAAGCGGGATCTCGATGCGCCCATCCGCCTCGGTTTCAATATTCGCAATTTCTTCCCGACGCTGGAAAGCCCAGTCAGTGAAACTGTGCAGTGCGGCTTCGATGCGCGGCCAACTGAATATCCGGATATTCGTGTCTTCCAATAGGCTGGCGAACACATCGGCCGCCACGCCCTTCATGCGAAGATGCGCCGCTTCACGCGTTTCATTGCCGCTTGTGCCGTACTGAAATTGTTCGATTGCCTGGTGAAGGGCTGTGCCGATATCGGCCGCGGTTTTTATCAGCGCGGGCGGTTCCAACGGCTGCAGTTTCAATACCCGCTCGGCATAAATCGCATAGGGATCACGCCGCCAGGTTTCGATACGGGTTACGCTGAGACTATTGGGACGCAAATGCAACGGTGGTCTTGGTTCGGGCCGCTGTGCCGGCTTCACCTCGGATGAATGATCAAGCGCATCGGCCAGATCCAGTATTCTCCGGCCACGCGCCGAACATTCGGTCCAGGCCTCCTCTCCCGCCAGCGCCCTTAGTCGTTGAATTAAACGGGAGGGAATGGCTGGCGCACCATCGCGCTTGCTGGAACGGGTCAAAATGACAGCGCCAGCTCCCATCGCCTCGACAAAATCGTGCGCAGTCTGTCCCAAACGCCGTTCCGGCGGCGGCAATCCCAGTTCCCTGCGCATCGGACGGTTGATAAACGCGTCAGAAGGTGCGGCAGGTGGCCATATTGTTTCGTCCAGCCCGGCAAGAATGTTCAGGTCGGCAGACAGCAACCGGGCTTCCAGCAATCCGAGAATCTTCAATCGCGGATGGGCATTCGCCGGGCCGCGAACCGTTGTTTCGAATACCGCCCGATCAAAAAACGCGGCAAACTCTGCACGATCGAGCGACAAACCGGTATCAGGAACCGCGCGAAACGCACTGATCATTGTATCAAGCGCTTCAAGATCAGCGCGGGCGGGCGCGGCATTATCGGGCGCAGTTGCGATCAGTTGCGACACACCTGCCCGCAAAGCTGCGAACCAATCCGTCAAAGCTTGACGGCCGGACATTACAGCAAGCGGATACAATGCACCTTTGATCCGGTCCAGCCCGTTGGCGATCAATTCCCAGTCATCGTTGCTAAGGCGGTGCCTGGCAGGGTGGGCATGCCTGCGGGCCGCGCTTTCCCGGGCGTTTGCGATCGCAGCTTCAGTATCCTGCAATGGCAGGGCCGGACCGCGCAAAAGCCCTGTCTCGATCAGTTGAGCGAGCTTGCGGATTTCAACGGCATCAAGACCCAATCGCAAGTCGCCATGATGCAACAGCGCCAGCAGGGATACAGGATCTGTTTCCCGTTGACCGACCGCGCCGGGATTCGATGGTGACAGCGCCGGCGCGAGCTGGATCGCCAGCCTGGCCAAAACACCGGCAGGCTGATCACGCAACGTCTCGCCACCGGAATCATCGACAATGATATCCCAGCGTCGCAACTCGCTACGCACACGCCTCGCCAGATTCCGGTCCGGAGTGATCAGGGCTGCCGTACGTCCGGGCGTTTCAAGGGCTTCACGCATGGCAATTGCAATGGCTTGCGCCTCCTGCCGTTCCGTGGCGGCGTCGATGTAGGCCACGCCCGCAAGCGCCTGCCCCATCGCGGTGGCGTCATGCTCTTTCCGAAACGCGTTCCACAGGTTCGTCGATTCCGGCGGCAGCAATGCGAACGACAGAAACGTCATGCGCGGAGCTATTTCGACGCTGGTTTGCGCAAGCGGTCGCACGTACTGCGGCTCTGCGCCCAATCGTTCAAGAAGCCGCGCCAGCGCCCCTTGCGGATGACCGCTCGCGTATTCGCTTGGCACGCGCGCGTGCAACATTTGCCAGCTCGCGGCGTCCATCTGGTGATCAAGGCCGGGCAAGACAACAGCCCCCTTTGGCAGCCGTGCAATCGCTGCCATCAATTTCGCGGTTGCGGCATTGGTGCCGGTCGAACCGGCTACGATATAGGGCTGTTCCAGCCGGTTTTCGCTGAGCCGTCTTGCTCCCGCCTCGGCCAGGATGACATTGCGGCGCACCGCATCGATCTGTCCGGTTTCGGCTAGGAATGCCGGCCAGTGCCGCATGGCGATTTGAAGAAATTCCAGCGTAATCGACCAGTAGCGATCGTAATTCCCGAGCGCCAGCTTCTGTAACGCGCGCCAGTCGACTTCCTCGATGATCATCTCGTCGATCAGCGCCGCTAGTTCACCGGCCATGTGATAAGCTTGCCCCGGCGCCCGGGTCACGGCAAAGGATTCGCTTTCATCCTGCTGGATGATGCCCTGCTCATCGACGGAGCAGATTGCATGGCGGATGGCTTCACCCCATTGCAGGATGAGCCTGGTGAGCTGCAAGCGGCGGTCCAGGTCCGGTATCGCCTCGACGCCGTCCAGTACCTCGGCGCCGGCGCGCGCAAACGGATCGAACAATCCCTCTTCGCCGGACTCGGCCAGGGCGCCGAGTGGCAAAATCTGCGGCAAGATAGCTGCACCCGCGCCAAGCTGGGCGGCGATCTCGCTCGCCAGCGCCCGCGCGGCCCGCCGCGTCGGCACAAATATGCGCGCGGCGCTCATCGCCAATGGATTGCCGGTGTCCGGAAATCCTGGAATCAGCCTTTGCGAAAGCAGCGCCTCAACAAACGAAGGAATAAAGGGAGCGCCGGACGGAATCGTAAACAGGCGCGGCGCAGCAGAAGCGCCGCCGCCCTCCGGTTCGGGAATATCTGCCTGTGCCTCTGCCATCGCGACCATGCGGCCTCATTGCTGCTGGCCCGCCTGTTGTTGCAGGAGAGCATTCGCCTCATTCAGCGCTTGCGGCGTGCCGACATGCAGCCATTGGCCGTCCAGCCGCATGCCGAACAGCCGGCCGGCCTGCGCAGCGGCAAACAGAATCGGCGACAGGGGAAATATTTCACGATTGTCCACGGCGAACAACGCCGGTTTCATGATCGCGATACCGGCATAAACGAACGGCGCGATCTGGTTGGTTTCGCGACGGCTGAGCCGCCCATCCGGCTGCATGAAAAAATCCCCGGACCAGTCAACGCCAATGCTGCCGGCAACCGGGGCGAGCAGAAGCAGGATATCCATCTCGTCCGGATCCCACATCTGGCCCATGCGAACCAGATTGGAACCCGTTTCAGCGATCCAGAACGCATCCGTGTTGCAGACAAAGAACGGCTCATCGCCGATGCGATCCAGTACGGCGGCGATGCCGCCGCCCTGATCCAGCAATTTCTCGCGCTCGTCGGATATCGAAATGCCCGGGCTGGTTCGCTTGCGCACGTGTTCGATGATCTGATCCGGCAGATAATGGACGTTTACAATCGCTTCCCGAACGCCCGCTTCCGCCAACCTGTCCAGCGTATAGTCGATCAGCGCCTTGCCGCCGGCGCGAACGAGAGGCTTGGGACATGTATCCGTAACCGGTCTCATGCGGGTGCCTAGCCCGGCGGCAAACACCATTGCTCTGGCCGGTATTGCGGCGTTTTCACCGTTCTTGTTCATGGCTCGCCCCGGTCAGCTTGCATCGGCGCCCGCCAAATGCGGCATATGCTGCCTGTACCATGCTCTTACATCGATCAAATCCGGATGCGCCAGCGCCTTTGCCATGTAACGTTCAATGCGCGGCAAATGATCCAGATAATTGTGCTTGCCGTCGCGCCGGCTGAGCCGCGCGAAGATGCCAAGCACCTTGGTGCCCCGCTGCGCGCACATGATCGCGTACTGGCGAGCAAAGGCGGTGACATCGAACCCCGCATCGGCTTCACGCCTGATACGGGCGTAGTGCGACAGAAGTTTGATCTCCAGATCATCCGGCACCGTAACCCTTGCATCCTGAAGCAGCGACGCCACGTCGTAGGCGGGCAGCCCGATAACGCAATCCTGGAAATCGATGATCCCAGTTTTTCGAACGCCCTCCCGTTCGGCAAGCCAGATAATGTTGGGCGAATGAAAGTCCCGCAACGTCCACGTGGTTCTGGAGGTTATGATTTCCTGCAAGACCCGCCGCCAGATGTTGACAAAAGTGGCCTTGGCGCCAGAGGACAGCGTGAGACCCAAATGCGGCGCATACCAGTCGTTCAACAATTCTATTTCGATGAGCAACGCATCCATGTCGTAGGGTGGAATGCGGTAACTTTTGCCGTCATCGTAGGACAATGTTTCCGGCAGTTGCCGCGCGTGCAAATGGGACAGCAAGGCGGCAGCCTCCATGTACCGATCGGCATCGGGCTGGCCGTCGCGCAATATCCCTTCAGTCCCAAGGTCTTCTATGATTGCAAGGCCAGCGTCCGCATCATGCGCATAGACCTCAGGCGCCGACAAACCTTGCCCGCGCAACGCCTCGCTCATCGCGATGAACGGGCGCACATCCTCGGCAAGCCGCGCAATGGCGCTATACGGCTTGCCAAACCGGACTGGCGGTCCATCGGCGCGGCGGGGTGAAATCATCAGGATCGCCTTTTCGCCGTCCGCGCGTTTCAAGCGCTCGTAGGCGCGCGTCGAGGCGTCGCCGAGCATGAAAGTGCGGTTCGCCGCGCCCCATCCCGCCGACGCCAGCAACTTGTCAATTCCGCGTTCCAGATTCAACGTGTCGGCAAATGCGCCATGCCCGGTCAGCACGACACGCCTCCACTCCGGATCACGCTCCGGATCGGTAAAGAAACCGATATCGAGTCTGTTTGCCGGCAGATGACCGGCGGCACGGTCCGGCCATTCGAGCAATGTCAACGCGTTTTCAGTGAGTTCGTTCCAACCCAGTTCCGTTAACTCCGCCGCGCCACCCAGTCTGTAGAGATCGGCATGGACGATCGGATAGGCCAGGCCATCATAGGTCTGAATTAGCGTAAACGTCGGGCTGGGCACTTCCTGGCCCGGATCATCGCTCAGATGGCGTATCAATGCCCGGGCAAATGCGGTCTTGCCTGCTCCCAGGTCGCCGGAAAGCGTTATGACAACACCTGGGCCGGCGAAGGTAGCGATTTTTTCCGCCAGCGGCGCCAGCGCGTCCTTGTCGGGCAGCGCCATGGGCCATTGTGTGATCTTGTCCGTCACCGTGTTCGCACTACCTGCAACCATTGGATATTGTTCCTGGGCGGATCGCGCGCACTTGTGGCCGCAGGCGAAAGAAGTTTCCGGCTGCCCTTGCCCCGGCGCGATCATTGTTCCGATGGTTGAGCCATACCCGCAGAATGTGCCGCTTGCGCGGCAGACCGCTCCGGCATCGCTCCGGAAGTCCCGTCCCCTTCGGCCGCATCGCTAGCGGGGAATATACAGGTTACGACCGTACCCTCGCCCGGGGCTGAATCGATCAGGACGTCACCGCCGTGCAATTCAACGAAGGACTGGACAATCGACAGCCCGAGGCCTGCGCCGCGATGGCGCGAGCCGACATTGTGCGTCCGGAAACGGTCAAAGACCTGGTCAAGCAGTTCCTGCGGAATGCCGCGCCCCTGATCGGCAACCTTGAAAACGATCTGACCGTCGCGCCTGAACGCCGATAGGGACACTGTCTGGCCCGGCTCGGAAAATCCGATCGCATTCGACAACAGATTGAACAGGATCTGGCGGATGCGTTTGCCGTCGGCGGTGAAGCTGCCGATATCGTCGGCGGCAACAATCTGCAGCTTGATGTCCGCCTCGCTGAGACGGTCCTGGACGCCTTCGGCTGCAAACCTGATGGCCGAGCGGATATCGACGATTTCGGTTTCCAGCGCCATGGCGTCACGATCGATGGTCGCCAGATCAAGGATATCGTTGATGATTGCCAGCAACGCTGCCGAGGATTGCGCGACATGATCCGCGTATTCGCGTTGCTTGGCGTTTAATGAGCCCATTGAATCGCCGGTCAGCAATTCGGCGTACCCGATGATGTTGGTAAGCGGCGAACGCAACTCGTATGACACGTGATGGACGAATTCGTCGCGCAGTTTTTCAGCCGTTTCCAGAGCCTGGTTTTTTTCCGTCAACGCAATTTCGCCAAGGACGTTGGCGGAGACATCGGTGAACGTCAGAAGCGTTGCTCCATCGGAGAGAGGAGCCGTGGCGCAGTCGACAATCAGATCATCGGTACAATGAATCCGCGTCTCGAATCCGGTTCGCTGATCGTGCAGGCCCGACACTACCGCCCGCAGCTGGTCCCAGCTCTCGCCACCGGGATCGAGCGGGCTGCAGAGCCCGGCAACCGCATCGATATGGGGATTGTTCTCCAAGTCGGACGGATCGAGTTTCCACATCAGCGGGAAGGACGGGTTGAAGAGTTTCAGGCAACCGTCGGACCCGAAAACCGCCACACCTTCGCGCAGCGTATCGAGTGTCTCGCTTTGAACGCGGATCAGCGCGTTGTACTGCGATTCGATCTGGTAGCGTTCGGTTACGTCGTCAAACAGGTAGGTGACGCCTCCCTGGGGATTGGGATTGGCGACAACGCGCAAGGATCTGGTGTCGGGTAGGTACCAAATGTGCTCAATCGTCTCGTTTTGCTGGTAACAGGTCAGCAGGTCCTCGCGCCAGACGCGAAAATCGGCTTGCTCCGGCAGTTTGCGTTCGCTGCGCAGCCGGTCAAGAATTTCAGGATCGCTGGGCAGCTGGTCAAGGAATGCCGGATCAAGCGCCCACAATTGCTGGTAGGCGCGATTGTGGAACACCAGCCGTTTCTTGCCGTCAAAAATCGCCACCGCTGTCGACAGCTGATCGAGCGTCCGCGCGTGGGCTTCCATCTGCTGCCCAAGATCGCGCCGGATCGCTTCCAGTTCGGAAATGTCAGCCGCCATTCCGACAGAACCGCCGGGCGATGGCACTTCGATCGCGTCGACCTTGCGCCGCTGGCCGGCAACCACGGCACTGACCTTGGCGTTCCACGTTCTGTCAGCATCAGCCGCCGCTGCCGCTGCATCCCGCGCGCTCTGGTCGAGCAGTTCAATCCCCCTGGAGAGCACATCAACGGACGATGCCGCTTCGACCGCCTCGGCGTAGGCCTTGTTGGTCCAGGTCAATTTTCTTTCACCGTTGCGCATCCAGACGGGATGGGGAATGGCGTCAAGCATGCCGCGAAGGGAATCGTATTCCAGCAGCACGTTGGCGTGGCGCTCGCGCAACTGGGTCAGCTCAAGCCGGTCGCCGGATACATCGCGAATGCGCATGACCGCACGCCCGCCGACCGCGCGCCCTTCGGCTTCCAGGTGACGCCCGGACAGGCTGACCAACGGCAGGCGAAAACCTTCGCCACGCGTCCGCAGGCGGCCGACAAGCTCTTCGAACGTCTGCGCCGTTTCCGGCGGCAACCACGATCCAAAACCAAGCACCCGTCGGGGTACAGGGGTATCCATGATCAGGGACAGATCGCCCTCGATGTCCGGCTCGCCCGTTTCCGTGCCCCACGCGATGACGATTTGCGGCTCCGCCGACAAAAACACATTTGCCCGGTCCAAAGCCGCCCGTGTTTTGGTCAGGTCGGTCGTGAGTTGTGCTTCCCGCTGCGTCCAGCGGCTGCGACCGGTCAGGTGCAGGAGTGCAGTGGAAGTCGAGAAAATGACCAGGGCGACAAATACCAAAACACCGGCCACCCCTTGCGTCTGGCTGATGTATTCGAGCGAAAACACCGACGGCGCCGCATTCGCGGACTGGCTGGCAAGCAAAACCGAAACTGATGAAACGCGCGCAAATGCGCCGGACGGGAAGCGGCTCCCCATCGCCGTAGTCCGCCGGCGGCAATAATCCCAAGGCTGCAAGCTTGAAAGCGTGCGGCCGCGACCGTTGCCAAAGCGATGCCGCATTACCATGCTTTGGTATCCGTGCCCGTGATCCCCAATTCGCGCCCGAAGTGTGGCCCCTGCAAGTGCGAATCAAACAACAATACCGTGCGCCGCGGGAATTGAGAAAGTCTTTAAAAAAGGAAAACGCCTCCGAATCGTTTGGATTCAGAGGCGTCCCGTATTTCCTACTGCATCTAGTGGGTGCGATCAGATGCAACCACTATTGGCACCCGCTCAATACCGGTAATGCTCCGGCTTGAACGGGCCCTCAACCGGCAGACCGAGATAGTCGGCCTGCTTCTGGTTCATTTCGGTGAGCTTCACACCAATCTTGTCCAGGTGCAGCCGGGCGACTTTCTCATCCAGATGCTTGGGCAGCGTGTAGACCTTGCGCTCATACTCGCCGGGCTTGGTGAAGAGCTCGATCTGCGCCAGCGTCTGGTTGGTGAACGAAGCCGACATCACGAAAGACGGATGGCCGGTTGCATTGCCGAGGTTGACCAGGCGGCCTTCCGAAAGAAGGATGATCCGGTTGCCCGAGGGGAATTCAATCTCGTCAACTTGCGGCTTGATGTTTTCCCACTTGAAATTCTTCAGGCCGGCAACCTGGATCTCGGAGTCGAAATGGCCAATGTTACAGACGATTGAACGATCCTTCATTTCACGCATATGATCGACAGTAATCACATCGATATTGCCGGTGGTGGTGACGAATATGTCGGCGCGCTTGACCGCATCTTCCATCGTCGTGACTTCATAGCCTTCCATCGCCGCCTGCAGGGCGCAGATCGGGTCGATCTCGGACACCATCACACGGCATCCGGCCTGGCGCAGCGAAGCAGCTGAGCCCTTGCCGACGTCGCCGAAGCCGCAAACCATGGCG
>CAZTMN010000006.1:0-67521 GCA_964615275.1 uncultured Beijerinckia sp. | reverse complement strand
CTTTTATGCTATTGTTTCATAATTGAAATGTGTCAGTGGCTTTAAAGATGCCCCGAACCGGACGACCAACGAAGTATCGCGCAGAGATTGGCGAACAAATTGCCGACGCAATGGCTGAGGGCCTCAGCCTTGAGGCTGCTGCGGCCTCGTGCGGCGTGGGGACGAGGACAGTTTTTTACTGGCAACAGCACCACCCAGAGTTCTTGCGGTCCGTTGAAGATGGTCGTGCCCGGTCTCTGCTATTCTGGGAGCGGCGCGCGATCGCTATAGCGGGAGGTGAGGGTGGCAACGCCAATATCGTCTCCTTGGGTCTCAAGAACAGGTCAAGGGCCGCATCGGGCTGGCACGATCCGCAGAGGCTGGAGCACTCAGGCCCGGACGGTGGCCCCATCCAGACGGCACCCGTCACCCTCGACGTGCGGAAACTATCCAAGGAAGACCGGGACGCGCTCAAGCGCGTCCTGCTGACCGTCAGTGGCAAGGGCGCTGAGGCTTAGTCCGAGCAGGCTTTGGGGGACTGGCGAAGAAACTTCGCAAATAGGCTACCAGTCAAAGTTCGAGGTGGTCAGCGAATTAAGTTCCCCACTTCGAAGACAGATTAAAACACTTTCCGGTAGCTATGTGGTTGCTAGGCCAACACTAAAGCCGGCGAAAAATACGTAAGTTATTGAATAATGGCGCACCCGGCACGATTCGAACGTGCGGCCTCTGCCTTCGGAGGGCAGCGCTCTATCCAGCTGAGCTACGGGTGCAAAAAGCCATTGCCGGCGCGTGGCAGCGTGATTCTCCCCCGCAGCGACAGGGCACTTGTAGCGGATGCATTTGCGCGCGGCAACGGGATTTGCGGCCTGTGCCGCCTTGCCGCGCAGCTGGCGCTTTCCTCCGGCCTCCAGCTGGTTTTTGCTCACCGCCGCACTAATTCGTCATGGACAGGCGGGGTTCACCCCGGTAATTCACCGTGGACAAGCCCCAAAATATTCGCCGTCCGGTCCAAAATTGCCGCGGCAAGCGTAGAAAGACCCCGAATGTCCGACCTGCACCCGCTCCTGAACCATACCGAAGACGACGATTGCGTAGTGTGCCGAGCCGCCGACGTCGCCGAATTCATTGCTGCCTCGGCTTATGGCTGTTACGCGCTCGACGAAACCCTTCCCCAGGGGGCGATCGAAATGGCCGTCCTCGTCCACATGGCCGGGCGTCTCTACATGCAGGGAATCGACGAAAAAGTACTGCGTACAGCGATCGGTGAGGGCATAGCCATGGCCAAGGAAACCCAGGCAAGCGCCCGCCCCCATTAAGCCGCGTTACGGCGGTACGGTCCCGGTAATCGAGCTGCCTATCGCACCTTTAACACCAGCTTGCCGCGAAAATGCCGGCCCTCGCTGATGGCGCTGGCTTTTGCAGCATCAGCCAGATCGAACAGGGCTACTTCCGGTACGGTCACCGCGCCTGCGGCATGCAGGTCGGCGATCCGCTCCAGATGTTCGCGGTCGCGCCCGACATTCGGGCGCAAGGATGTAACGTCGCCGCGTGGCGGGACGGGTGCCTTCTGGCCGGAGGCGATAAACGCCGCCCGCCCGCCCGGGCGCAGCACGTCGAAGGCTTTCGCAGCCACCTCTGCGCCAACGGTATCGAACACGCAGTCGATATTGTTGACGGCTTCAACAAAATCCTGTGCGCTGTAATCAATGACCTGATCGGCCCCGAGGCCGCGGACATAATCCACGTTCTTCGTGCTGCATGTCGTTATGACCGTCGCGCCAATGTGCCTGGCCAATTGAATGGCGAAACCGGCGACGCCGCCAGCCCCGCCCTGGATCAGGATTGTTTCGCCATTGCGCAATTGCAGCGTGTCTTCAACCGACACCAGCGCCGTCAACCCAATCAACGCCAGGGCGGCAGCATCGACATGTGACATGGAGGAGGGTTTTTTCGCAACGATCGATGCATCCATCGCGATCTTTTCGCAATAGGTTCCCTCCTGCCCCGGGGCGCAAACGCCAAAGACTTCATCGCCGACCTGGAAATCGCCTGTCCCTTCGCCGACAGCGCTGACCACCCCTGAAAAATCGCGGCCAAGAATGTAGGGAAATTCCATTTTGTGGCCGTAGGCATTCTGGCGCGATTTGTAATCGGCCCCGTTGACGCTGGCGGCATGAATATCGACGACAATCTGACCGGGACCGGCCGCGGGATCGGGCAGGTCGCCATAGACAAAGTTTTCAATCCCGCCGGCGGCGGTAAGGTAGGCGGCTTTCATGGTTGGCTCCGGAAACTATTTGATCGGCGGCCGTGGCAGGGCGTCATCGCCCTTGCGCAGGACGAAAGTGTAGTCGAGCGACCACCACGGCTTGCTGGCATCCGCCTCCGGCGCGTCATCCGTATGCTCGACGTAATTGCCGACGAGCCGTTCTGTCACGCCAAATTGCGGATCCTTGTCCAACAGCGGATCGTCGTTGACGTAGACCTGCGTGACTTGCGTCTTGAAGCCGGGCTTGTTGATCAACACGTGCAGATGGGCTGGCCGGTAGTGCTGGCGGTTCTGGCGCATGAGCAATTGCCCGGCGACGCCATCGGTCGGGATGGGATAACCGGACGGCTTGATCGAGCGAAACCAGAACTGGCCGTTGTCGTCGGTCTTGAACATGCCGCGCAGGTTCATCTCGACCTGATCGGCGTCCTGTTGTTCATACAGGCCATTGGTAGCCGAGTGCCAGATATCGACCCTTGCCCCGGAAACCGGCGTGCCGTCGTCGTCGGTGACGGTGCCCTTGACGAACATGTCCTCGCCCAGCGTCTCCGAACGGACGATGGAGGATCCGTTTTCCGCCGGCGGCGTGTGATCGCGCCAGAACGGGCCAAGCAGATTGGCGGTCGTGTCGCCATCGACATCGTCGGTATTGTTGAGCAGGCACACAAGCTGGGAAACGCCGAGCGAGCCAGCCATCAACACCACTTCGTTATGCGAATCGTTGCACTGTTGACCCACCTTGATGATCTGCTCGACACCGAGTTGAAATTCCTTCTCGGTCAGCTTCACTTCCTTGACGAAGGCATGCAGGTGCTTGACCAGCGAGGTCATGATTTCCTGAAACCGGGCGTCTTCGCCGCTGGTGCGCATCACTTCCATGACGGCTTCAGTCAACTGGGTCTGGTTCTTGATGATCATGGCGTGCCTCCGGACATGCTTTCCGTTCTTCTACCACTGCGCCTAGCGGGCGTCCAAGCCGATAGCGCAAATGCCTTGACCGCAATCAATTAAAGGCTGCGTACCCGCAACACGCCAAAACAACGACCCCGCTTCACTGGCGCGAAACGGGGTCGTCATGCCCTCGATGGGCCAGGCCGAAGTCAGCCCAGATGCTTGCCGAAGAAGTCCAGCGAACGCTGCTGCGCTGTCTTCGCCGCGCTTTCATGCCAGGAGGCGCGCTCATCGCAGTTGAAGCCATGTCCAGCGCCTTCATAGACATGGATTTCGCAATCGCCGCCACGCTTTTCCTGAACGACGGCTACCTTGTCCATCGGAATGCCGTGATCCTGGTCGCCGAAATGCATCATCGTCGGGCAGTTCGGCTTCTGGTCGGCCATATCAGGTACGCCGCCGCCGTAATAGGCTACTGCGGCAGCAACATCTGGCAGATTCACCGCGGAAGCAAAAGTCAGCGTGCCGCCCCAGCAATAACCGACCACGCCGATCTTGCCAGCCGACTTGACGTGATCAATGGCAGCCTGGATATCCATCAAAACCTTGTCCATCTCGGTTTTGGCGCGGATATCCATGCCCTTCTTGGGCTCGTCTCCTGTGTAACCGAGTTCGACGTTGGGTTCGACGCGGTCGTAAAGCTGCGGCGCAATTGCCAGATATCCGGCGGCGGCGTAACGATCCGTATCGGCCCGCATGTGTTGATTGACGCCAAAGATTTCCTGAATGTCGATGATAGCACCCTTAGGGGCGCCAGCCGGCTTGGCAACATAGGCGCCCAGTTCAAAGCCATCCTTGGCCGTAAGTCTGATATTTTCTCCCATAGTACCCTCTCAATTATGCGAACGCGCGTTAAGATGATAAGGGCGCTCCGCCCAAGCGCATAAAAGAGCATCACGGGCCGGAAGGGAAGCCATTTTTTGCACCGCGAGTTTTGCCCCGCGAGGCCAAGCCGGCCCTGGTTGCCGCGACATGAACAGGAACACGCAATGACGGACCGGCAGGCCAGTGAACAATCAGATGCGCGGCGTTTTGCACCGTCAGCTCAGCGCAATCGCGAGGCTATCGCCAAGGTACTGCAGGGGGTATTGCCGGAAGCGGGAACAATCCTGCAGATAGCCGAAGGCAGCGGCGAGCATGTGGTGCATTTCGCGCGATCATTTCCGCACCTTACGTTTCTGCCGAGCGATCCCGATCCCGCCGCGGGCGAAAGCATAGCAGCCTGGATCGCCCATGAAGCGCTTGCGAATATTCTGCCACCGATCGCCGTGGACGCGGCGGCGGGCGACTGGCCGGTGCAATCAGCCGATGCGGTGCTGTGCATCAACATGATCCATATTTCGCCCTGGACGGCAACCGAAGGGTTGATGCGCGGCGCCGCCAGGCTGTTACCACAGGGCAGTCCGCTTTACCTCTATGGTCCTTACAAGCGAGACGGCAGGCATACCGCGCCGAGCAACGAGAAATTCGAGGGCTGGCTAAAGGGTCAAAGCGTTGATTTCGGTGTGCGAGACCTCGCGGACGTAGCGGCTTGCGCCGGCCGGAACGGCTTTGGCGCGCCGCAGGTGATCGAAATGCCGGCGAACAACCTGAGCGTGGTATTCAGAAAATTGTAGGTTTGGGAACAATCGCCGCAGCGGAAATCACCCGTTCCAGTCGACAAGTCCATGGTCTGCTACCGCCTCCATAGCCTGTGGTGGCACGCGGTCGCAGAACACAACGACGTTCAGACTGGCATGGCGGGCGCTTGGAAGGATCAAGCCGTCATAGTCGAGAAAGTGCGCGGCTTCGGCGACATCCTGGGACCGCGGGTATTCAGCGTTCTTTTCCTGCCAGGACAATTGACCGTAACGGGCCGTGTCCAGGGCAAGCGCTGCAAGGGCATCCAGGTCAAGCAGCCGCAGCGAACGCGCCAGCGCGATATTTAGCTCATGTAGCCTGTAGCGAACCTGCGAGGGAAATATCGGTTGTCCGCGCATCAGGTGAAAACGCATTTCCTCAATCGCACCGTCGAGCTCCTGTGCGGTGTAGAGGACGTCAAAGGTGCCGTCGTCCCAGCGGCCGCCGGATCTCGAACATTGCAGCGGATCGCGCCCTTGCCGTACGACACGCCAGACCGCGCCGGACCATGCTACCGGCTCGATCGCTTCAATGGCGTCGAGGAGCTTGTTGTCGCGGCGGCGGCGGACAGGCGGGCGAGCCATCGGCTAGATGTAGACCTCGTTTTCAAGCCGGTCGATTACGGTCAGCACTTCGAGGGTCCGGTCGTCGTGGATGAGATCTATGGCCCGCTCGCCATTCAACTGAGGGTGGCGGGCGTAGAGCCAGGTGCGGATTTCCGCCGGGCTGTAGAAATCGCGCAAACGGCCGACGACATAGTGCAGATCGGACAGGATCAGCTCGTTGCGCGGTTGCGGCTTGATATCGCCAGCCTTCCAGCGCGAAACGGTTGCCTTGGAAACGTCGGTAATGTTCGCGATATCAATGCCTTTGAGCCCGCCTTCTGAAGTCAGCGCATCGATAAACCGGACGATAGCGTTCATTTGCTTGCTCCGGGACCAGGTCAGCGTGTCTTCGACCCGCTTTTTCGCACCGTACTTCACAAGCATATATCATAATTGTTTCTAAAAACATTTTTATGAAACAATAATGTTGCAAATTGGGGATTTTCTGCCTCGCTTTCTGTCACAAAAAAACCGGCCGCAAGATTGCGACCGGCCATATTTTCTCTTTTATTACAGTTTTCTACGTGTTCCTCAGGCCTGTCGAGGCCGTCCCGCGGTCGCCCGGAGGTACGTGAATATCGACCACCGCGACGCCGCCTGCATTCAATACGGCGACGCCTTTTTCGATCGCTGCCTGCAGGTCCTTGGGGTCGGTGACCGGACCGATGCCGGTAGCGCCCTGGGCTTCGACAAATTTGGCGATATCAAGTATCGGATCGGTCATGGCCTGGCCAATCCAGCGGTTGGAAACCGGCCGATTGCGCCGCTTGGCGACCGTTTCCTGATGCAACTCGTCATTGAAATAGGACTGGTTGTTGTTGATCAGCACCAGAAGCGGAATTTTGTGCTTCACCGCAGTGTAAATCGCGTGGCCGCCCATCATGAAATCGCCGTCGCCGAGCACAGCCACGGTCTTGCGTCCGGCATCATCGTTTGCCAGCGCAACGCCGATCGAGATGGACGGACCGGAGCCGATGCCGCCGCCACCGTCCTTGCCCATATAGGCGTGCGGGCCGGTGTGCGGCCACATTTCGCAAGGCCAGCCGCGGCTGACCGCAGCCAGGCAAATCTCGTCCGGATCGTCCACGGCGCCGCGCAGCGTCTCGCAAACCGAAACCATGGTGATGCGGTCGGGATCACCCTTGCGGTTCTTTTTGACTGCATCGCGCCATGGCTTTTTCGACCCTGCGCCGAGCGTGGCGTTAAGGTCAGCCACCACCGCATCGGATGACGCGGAGATACGCAGATCAGCTGGCGACATAAGCTGGTAGACCGAATGGGCGCCGTTGTGCAGATGGTGATCCAGCGATACCTGAACGATCTTTGCGTGAGTATTGCCAACGGCATTCGGGGCGCACAGCAGACCGCCGGCATCGACCCATTCGAGCGCGAGGATCAAATCCGCATCGGCGATGATTTCACGCTCCACCTTGCCGGCCTGGTTGTAGGGCTCGATGACATGGGCTGGATGATCGGTCGGAAATGCCGCCGCCAGCTTCAGGTCGGTCATGACGCAAGCGCCTGTGGCCTCCGCCAGTTGGACGCGCGCGTCCCAGTCTTCCCGTTTGCGGCTGCCCCGGCCAAATAAAATCACCGGCCGTTCGGCGCCCTTGAGCATGTCCGCAATCGCAGCGATATCAGCGGGAGCAGCGTGTACATTGCCCGGCGGCTGGTGACGGCTCATGTCCGGAATGTCCGGCACGGTTTCCAGGGAACTTTCCTGCAATCCCGCGTCGAGCACGACATAGACCGGAGCAGATGGCTGAGTGCGGGTCAGGATGTAGGCTCGCGACATGGCGTCGACGATGCCTTCCGGCGAGGATGGCTGGTTGTCGTACTTGATAATCTCGCGAATGATGCTCGCCTGATCGGCGGAGGTGTGAATCCAGTCGATCCACGGGCGGCGCTGATGGGAATCCATCGGGCCCGTTGCGCCCATGATCATCAATGGAACGCGGTCGCAGAACGCGTTGAAAATCGCCATGTGGCCGTGCATGAGCCCGACGTTGGAATGAACGATTGCACCCATCGGCACGCCGGACGCCTTGGCGTAGCCATGGGCAACACCGACCGCATGATCTTCGTGCAGGCACAGCAACATGCCCGGATCGCGGTTGCCCAAATGGTTGACGATGGAATCGTGGAAGCCCCGGTAACTGGCGCCGGGATTGAGCGCGACGTATTTTATACCACAGCGGCGCAACATCTGCGCCGCGACATCCGACCCCCAGGCGATCTTGTCATCCGGCTGGCCTTCCGGCGTATCCAAATACGGCATGCGTTACCTCCCGATCTGTGCGCGCAATGCGTGCGCGGCGTTTGTGTCTGGCTTGGCAAGACCGGTTTCCATGCGGCACAGCCAAGCGCTCCTGGACGATAGCGACGTCCAGTTCGATGGCTTGCGCGGCCCGGATATTTGCCCCCGTTCCAGATATTCCGGTGGCACGCCTTTCCGGGCGCGTCAATTGCTTTATAAGCGGCTTCGCTGGCTGGAACCGGCCAGAGGCGCCTGAATCAACAGCAGCGGGACCGGAACGCTGAGAAATCTGGCAATCCAGAACCTGGCAATCCAGAACCTGGCAATCATTGTGCCTGTGCTCAACGAGGCGCAGGCGATTAAAGATTGCCTTGACGCGCTGGCCCCAGCGCGCCGGCAAGGCGCAAGCATCATTGTCGCCGATGGCGGCAGCAGCGATGAGACAGCCGCGCGGGCGCGCGCCCTGTGCGATGCACTCATAACAGCGCCGCGCGGCCGGGGAAGCCAGATGAATGCCGGCGCTGCCGCAGCATCGAATGACATTTTGCTGTTCCTGCACGCCGATACCCGCCTGCCGCAGGGGGGCCTCGAAGCGATGCTGGAGAACATGGCAAGGACCGGCCACAACTGGGGCCGTTTTGACGTAGAGATCGAAGGCAATCACTTCCTGTTGCCAATAGTCGCGGCATTGATGAACCTGCGCTCGCGGCTCACCGGCATCGCGACCGGTGACCAGGCGATTTTTGTCCGGCGCGACATATTTGAAACCACGGGCGGATTTCCCGACATTGCGCTGATGGAAGACATCGCGATGTCAAAGCGGTTGAAGCGCTTCGGGCGTCCGCTGTGCCTGCGCGAAAGGGTTTCAACCTCGGGCCGGCGCTGGGAAAAACACGGCGTCCTGCGGACAATATGGACGATGTGGCGGCTGCGGGCGGCCTATTTCTTCGGCGCCGATCCGGCCGGACTGGCACGGCGCTACGGTTACAGGCCGCGCGGGGACCAGGCATGACAGGAGCTGGGTTCAAAATCGCGATATTTGCGCGCGCGCCTGTAGCAGGCCAGTGCAAAACGCGGCTGATTCCGCGTCTGGGACCGGAGGGTGCCGCGGAACTGCAAGCCAGGCTGACAATACACGCGTTGAAAACCGCGGTGGCAACGGCGGCGGAAAAGGTCGAATTATGGTGTTCGCCAGATGTGGCGCATCCGTTCTTTGCCCAATGCGCTGCGCAATTCGACATCGAATTATTGGCCCAGCGAGGCGCTGACCTCGGCGCCCGCATGGACCATGCGTTTCAAAACGCAAAGAACCCATTGATCCTGATAGGCACCGACAGCCCCTGCATCACGGCGGCAGACCTGGAGCATGCCGCACAGGCGCTTGATGACGGGGCCGGGGCGGTTTTCCTGCCGGCGCAGGATGGCGGCTATGGACTGGTTGGTCTTGCCGAGCCCTGCCCGGAGATATTCACGGATATGGTGTGGAGCACCGCGGAGGTCATGAACGAAACCCGCCGGCGGCTTTTGCGCCTGGAATACGACTGGCGTGAGTTACGAACGGTCTGGGATGTCGATGAACCTGGGGATTATGAGCGGCTGGTAGCAAGCGGGTTGATGGGCGGATTGGAGCCCAAAGCGTGAGAACATTGCTTGCGCGATTAAAAGTTTGGGCGCGGACAGTCAAACGCGATGTCATCGCCCTGTGGTTGGCGGCGCGCGACCCGCGCGTGCCGGGATACGCGAAAATGCTGGCAGCTGTGGTCGCCGCCTATGCCCTGTCGCCTATTGACCTCATCCCGGATTTTATTCCGGTGCTGGGCTATGTCGACGATCTGATACTTGTACCGCTCGGCATCCTTATCGCAGTGAAATTAATACCGGCGGACATATTCGCCGAACTGCGCAGGCAGGCGGAAATAATGACGGCGCGGCCAACGAGCCGCGCCGGGATAATTGCGGTGGCAGTCATCTGGGTGCTCGCGGCAGCCTTGCTCCTGTGGATCGGAATGCAGCGTTTCGCTTAAGCGTTACTTGGCATCTTCCACCACCCCGCCGCGCGCAACGGCGTGACCTATGCCGAGCGGCTTGGCGTCGACCAGCACGATGGAGATTTTTGCCTTCGCCTTGCTGCGGTTGACCCAGGAATGATTGGTGCCACGCTGCACCATCGTATCACCCTGGCGCAAGGTGACCGTCGCGCCATCATCCATGTCCATGTCGATCTCACCCTCGATACAGGTAATGTAATCGATAGTTTCGGTACGATGCATGGTTCCCGGCAAGCCGGGCTCGAACTCCATGACGATGAAGCGCGCGCCACCGGCCGGCGGATAGGTGCCGAGCTGGCGTGCGCCCATGTCTTCGATATCTTCGCCAATGGAAATATCCGACGGCGTGCCCTCGGTGCACCAGACCAGCGACGAAGCGGTTCCCGCTGTGCGGCTGCGGACGTAAGCGGATGGGCCATCGATCAGTACTTTGGCGACATTGTTCCTGTCGTGCCCGGTAATGACCCGGCGAATGGGAGACGGGCTCCAGCCTCCATCGTTCATTTCTACCTCCCTCGCAGCTGTGTCTGTTACTGGTTCACTTGCCTTGAATTTCCGCCTGGATAGTTTCGGGGTCAATGCCGAACTCGGCGCAAATTTCCCTTGAATGTTCGCCCAAAACCGGCGGCGCCTTGTTGGTTTCCAGCGCCCGTCCGCCGTCAAAGAACAGCGGTGTTTCCACGGATACAACTTCACCCTCGCGCGGGTGGACGGCCGCAGCCATTGTACCGAGTGCGCGAACCTGCTCGTCCGAAACAGCTTCAGCAATCGTGTTGACCGGCGCAAAAGTGACGTCGAATTGCGACAAGCGCTCGACCCATTCGCCCTGCGTTCGTTCCAGAAACCGTTTCTTCAAAATTTCCTCAAGCGCCGGGTAATTTTTCACCCGCAATACATGCTTGCAAAACCGGTCATCGTCGTTGAGATGTTCCATGTCGATCGCCCGGACCAGTTCGCCCCAGAATTTTTCGCCGGTCGACAAGTGAAACGCGAGCATCTTTCCGTCCGAACAGGCGAAGACAAAACTCTGGGATCGCATGACCCGGCTGCGACGACCGCCGGCATGACCCTCGCGGGTAAAGTTCGTGAAAATATCGGGCATGAAAGCCATGGAGCTTTCGAGCATGTTGACTTCGATGCGCCGGCCCTTGCCAGTGCGCTGGCGCTCGATCAGCGCACCCATGATGCCATAGGCCGCGTACATGCCGGTAACATTATCGGAAATGGTCGGACCGAAGGCCTCGGGCTTGTCCGGGTCAACCATCATGCCGGCAAGCCCGCTCAGCGCTTGCCCCACCGTATCGAAAGCGGCGCGCGCCTGGTAAGGCCCCTTGGAGCCGAAACCGGTTATCGAACAATGCACCAGCCGCGGATTGCGCTTGCGCAGGTCGTCGGGATCAAGCCCGAGCTTTTTCAAAACCGGCGTGCGGTAATTGTCGATAATCACGTCGGAGCCCGCGATTATTTTGAGCTGCGCCTCGCGTCCGGCGGCCGTTGTGGTGTCCAGGGTAATCGACCGTTTGTTGCGATTGTAGGCGAGGAAGGTAGCGCTATACAGGCTCCCGTCGCTGCGCCGGAAGGGATCACCCTGGGGACGTTCGATCTTGATAACATCAGCGCCAAGATCGCCGAGCAATTGCGCGGCAAGCGGGGCGGTGATGAACGAACCGAGGTCGACAACCCGGATACCCTCGAGCAACATGGACAATTCCTTCCCTCATCCAATCGATGTCAATTGATCGTCTGGCCGCCGTCTACGACGATTGTAGAACCGTTTACAAACGACGCGGCATCGGAAGCAAGAAACGCCATCACATCACCAATCTCGTTGCAATCCGCTAGTCGTCCGAGCATCACATGGGCCTGCAGTCTGGCGGGATCGGTAAGCCCCTTGTCAATGTAGCCCTGGACGCGTGGCGAGCGGGTCGGGCCCGGACACACGGAGTTTACGCGCAGACCCTTTGGTCCATAATCGACCGCAAGCTGCCGGGAAAGGTTCACGACCGCTCCCTTGGTAGCGCAATACACCGGCATCAACGGGTTGCCGATGACGCCGAAGCTGGATGCCACGTTGACGATCGATGGCTGGTCGGCTTTCAGCAACAGCGGGATGAATGCGCGACACATGTAAAACACGCCATCAAGATTGACGCCACGGATTTGCTCCCATTTTTCCGTCGGCAATTCATGCAACGGGGTGCGAAAATTGTTGCCCGCATTGTTGATCAGGGATTTCAACTTGCCGAACTTGCGCTCAATCTCCGCCGCTAGATCATTGACCGCCAATTCGGAGGAAACATCCAGCTGGTAGGTATCGCATGCCCCGCCACAGGCACGGATGTCTGCGGCGGCCGCCTCGAGTATCTCTTCCTTGAGCTCGGCAATGAGAACGTGAGCGCCCATCTCGGCCAATGCCTCGGCTGCGGCCTTGCCTATCCCCTGGCCACCGCCTGTCACCAACACCGGGGCCCCATCGAATTTCAGCTTCTTGAGCATCACCTTCCCTTTGTCCGAATTGTGGCTGCCTGCATAGAACCTGCCGGCGCGGTTGCTTGCAAGTCCCAAGACTGTTTCCACCACGCCGGGGTGCGCAACAGATTTTGCCAGGGCGGGCGCATGGCAGGTATACGCGCCGGCGCGGGCATTGACATTGCACCTGACTATCTGCCTGCTAGCGGTGTCAATCTCGGCGCCGCGGGCAGGAGCGGAACATGGCGAAGAGCAATGCGAAGGACAATGGTCCGGTTACCAGGAAACCGGCAACCAGAAAGCCGGCAGCCAAAACCGCGAAGAAGGCCAGGGCAAAACCCCGGCGCCGCGCCGGGGACGGGTTTGACATTCGCGCCAGTCAGTTGCCAGACTGGGTCGCCGACAGCGCACTGCAATCGGGCGGATATCCATATGAGAGCAGGCTCAAGCGCAAGGAATACGAGCAAGAGTTACGGCAGCTGCAAATCGAGTTGCTGAAGGCGCTGGACTGGATCAAGAAAAACGGCGAACGCGTTGTCGTATTGTTCGAAGGACGCGATTCCGCCGGCAAGGGCGGCACGATCAAACGCGTGCGCGAACATCTGAACCCGCGATCGGCCAAAGTCGTGGCGCTTGGTAAGCCGACCGAACAGGAGCGCGCTCAATGGTATTTCCAGCGCTATGTTGCCCACTTCCCGCCGCGCGGCGAGATGACCCTGTTTGACCGTTCCTGGTACAACCGGGCCGGCGTCGAAAAAGTATTCGGGTTCTGTACGCAACAAGAGGCAGGCGCGTTCATTGCCGAAGCACCGGGGTTTGAAGCCATACTTGCGCGCGACGGAAAATTCCTGATCAAGTTTTTCCTGACAATCGGTCCCGAAATGCAAATGAAACGATTGCATGCGCGGTGGCACGATCCACTAGCGCGCTGGAAACTCTCGGATCTCGACTTCAAGGCGATCGAAAACTGGGAGGAATACTCCGCAGCCTACGAGCACATGTTGCGGCATACCGATACCGCAGCGGCGCCCTGGACCGTATTGCGAGCCAACGACAAGCGGCGGCTTCGTCTCGAAGCGATCCGGTATATCTTAAAAATGCTTCCCTACGGCGGAAGAGACGCAAGACTTGTGGCCAATATCGACAACGGCATCGTGATGCCGGCCGCGACCTTCCTGAACCTCGGCGGAGAGGAAAACAATATCTCCTGGGGTTGATCCGGCGAGCGGCTGGCCTACCGAAACATGGTTTGTCGGCAGGGACGCTTTGTTCGCTGGAATCCATCGCCTTTGGGCGTTCAAGCGAACCCGTCTGACCGCATTCAGATCTAGGTGTCCGCCTTCATCTCCGCTCGCAAGCCCTTCCAGCGTCGCAAGACCTCATGCGCGCCAAGCAGGGCGAAGGCCAGCACAAACGGCACGAAATAGTAGACGACACGGAAAAGAAGCAAGGCGGCCAGCAAGGCCTCCGTCGATGGCGAGGGAACCATGTTCAGGATCGTCACCTCGAACACACCGATACCCCCTGGGGCGTTGCTGGCGATGCCAAGCAGACAACCGAACACATAAATCGCCACAAAAGTCATGAAATCGAGACCGTGCCCATCCGGTAGCAGAACGAAAAGGACGGCCGAGGCAAAAATCAGATCAATGGCGCCGAGCAAGAGCTGGCCGGAGGTCAGCCGAAAACCGGGCAGTTCCAGAATCATTCCGCGGACACTCAAACGCCGCCGGCCGAATGATACCCAGAGCACGTAAACCAGAATGAAGCCGACGGCAGCCAGCCCGATCAGAACATTCACGATTGGCGAAAGCTGATTGACCCAGGAAAGGGCTTCCGGACGCAACAGGAACGCTAGGCCGGTCACCAGGATCATTCCGAGCCAAAAGGTAAGTCCCGCGATCAACGTCAAACTGGCAACGCTGCCCGCCCGCACACCCACTTGCGAGTATATCCAGTAGCGCACGGTGCCGGCCGTCACCAGCGCAAAGCCAAGGGTGAAGGAAATTGCGTAGCTGGTGAAGGAGGCCAGGGCGGTTGTCCGGTATTTTACCTGCAGTTTTAATTGCCGGATCGCGATGGCGTCGTACCCGGTCAGGGCGAGATAGGAAATCAACGTGAATACAAAGGCGACAGCAAATTGCTCCATGCTGGTGTTCTGGATGGCCAGGCGCAGGGCGTTATAGTCTGTCCTTAACAGGATGCGCGACACGATAATGGCGCTTAAAATCAACAGCAGGGCGCTGAAGCCGGTCGCGACAACACGCCACCAGAATCTCCGCCGGGCAGAATCTGCCGACAGGTTAATTGGCCGTCCAGCCTGGTCGGCGGATTCGCCAACATGGCTCATTGCGCCGCTGCCGGATGCCGAATTTGCCGCATCATTATGCAAAATGGTCATGCCGTACCCATTGCTAATCGCTTATGACGAAGTCGCCGGTTGACGGCAAGACCAAACAGACCCGAAACGGGCATTACTTTAAAACTTCGTTAACCTGAAAAGACGGCGCCCTGCGTGCCGCATAAATACCAGTAATTTATTGATTCAAAAAATTTTTTGACACACCAGCGAGTTCGTCGCCTGGATGCGCGAAGCATTGCGGCACATCTGCCTTTTCCGCGATATTACGAGTCTGGGGCCGCAGCGGCGTTATTTCCGGCACCAGACCGGCGAGAGCGCCTGAACATAACCGGAGGAAACGGCAGCGGCGCTTTTAGCGGTGTCCGGATTAACTTTCGGTGCGGGGCCTTTTGCCTGACGCGCATTAAATGGCGATGCCTTGAGGCCGGCCCCGGTCACGAATGCACTGATTTTCGAGGGCGAAATCAAAGACAACGAGAGCCGAGGCATCGGCCCGGCGACCTTCTTGCCTGCGAGTGATACGCGGGCAACAAAACCCGCCAGATCGCCATTTCCCGTCAGAATAACGCCGCCCGTGGCGCTGGCTGGCGTGATGACGCGAACCCGCGGCAATGGCCCAGGTCCCTTCTCCATACTGCCACGCGCCAGCGAGATTTGCGGATTGGCGCCAGAGAATGGCAGCTCGGCGAACAACGCATATGCCGGTCCAGGAGCAGGAGCCGGCGTAAATCGGTAGGTCCCCGGCACGCCACCGCCGACAGGGGCACTGAACAAGGCCAAGCCGCTGGCCTTGTCGCTGGCCAGCAGGCGCGCCGGCGCCTTCCCGATCCGGACCGAGTTGCACTGGCCTGCCGGAATTATCGTGACGTAGGTATCAGCGGCAACCGCAAGCGCCGTTGCCACCATGACCTCGGCATTCTGCACAGGTTTCGCCTGGATTTCGCGCTCCGGTTTGTTCGTGGCGGTTTTGACATTTGTCCCGGACTTGCCGTTCGCCGCAGGCGAGGGATCAAAACTGTTGGAAATGGCGATCGTCAGGATCCCGATCTGGTGCGCCCGTTCCCGGCGTAACGACTGCGAAACAGAGAATGTGTAACCGCGCAAGATGCTCGCACCGTCAGCGCCGGTTACCCGCGCGACCCGTGTGTAGGAAAAGCGGGCCCGCGACTGCGCCGTGACGACGAGAAAACCATCGCGCAGCACCTTGTAGGGGATGCGGCGACCGCGAACGGGCTTGGTAAGGACGCCAAACAGGTCACGCAATGTCTGGCGACTTTCCGGAACGGTAAACGTGCGCAATATGAGCGACCGATCGGCGGCGCGAAAAATCGCACCTTCCTTGTTGTTCCGCCGCTGCATGAACTTGGCAGGCACGCCAATTCTGACCCCGGCGCGCGGTTCGGATAGTATGCGGAATTCAACGGCAGCCTTACGACGGCTAGCCTCCTTCGATAACGCGCTGATGTCGCGCGGCGCCAATATGCCATCGCGCCGGTCACCCCCGCGCGCCTCGTAGGCCTGAATTGCGCGCATCGTCATCGGGCCAAATTCACCGTCTACGGCGCCCTTGTAGTCGCCGCTCCAGACCAATCCATCCTGGATTTGCTTGCGTTGCGCCTCGGACAATTGCTCAAACGCTCTTTGTGCCAGCGCAAATGGCGACGCGTTCTGGCGAGAATTTTGCGCATGTGCGATCATGGACACACTTGCCGCAAACAAAACACCTGCCAAAAGCGGCGTGATGGACACGTATCGAAAGCCTTGGCGGCGCCAACTCAACCTGTTCGGTGTCACTCTTTTACTCCCTGGCGATGCGCAAGGCGGTACCGGCTGATCCGCCGGCCGCGGTGGCGATGATAAACCACAACGGCGTGGCCGGCCCCGCAAGGCTAGCACAAAAGAACGATGAAATGGAAAGCCCACCACGCACCAATGGCCTGCATGCGACCGGCTGTGCCCGCAAGCAATGCCGTGCGGGAAAAGCGTTCACACCATCGGCAATCCGTCTGTGCGCAATCGCACAAAAGGAACAGGAAAAACGGTTCTTTTGGAGCGTAATATGTGCCATCCTGTCGACGATGTGCCGGATGTCACATGAATCTGGCTCTCTGCCCGCTTGACGCCCAATTTGGACCTCAAGCTGGGGCAAATAGCGGTGCCTGAATGCCCGGTCTGGAGGATCGAATGAGTCTGTCTCGCCGTATTTTCACAATGACGTGCCTCCTCTCGCTCATCACGCTGGCCGCACCAGTCGCCCAGCCCGGGATTTTTGAGGTACTCGCGCAGCCCGGCCTGAAAAATGATGCCGCGGGCGCCAAGTCAGGCAAGACATACAAGGATGTGAACCTGGAGAGCAGCGGCGTACGCTTGCTGGGAGGATTGGCAAAAGCGACGCCCCCCAATCTCAAGAATATTCCGCCGCAGCAATTGTACCAGCAGGCGCTGGCCCTGATCCGCCGGGGCGATCGCCAGGCGGCTGTTCCGGTCATTGGCGCTGCGGTTCTGGCATCGCCGGACAACGCTGCCTACTGGTATCAATACTCGCGCGCGCTCATTCTCGCGTCGCTGAAAAACCGCAGCGCCCGCTGGCGTTACCTCAACCAGGCTGCCACCGCCGCATACATGTCCTATCGCAAGGCCGGGACGATCGCGGCAGAAGCGCTGGCGCTGGAAATTCTCGGTGACTCCTATGGCCATCAACGTTCGTGGCGGCGGGCACTGAACAATTACAAGCGCAGTCTCGATCTGGCGGACAAGACATCGCTGCGCAAACGCTATGAGAAATTCCGTTTGCGCTACGGGTTCCGGGTAACCGGCTACAAGGTTGAAAAGGATTCCCTGAACCCGCGGATCTGTTTCAGGTTTTCCGAGACCCTCGCCCACGGCAAGGTGGACTTTGCTCCCTATGTCGCAATTTCTGGCAGCGCGACGGGCGCTATCGTGAAAGAAGGCAGCCGCCTGTGCGTCGAAGGTCTGAAACACGGCAAGCGCTATTCCATCGTGTTGCGTCAGGGATTGCCGTCTGCAATCGGCGAAGACCTCCTGAAGTCCGCAGATTACGAAATCTTCGTACGCGACCGCTCGCCGCAAGTGCGCTTCACAGGCAAGAACTACGTTCTTCCGCGCGTTGGGCAGGAAGGCATTCCGCTCGTTTCAACCAACACCAGCAAGGTTGCGCTGGACATAGTCCGCGTCGGTGACCGCGGTCTGTTGCAAACCGTGCGCTCGTCCAACTTTCTGTCGCAGATTGGCACCTACAAGGCCAAGGACCTGCTGGGCAGCGAAGGTGTGAAAGTCTGGACCGGTTCGCTCGATGTAAAACCAAAACTGAACGAGGATGTAACGACCGCCATCCCGGTGCTTGATGCGGTCAAGAAACTGGAACCGGGCGTTTACGCCATGCTCGCCGTACCCGGCGACAAGCCCATATCGAAACGGATCGTGGACAACGACGATTATGTCGATCAGATCGCGACACAATGGTTCGTGGTATCCGACCTCGGCCTGACGGCGTTTTCCGGCAAGGACGGCGTTCACGTGCTGCTGCGCTCGCTCGCCAGCGCAGCGCCGCTGGCCAATGTCGAAGTGCGTCTCGTGGCCCGCAACAACGAGATTTTGGCGAAAGTCAAGACCGACGCCAAGGGCTATGCGAAATTCGCACCCGGTCTGGCGCGCGGCACTGGCGGGCATGCGCCGGGACTGCTCGTCGCTATCAACGGAGAAGGCGACTACAATTTTCTCGACCTGTCGCAGAACGCATTCGATCTTTCCGACCGCGGGGTGAAGGGCCGCCCCGCCGCTCAACCGCTCGACGCATTCGTTTATGCCGAGCGCGGCGTTTACCGGTCCGGCGAGACGGTCAATCTGACCGCGCTGCTGCGAAACGCCAAAGGGGAACCCGTCACCGGCATGCCGCTGACAATGGTCGTCAAACGTCCCGATGGCGTCGAATACAAGCGCATTCGCGTCGGCGATCAGGGTCTTGGCGGGCGCAGCCTGTCGCTGCCGTTGTTATCGAGCGTGCCCACCGGCACATGGCGCGCTCTGGTCTACGGCGATCCGAAAAGCCCGGCGATCGGCGAAACGAAGTTCCTTGTTGAAGACTATGTTCCCGAGCGGCTGGAACTGACGCTCACGCCGGAAGGAAAGGTCGCTCACCTCGGCAAGCCCGTAACCGTCAAGGCCAATGCGCGGTTCCTGTACGGCGCAGCAGGCTCCAACCTTTCGGTTTCCGGCGAAGTCTATTTGCGATTGGCCGGACAGGGATTTGTTCCCGGCCATCCAGGTTTCCGCTCCGGCCTGGCCGACCAGGAGTTCGAGAGCGTCAAGAAGGAAGTCGAGGCAAACGCCAAGACAGATGCAAGAGGCAATACCGTGATCGAAACGGAATTGCCGCCGGCGACAACCAACCGTCCGCTGGAAGCACGGTTTGTCATTCGCGCTGCCGAGCCCGGTGGCAGGGCCGTCGAACGGGTGCTGGTCCTTCCCGTTACCCAAGGCAAAAAGCTGCTGGCGATCAAGAACACGTTTGATAGTTTACGCGAGGGCTCCAACGCGACTTTCGACCTGATCGCTCTTGATGCGGACGGCAAGCGCGTTGCCGCGCCGAAACTGAGCTGGACGCTATACCGTGTCAGCAATTCCTACCAATGGTACAATTCCGGCGGGCGCTGGCAATTCGAACGCGTTCGATCCTCGCAGAAAATTCTCGAAGGCAGTGTGGATGCACTGTCCGGCCAGGCGGCCAAATTGTCGATGCCGGTGCGCTGGGGTGCGCACAGGCTCGAAATAAAATCCGACGACGCAAGCTTTGCACCGGTCAGTGTCAATTTCAGCGCTGGCTGGTCCGGCGACGTTTCCGCCAACACTCCCGATCTCCTGGAAATTTCTCTCGACAATAAAGACTACGCCGCCGGTGAGACCATGAAGCTGCGCATCAATTCGCGCTTCAACGGCAGGGCCACCATCGTGATCGTCAGCGACCAGGTTCGCGAGATGCGGCTGGCGGACGTCAAGACCGGCGACAATGAAATCGCGATTCCGGTTACCGGCGATTGGGGCGCGTCCGCCTATGCGATCGCCATCGCGCACCGGCCGCTTGACAGCGCAGCGCGGCGCATGCCCGGGCGCGCGCTCGGCCTTGCTGCATTTTCCGTCGACGCAGGCAAGCGCAAGCTGGCAATCGCAATCCAGACGCCCGACAAGGTCCGGCCACGCCAGACGCTGACGGTCCCGCTGAGAATCGACGGGCTTGCGCCAAACGAAGAAGCCTATGTCACCGTTGCAGCGGTCGATGTCGGGATTCTCAATCTCACCCGCTTCAAAACACCGAACCCGACGCCTTACTTCTTTGGTCAGCGGCAATTGTCGTCGGCGATCCGCGACGTCTACGGCCTGTTGATCGATGGCATGCAGGGAACACGCGGAGCCATCCGTAGCGGCGGCGACGCGGCGCCCGGCGGGCCGGAAGGCAACCGCCCGACCCAGGAACCGCTGTCGCGCTTTTCCGGCATCGTGAAAGTCGGCGAAGACGGCACGGCAAAAATCAACTTCGAGCTGCCGGCGTTCAACGGCACCGCGCGGATCATGGCGGTCGCGTGGTCGAAGAACAGCGTCGGCTCGGCGGAAAAGAACCTGATCATCCGCGATCCGGTCGTTGTGCAGGCGACACTGCCGCGGTTCCTGAATTTCGGCGATGCTTCGCGGTTCCATATCCAGATCGACAATGTCGATTGGGCGCCGGGCGATTATTCGGTTGATGTGGATGTCCGCGGACCGGTCACCATTGCGGCCGACGCATTGCGCCACCGCTTCCAGCTTGCAGCGAAACAAAAGACGGCTTTCTCCATCCCGGTTCGGGCTGCCGGCATTGGTACGGCGGAAATTGCCATGACCCTCAACGGTCCCAATCTGAAAGCGCCGCAGAGATTCAGCCTGCGGATCGCACCGGGAACAGCTCAATTGTATCGGCGTGTCGTGCGCAGTATTGCGCCGGGGCAATCGATCACCGTATCGAGCGACGTGCTGGCGGATTTCCTGCCGGGTACCGCGGCAATCTCGCTGGCGGCATCGCCCTATGCCGGCATTGATGTACCCGCACTGCTCCAGGCCCTCGACCGGTATCCCTACGGTTGCACAGAACAAACTGTCAGCCGCGCAATGCCGCTGCTCTACGTCAGCCAGTTGGCGACGTCGAAACAACTGGCGCTGGACGGAGACACCAAGGCCCGGGTGCAAAAGGCCATCGACCGGGTCATGGCGCGTCAGGACTCGGCCGGCCGCTTCGGCCTGTGGTCGGCAGGCGGGTCTCAGGACCTGTGGCTGGATGCCTTTGTCACCGACTTCCTGACCCGCGCCCGCGAAAGCGGATATTCGGTTCCGGCGCGCGGCTTCAGCCAGGCTCTCGACTGGCTGCGCAATCAGGTCGCCAATACAACCGATATCAATAATTCCAACAATCGCGATATCGCATATGCGGTTTACGTTCTTGCGCGCAACGGCCGGCCAGTCATGGGCGACCTGCGGTACATGGCAGAAACAAAAATCAATTCCTTCACGACGGCTCTGGCGCGGGCGCAAATCGGCGCCGCGCTGGCGCTGCTCGGCGACAGGGGCCGGTCGTCACGTGCCTTCGAAGCGGCCGGACAGGCGCTAAGCGACGCGAAGCGCTCGAAATATTCGCGCGCCGACTATGGATCGGTCCTGCGCGACAGTGCCGGCTTCCTGGCGCTGGCAGCAGAGGCAAAAGCCGGAGCCAACCTGATCAGCCAGGCGGCGGCAAAACTGCAGGAGGAACGCAGTTCCCTTGCCTACACCAGCACCCAGGAAAATGCCTGGATGGTGCTGGCGGCCGCATCGCTTGTAAACCGGGCCAACGACATGGCTTTGACGATCGATGGCCAGCCCCATAGTGGTTCCTACTACCGGACGCTAAAGGGCCGTGCCCTTGAAGGCCGCTCGATATCAATCGGAAACTCCGGGACAGCGCCCGTTCAGGTTGTGCTGACGTCTTCCGGTTTCCCGGCGGTGCGCGGACCGGCGGAAGCCCGGGGCTATTCTGTCGAGCGCACCTATTACACAATGAACGGAAAGCCGGCCAATCTCGCCAACATCCGCCAGAACGATCGGCTGGTCGCAGTTCTGAAAGTAACGGAAACCGAAGCTGCCTATGGCCGATTATTGCTGGTCGACATGCTCCCGGCCGGTCTCGAAATCGACAATCCAAACCTTGTGGACAGTGGATCGGTACGTTCATTGCCCTGGCTGAAAAGCAAGGTTTCGCCGGTTCATACAGAGTATCGCGACGATCGTTTTGTTGCCGCGTTCAACCGCAATGGCCGCCAGAAGGCCTTCTTCTACGCAGCCTACATCGTGCGGGCGGTTACGCCGGGCAATTATGTTGTGCCTCCGGCGGTGATCGAGGACATGTACCGGCCCGACCGGTTTGGCCGCACGGCCTACGGTTCGATCAAGATTGCCGCGCCGCGATAATGGCGAAGGCCGCGCGGCACAAGGGCTGGCTGTATGGTGCAGCCATAACCGGGGCCCTGGCTCTCGGCGTTCCGTGGAGCTGGGGCGCATACATGCGCTCGATCGGACCGCTGGACCTGTCGCTAGCGGCGCAATCCTCCACGATTGCCGTTGACCGCACCGGACGTTTGCTCCGCCCGTTTACAACAACCGGTGGCCGCTGGCGCCTGCCGATCAAGGTTGCCGACGCCGATCCGCGATTCATCGCCATGCTGATAATGTACGAAGACAAGCGCTTCGATCATCATGGCGGCGTGGATTTTGCGGGGCTCGCCCGTGCGGCCTGGCAATACGCGGCCAACGGCGCAATCGTCTCCGGCGGATCAACACTCACCATGCAATTGGCGCGGCTTTTGGAGCCAGGCCAAAAGCGCGGAATGGCGACAAAGCTGCGCCAGATTGCCCGTGCATGGCAACTGGAAGCGCGGTTTTCAAAAAAACAGATACTCAATCTATATCTAGCAATGGCGCCCTACGGCGGCAATCTCGAAGGTCTGCGCGCTGCATCCATCGCCTATTTCGGCAAGGAACCCAAGCGGCTTTCGACCGGCGAACGGGCGCTTCTGGTAGCGCTGCCGCAATCACCGGAAACACGCCGGCCAGATCGGTTCGCGAAGGTGGCCCGCGCTGCACGCGCCCGCGTGCTCAAACGAGCGGTCGACAGCGGATTACTGCCGCTGGCCGAGGCCGAGCGCGCCGAAAACGAACCCGTGCCGCGCGCGCGCCGTCGGTTTCCTGCTCTGGCCGCCCATGCAACCGAAGCGGCGCACCGCACCGATCGAAGCCAGAAAATATTGCGCTTCACGTACAGCAAGGATTTGCAGACGGCGCTAGAACAATTGATCGCAGAGCACGCCCATCGCATTGGCCCGGAGATTTCCGGCGCCGCGATTGTCATAAACAATCGCACCGGCGAGGTTTTGGCGCGCGTCGGCTCCGCTGATTTCTTTTCCAGGCGGCGCGCCGGCGCCAACGACATGACCCGTGCGTTGCGCTCCCCGGGTTCTGCTCTAAAGCCTTTCATCTACGCGCTGGCGTTTGAAAACGGAGTGGCGCATCCGGAAACCATGCTGGAAGACCGGCGTACACGCTACGGCGAATACGCGCCGGAAAATTTCGACTTCGCATTCCAGGGCCAGGTGACGGCACGCACCGCCTTGCAGCATTCGCTCAACATCCCGGCTGTATCCGTTCTCAATGAGATCGGTGCGCCGCAATTCGTTGCCCGCCTGAAGAACGCCGGAGCCGGGATCGTCATCCCCGATACATCACCCGCCGGACTGGCGCTGGCGCTTGGCGGACTGGGTATTACTCTCAACGATCTTGGCCGGCTCTATTCGGGTCTGGCGCGCGGTGGAGCGCTACCCGAATTGCGTGACCGGATGGATGCCGTCGCCAAGCCCGAACCGATCCGCCACATTACCTCAAATGTCGCGGCCTGGTACGTCGCGGATATTTTGCGCGGTGCGCCACCACCCGCCAGCGCTCGCGGCGGCGTCATCGCGTTCAAAACCGGTACGTCTTACGGGTTTCGTGACGCCATCGCGGTTGGCTTTGACCGCGGGCACACGATCGCCGTCTGGTTCGGCCGGCCGGACAATGGAGCGGTGCCTGGGATGATCGCGCGCGAATTCGCAGCACCTGCGCTGTTCGACGCTTTTTCCCGCCTTGGCGGCGCGCGGGAGGTCATCCGCCAGCCTCCCGGCGCAATTGTCGCACGCACCTCGCAACTGCCCCCTCCCTTGCGAAACCTGCGCAAGGACGCACCGAAGACAGTAGCGGCAACACGCACCGGCACATTGAAAATTGCCTATCCCCCGGACGGGGCGCGTGTTGACCTCGGCCTGACGCGGAAGAATGGAATTGCCTCAAGACTTGCTATGAAAGTGCAAGGCGGCGAAGCACCGTTCCGCTGGCTGGTCAACGGGGCGCCATTGTCCGGCGCGCCGAATTTGCGGCGGCAAGCGTTATGGAAACCTGATGGGCCGGGCTTTACACGGGTATCCGTTATTGACGCAAACGGACACACGCACAGCGTTGTTGTTCGGCTGGAATAGCCAAAATCCGCAGGCCCGCACACGCATGTGCGGCGGAATGACGCATCTGGCGTCGATCTTTGACCGGCAGGGATGGCAAAATTCGCAATCTTCCCCAGCGGTATTAGTCAATTACTTAACTTTATTGCGCAAATTTGGCTGTCTGAGGCAACCTCGGATGAACAGCCCCCGGCTCACAGGGGTTGACGGCAGGTTAATAATTGGGCGGCGACGGCCAGCCGCCATGGGTTGGTTTCATGTCATTGATCGTCATTGTCGACGACCGGGTTAGCAACCGGAATATTTTTGCCAAGCTGGCGGCGTCAATCGAAGCCAATTTGACCGTGCGGACATTTGGAGACCCCAAGGAAGCTCTTGAATGGCTTCAGGACAACAAGCCAGACCTGATTATTACAGATTACAAGATGCCCAATCTGAACGGTGCAGAGTTCATCCGGCGCTTCCGGACGATCGAGGACTGCGAAGATGTGCCGGTGATCGTTATTACCGTCTATGAAGAACGCAGTTTCCGACTGAGCGCGTTGGAAGCAGGAGCCACCGACTTCCTACACTCCCCGGTTGATCATTATGAATTCGTTACCCGGGCACGCAATCTTCTCAAATTGCAAAAGCATCAACAATTACTGAGCGAACGCGCCTCGCATCTGGCACACGAACTTGAATTGTCGGAGCGCACCAGGGAAACGGCGCTCCGCGATTCCTCGGAACAACTGGCGCAAGTAATCGATACGGTTCCAGTTATGATTTCGGCTATCGATCAGAATGGAACGCTGCAATTCGCGAACGCCGCCCAAGCCAGTTTTTGCGGCCGGGAACTGCAGGATATCGCAGGCCGGCAGGGTTCGGAATTCCTGAGTGCAGAGCACGCGGCGCGCCATCGGGCTCTCGATGAACTGGTCCTGAATTCCGCGAAACCCCTGCCGCCCTTTGAGGAAGAATTGACCGACGCCGACGGGGAAACAAAAGTCTACCTGACCAACAAGGCGTCCCTGATGCGGCACGACGGCTCGGTATCAGCGGTACTCACCAGCTCGCTTGATATCACGGCGCGCAAACGAACGGAAAGTCACCTGCGCCACCTGGCGCATCACGACAGTCTGACGGGACTGCCGAACCGGGCCTATCTCCACGATGCATTGCGAAAACTGATTGCGCGTTCGCGGCGGGGCTACCACTTGTTCGCGGTTCATGTGTTCGACCTGGACGGGTTCAAGCAGATCAACGATCTACTCGGGCATGCGGCAGGGGACCGCTTTATCGTGAAACTGGCCAGCGTGTTGCAGGAAAACATGCGCGATGAGGATATGCTTGTGCGCCTGGGCGGCGACGAGTTCGCTGTCGTTCAGGCGGCGGTCACCTGCAGCGATGACGCCGCGGAATGCGCGGCGCGCATATTGAAACTCATCGAGGAAAATCTGGAATTTGAAGAAGCGCCGCTGAACGTGACCGCCTCGATCGGTATCGCCCTGTATCCAACCGATGGCGAGCAAGACGAGGAGCTGCTCAAGAATGCAGACCTGGCCATGTACCAGGCAAAACGCGTAAGCGGCAATCATTTCTGCTTCTTCGCCGCGGACATGGATGCGCGGGCGCGGGAGGCGGCGCTACTCGATGGCCGGTTACGCAAAGCTGTTGAACGCAAGCAATTCGTGCTGCATTACCAGCCGCTTGTCGATGCGCGTACGGGCCAGCCAGTCAGTGTCGAGGCTTTGCTGCGCTGGAATGATCCGGCGCGCGGACTGGTATCTCCAAACAACTTCCTGCCACGGGCGGAAGAGAATGGACTCATCATACCCATAAACGAATGGGTGTTGCGCCAAGCCTGCATGGATGCGTACGCTGGCCCGATGGACCAGACGGTCCCCTGAGCGTAAGTGTCAATCTGTCGCCGGTACAATTCCGCCGGCGTACTGTGCCCTTGCTTGTTGCACGCGTACTCGCCGACACAGGTCTGCCGCCCTCACGGCTTACCCTTGAACTTACCGAAAGCATCCTGATTGACGACGTCGATTATATCTGCACCGAGCTCAAGCAACTCGTCGATATGGGCGTGAAACTATCGATTGATGACTTTGGAACCGGCTACTCGTCGCTGAGCTACGTCAAGCGCATGCCTGTGTCGGTGTTGAAGATCGACCAAAGCTTCGTGAAAAACATCGTCAGTGACCCAAGTGACGAAGCAATCGTGCGGGCAATCATCACGCTTGGGCGGTCGCTCAACCTGCAAGTGGTCGCCGAAGGTGTTGAAACCAGCGAACAAGCTGAGAAACTTCGCATTGAAGATTGCGACATACTGCAAGGCTATTTGTTCGCCAAGCCGATGGGCGAGCCGGAATTGGTACAGTTTCTTGAACAGGCCAATCACGGTGATCGGCCGGGGCACACAGGGTATCGCCGGGCGATTTCGCCGGCGGCCTGACCTTGTCCGTGCTCATTACGATTGATAAAGATTTGTAGCCTAGGTTAAGTACGTATATTGCAGTTGAGCCGCGCGCGAACAATTGATCAAGACATTCCCATGACGGGTTTACGGACGATGACCGGGCAAGAAAATTCACACATCCTGCTGATCGAGCGGAACCCGGTCACGTGCGTGATGCTCGCGAGCGTACTGCGGAAATCAGGGTACCAGGTAACTTGCGTGGATCGGCCGGACGAAGGACTTCACTTGCCGGACGAAGACAAGGATATCGCTCTTGTGGTTATCGGCGGCGGACGTTCCCGCGACGAACAGGACACCTGGGCTCGTCAATTGCGCCCTATCCTTCCGATGCCGCCACGCACACCGTTTGTCCGCCTGGAGCAGACGTTTTCTGGCGAGGCAGCGGGCATGCCACCCGAGGCGGAAACGGAATTCTCCGGGAGTATAACGCGCCCGCTCGATCCTGCCGCGATTGTTGAACTGGTCCATACCCTGTTGTAACCAGCGAAGGCGCAGGCCGCGGCCAGCGAACCGGGCGCGGAAACCAACCAGAGCGATGGCGAAACAGCCGGGCAGGCGCCGGCGAAATCGTCCGGCAGTGCCGATTTCAACCCGCGTAGCAAAGACTTACACGATAGTGTTACCAAAGACGGGACGAACCTCCAGATCGCCGCAACCAGCCGTGGCGGAGAGAGCCCGATCGATGCTACCGGCGACTGCCGGATTGACGATCAGGCAATGCAGGACTTGATTACGCTTGGCGGTCCTGACTTCGCCGCCGAAATCGTCGGCCAGTTTGTCAGCGACGGCGCGCGTATATTGAAGGACATCACGGCATCCATTGCCACGCAGGATGGCGCCACATTCCGCGAACAAGCGCACACCTTACGGCCCTGTGCAGCGAATGTCGGCGCCCGCGGAATCTATGAAATGTGCCTTGAATGGCGTGAAGCGGACGATCGCAACCTGGCCGAGTTTGGCAGCGAATACGCCAGGCGGCTGCAGGAGAACTTCGAGACGACCAGTGCTGTTCTCCAGGACCGCTACGCAACCGGTACCGGTGCAAAGCCGGGACGCGACACGCCAAGCGCCGCCAGCGGTTGAGAGGCATGGGCAAAACCGCCCGGAGCGGTTTACAGAAGCGCTGCACGACTACCGGTTTGCAGCATGTTCACACCTCACCCCGGGGAGGCGTCGGGCCTTCCGAATAAGGCGGCGGGTATTTTCTGACCATCACCATGTCCGAATTCCCAAAATCGGAAAACCCCGGTTCGGGTTGATGTATCGTGAACCGGCAGCCCTTTTACTTGAAAACGACATCGACATTCGCTGTCTCATACCTGGTCCCGGCTGCACCTTATTTCGTTTGAATGCACGCGACCACAATTCGTGCAAATGTTGTAGTGTCACAGCGCGCAAACTGTTGAGGATGGCCCCATGAATTCCAGATATGCTCACACCGATCAGGAGATCGTCACCCGCCTTGCAGCGGACCTACCCAACTGGACCTTCCGCGACGGAGCCATACGGCGCAATTTCAGAACCCATGGCTGGAAGGGAACGCTGATGGCGGTCAATGCCATCGCTCATCTGTGCGAGGTTGCCTGGCACCATCCACAAATGACGGTCACGTACGATTGCGTCGAAGTCGCATTGTGGAGCCATGATTCGGGCGGAGTTACCGAACGCGATTTTGCCCTGGCGGCAAAACTGGATTCAGTTCTTGACTGGCGACCGGACACGGATGGAGGTGCGCTTGAGGGAACACCGTCGGCGCCACAGCACGCCTACCTGTGTTACGATGGATAATGCTGTTCGAGGCAGGCATTCCGGTAGTGCATTGTCCTTGAGAGATTAATCTGCAGACAAACCGCAGCACCTTGCCCGCGCTCTTCGAGCGCGGGGTATATCGATAAAAACAGCACCCGCAATTGCCGACCACGATCTAGCTAATGTGCTGACAACGCTTCCAACGCACGGGCTTGGCGACCGGCGATCCGGTATGAACGTCCAGATCTTCTTCGCCAAGCAGGGACATGTAGATCTTGGTTCCAGCGCCCGGCTCCTTCGGGGGAACCACGTAAGTGAAGGAATGACGGCCGTAGTCACCCTTCATTGTCGTGCCGCCCGGGGTAACGATGGTTGGCCCCTCAATCTTCATGTGCTTTCCCTTGGGACTGCACCACTGACCGTCAATGGCGTCCGCCCGGGCGGACTGCGCGCTTGCCACGGCACAAAGCGCGCCCAGAAGCAAAACCCGGAACCGAGAAAATCCACCACGCCGCCCGGCGCGGCAAGTACGAATGCCAGGCATTTTCGCCTCCCGATGCTACGGCCGCGGAGTTTTATTACCGGCCGGCAATTGCGCTTCCAGAAAGGGCGAATCCGGAATTCCACCCGGAAACGCGTCAATTCAAAAACCAGGCACGTTCAACGGTGCAAGAGAGGATGATCGAGCCTGCAGCAAAAGGTAGCGATTTCCTGGCAAAGATAAAGGAAGATTTTGCAATCCACGGATTGCCGGTCTAACCGGCGCACGGCGTGCGTCTCTCCATTCGGTGGGAGCCATTCACGATTTCATCGCATTCCGGCTACGGTTCTGCGAAACGAAAGCAGGCTAGGAAGGCTGATTTTTCTGCCGTTTGGGAGACTTGTGGGAAGCCTGCCCACCTTTGCGGCCCGCAGCGCTGGCAAGCTCGTGGTCCCGGGAAAAACTGCGCATGGATGGCCGCACGCTCAAACCGCCCTTGCGGCCGGCTGCAGCGGCCAGCTCGTGATTTCTGGAAAAACTGCGTTTTTCCTTCGGCACGCTGGTACCGCCCTTTCGAGCTATCGCGCGCTGCTTCTCCGGATCCATCGAGGCAAAACCGCGTGTGGATTTGCGTGGTTGATCATTGGATGGGTTGTCGCTCATCTGAACATCTTCCTGTTGCCGCATTTGTCTACAAACCGCGCACCTGATCCGCAGCGATCACATTTCCAGCGAAGCACTGGCCACCGATGCAAACCCGGCAAGCATCCGCATTCTGCGAGATCTTTCGATCCGACGGTTCTTCAATGGCTATTGCCGTCAAGGTATGGTTAGGCGCATATCATAACTATATTGCGGCGTTACTATGGCCAGCCCGGGCACAATCTGTGGGCGTGATCTGTTGCAACTGAAAATCGAAAGGTTAGTAACGGGAACAACGCTTTTTCTGGTGAAGGCATTATCGCGCCGGCACGAGCGGACCAGCAAACGAGCGGAAAACAAAATCGGGGGCGCTCTGGTTGTGCCGCGACATAACCCGCCGGCCAGCCCAAAAATGACTTGTCGCGGCTTTCTTGAATTCCATGACCGGAGATTCAAGCCATCGCTTTGAGCGCATTGACCGCCAGGCCAGGCGGGCCACGTCCGAATTTGTCTCGGTAACGTACATGGAACGAAGCGAAGCAAACGGTAGCCCGCGAGGCATTGCCCGCGGAAAGGCGACATCCAAGGTAATCTGCTTCTGATCAATCGATTTCAGCGTGATGGTGGCCGAGCCGCCAGCCATGAAATGTAGCGTAAAGCGGTTCGCTGCGGGATCGAATTCGATTTCCTTCAACCGCACCAACGGCCGCTTTTCAAATTCTACCGGTCCAACCAGGAAAGATGAGCCGTAGGCCGTCCAGCGCATGTCCGCAAACGGAAGCGGCCGGGCGCGCCAGTAGCCGTCAGGCGGATAGAAAACCATGACCTCTTCGGCCCGTTCCCGGTGCAGCATCCACAATTGTACCATGTGAAAACCGCGTCCGACATGGCGGCCGACGCGCACAGGCACATTATTGGCGCGCCAGAATCCGCCAAACGTGTATCCGGTCAGCCAAAATTTCCGCGATTCCCAGAACGTCTTCTTGCGCGGTTTCGCAGGTACAACCGGGTCCTTGTGGAAGCTGCAATTCGCCAGATCAAACTCGGCCCGTTCGTTGCGGATCGACGCAATGTAGGTGGGGTGCCGCGCCTGGATTTGGAATTGCCTGACATCGGGCGAGACAAAATCGATGTGCACGTTATCATGCTCGGCGCATAATACCGGCTTGCTCTTGTTGATTGCGATCACGTCTATCGGTTTGCCGGCCATTCCGGCAGGGCGGTTTTCTTGCCCGCCCTGGGCAGCAGCGGGACCAGCAAGCGAAACAGCAAGGGCCAGAGCCACCGCACATCGCAGAACAGTGCAGCGGGCCCGGGGACGGCGAGCGCTAGACATCGGCCCGATCCGGACAATCGACATGTTTCCTGCCGACGTGTTGCCTGCCGCAACGTGCAATGTATCAGGATGTTGCAATCGCAGGCGTCCGCTTCCCGTTGTTTTCGCTGGCATCGCCGGATAACCCGTCTGCACGCGCCATCTGCGCAAGCACTGGCGGCAAATTGAAATCCTCCGGTATTGCGCAAATGCGCCGCCGCGCCGCCAGCGCGCCGAGGCGAGGCGATGCTCCAGCGATTGCAAACGGTATCGCAAGCACATAACCCAAGGTAAGCGGCAAGGACCACAGGATCAATTGTGGCGCTGTTTGCATTGCAATTGCATAGATCGCCAGACCAAAGAGCAAATGCGGCCACAAGGCCGAAGCCGCCGTAGCGAAGCGCATAGAGCGCGCATCGCGATGCTGGCCGCCCCAGCGAATTTGTTTGCCGAACAACAGGCCAGCCATGAAGATACTGGTGCGGAAACTGACGACCGCAGCCAGGAGGAAGGAGAAGACGATTTCAAAGGTGGCACTCACGGCAAAGCGCAGCCCCCCGCCATACCGGGCCAGTTCACCCCGTGTCAGGGCAATGTCCGCATAACCGGCGAGCTTGGGCGCCAGGAACATCAGCAAGAAAAACACGTAAAAGCCGATCGCCGATATTGCCGTGACCCCGGTCAAGGGCTCTCCATCAAGGGGCTTTAGTGCTATCAGCGCGATGATCGACGTCCAGGCCGGCAGGTTCAGGAACATCATGACTGCCCAGATCAATTGAAAGCGGCTCGTCGGCTCGATGTTCTTCATGCCTAGCAGGTGCACATATTGCAGGTTGCCCTGGCACCAGCGCGTGTCCCGCTGCATGAATTCCAGCAGGTCAGGCGGATTGTCCTCCCAGCTGCCGGTCTCAATTGGCAACACCCGCACTTCGTAGCCGGCCTTGCGCATCAGCACGGCCTCGACCTGATCGTGCGACAAAATTCGTTCCCCGAACAGCGCCCCTTCAGGTAGCTCCGGCAGTTCGCAATGTTCGAGGAACGGCTCTGTGCGGACCAATGCGTTGTGGCCCCAATATTGACCGCAATCGCCATTCCACCAGGCGCTGCCAATCGCGTAGGGGCGCATACCCTGCCGCATTCCAAACTGGAAAATGCGCGCAAACAGCGAATTGCTGGGCGCGCCAACTACCAGACTTTGCAGGATGCCGATGCGCGGCCACGCCTGGCAAATGCGGACCATGCGCTCGATGGTTTCTCCGGACATCAGGCTGTCTGCATCGAGTGGCAAGAAAAAATCGTATCGCGATCCCCAACGCTCGCAGAAATCGCGGATATTGCCAGCCTTGAAGCCGGAATTTCGGTCCCGGCGGCGGTAGACAAGTCTTGGTTGCGCGCCGGCGGCGGCGCTTTGAACCAGACCCGCCTGCTCCTGCCAACGCGCAAATTCCCGCGCTTCAACGGCAGCGATCGCGTCATCATTGGTGTCGCTGAGAATGAAGTAGTCGTACGCCTCTGGAGCCGATGTGCGCTCAAGGCTGTCGCGCACTGCCGCAAGCCGGGCGATGGCCCTTTCCGGGGCTTCGTTGCAGATTGTCATGACAATCGCGGTGCGGGAGCGAATGGGTGCATCCGCCTTGCCGGCCGCGGCATAGGGTGCGACTTGCGCGAGCCAGTTCCGCCTGCCGTCCTGGCGCCGGTATAGCAGCCACAAGCCAGTCAGCGCATTCCAGATTCCCAGGACGCCCCAGGGCGCCGCAAGGGCGAAACACGACATGATCGCGATGTCGATGCCGCTCCATCCGCCGGCGCGCAATATGGTGCCCAGCCACAGGATCAGCGCAAACCAGGTGGCTACGTTCAGAAAAGCGAAAACGGTACGGCGGCGCTTCAGGAGATGGCGACGCTGAATTCCGGCAGGCGTTTTGCCGATCCAATGTGGCCGCAAACGGAGGGGCCTTGATACATCGCCTGCCGCGGGAATACCGGCGCCATCAAACTGCTGGTGGATCGTCATGGTCTACTCAAAAAATCCGACTTGTATTCTGAACCTGCCTTACGAATACACCGCGGCGGGACACGGGGTTGACCAAGGGGCTGGCCAATGCGGCCCGGTTCGCCTAACTCTAGCCAAGTGAATGACATGTGAACTTTGGCAATCATGTGTCTAAAGGGAAATGAACTGGTTGTGACCTCACAAATGCGTGGTGACAAATTGAGCGCCAGGGCGCTCTGGTACGACAATCCGGCCCATGCGGAGCTGCGGGCCGAAACGTTGTGCTACCCGGAAGCCGGTTCCGCAACGCCAATGGCGCTGGTTGCAACCCAGTGGAGTGCAATCAGCCGCGGGACCGAGCGGTTGGTCATGTCCGGTAAGGTCCCGCGGTCCGAATATGCGCGCATGCGCGCGCCATACCAGTGCGGGGATTTCCCTTTTCCGGTGAAGTACGGCTATTGCACCGCCGGATCCGTCGAAGAAGGGCCACCGGAACTGACCGGGCGCAATGTATTCGTGTTGCACCCGCACCAGGATCGATTCCTGGTGCCGGCCGACAGGGTTTGCCCATTTCCGGAAGCGCTACCTCCAAGGCGGGCCCCGCTCGCCGCCAATATGGAGACCGCGCTCAACGCTGTCTGGGACAGTGGTGCGGCGCCCGGCGATAACATTGTTGTGATCGGTGCGGGGATCGTTGGCCTGATGATCTGCTACCTGTGTGCCGGGATGCCAGGCGCCTACGTGACCGCTGTAGACCCGCAGCAATCCCGAGCTCCGCTGGCACGGGCGTTCGGCGCACAATTCCTGCTGCCGGAAGAGCTGGGATCGCGGAGCGGCAATAGCATTGGCGCTGATGTTGTCTTTCACGCCAGCGCTACCCCGGCGGGACTGTCCAGCGCCCTGCGCACGGCCGGCATGGAATCGCGCATTGTCGAAGTGAGCTGGTACGGCGACGAGGAGGTGCCGATCCCGCTGGGCGCAGAGTTTCACAGCCGGCGGCTGCAACTCGTTTCCTCGCAGGTCGGACGTGTCGCCCCATCCCGGCGTCAGCGATGGTCCCATAACAGGCGCCTAGCAAAGGCGCTCGACCTGCTGTGCGATGATCGCCTTGACGCATTGATCACGGATGAATTCCGTTTCGAAGATTTGCCGCAAGTATTGCCCGACTATCTCCTGGGGCCGGAAACCGGACTTGCGGCGGTGGTGCGGTATTGATGTGCCATCCAGGTGTCCCAAATAAGGCGGGGCATGACCGGCACAATTGCCGGTGCGAAAGCGCCATTTTGTGGAGTTGAAGATGTTTGCGGTAGAAGTTCGCGATCACATCATGATCGCGCATTCCTTCAAGGGAGAATTGTTCGGCCCCGCCCAGCGCCTGCATGGCGCAACCTTTATTGCGGACGTCGCATTCTTCCGCGATGAATTGACCGCGGACGGCGTGGTCATCGACATCGGACGCGCCCACGACGCCCTCAAGCAAGTTCTGGAACCGCTGAATTACCGCAATCTCGACGAGGTTCCCGCGTTCGCCGGACAGCAAACGACGACCGAATTCCTGTGCAAGCACGTCTTCGACGCAATGGCCCGGGCCGCAAGCTCCGGTGCACTCGGGCCGGGCGGTGAAGGCATCGCGAAAATTCGTGTAACGCTGCATGAATCGCACGTCGCCCGTGCCTGGTTCGAAGCTGCGGTCAACTGAAAGCGATGAACCGGCATTCCGCCAAGCGGGCCCTCACCTTTGCTGTGCCCGGCGACCTGGCCACACTCACCGGCGGCTACACATATGATCGCCGGGTCATGGGTGAGTTGCGCACCGCTGGCGTCGCCGTGAACCATTGCGCCCTGGCGGCCTCGTATCCGTTTCCATCACACGACGATGTCAGGCAAACCATCGATCAAATCAATGGTTGCGATCCGGCGGCGCCCGTCGTTGTCGACGGCCTTGCGTTTGGTGCGATCCCCCATGATGCAGCCCGCCGGCTGCGCAAAGGGCTGATCGCGCTGTGTCACCACCCGTTGGCCCTCGAAGCGGGACTGCCCGGCGAGAAGGCCGCCTGGTTCCAGGACAACGAACGGGCCAATCTTGCGCTGGCGCGGCGGTTCATCGTGCCCAGTAAAACCACCGCGGACTTCCTCGCGCGGGAGTTTGCTGTTCCGGCAGACAGGATTGTTGTTGCGGAACCCGGCACCGATCCGATGCCCCGCGCAGCCGGAAGTCATGACGAGACAACCGATTTTCTATCTGTGGGTTCAGTCGTCCCGCGTAAAGGCCATGATTTGTTGTTGCAGGCGCTCGAGCCACTGAAAGGACTTCCCTGGCGCCTGCGAATTGCCGGGGCCACCGATCGTGCTCCCGTCTATGCCGAAAGCATTATCCGGCTAACCGCTGAACTCCAGCTCGATGGCCAGGTGGAGTTTTGCGGTGAAACCACGGCGGACGATCTGGCGCGCCTGTATCATCGCTCGGACGCTTTCGTCTTGTCTTCGCGCTATGAAGGCTATGGAATGGTTCTCGCCGAAGCAATGGCCTGTGGCCTGCCCGTCATAACCGCGACCGGTGGCGCGGCGGCGCACACGGTCCCCGATAGCGCGGCACTCAAGGTTCCGCCAGACGATGTGCCTTCGCTCAGGCGGGCCCTGGAAACGCTGCTGACAAACAAGGGTTTGCGCGCCAGCCTGGCGGACGCGTCCTGGCAGGCAGGACAATCCCTGCCGCGCTGGAGCGATACGGCAATGCGCTTTCTGCAACCGGTCGACGACGTGGCGCAGGAGCTTTCCCGATGAGCGGATTTTCTGAACACTGGTTATCTTTGCGGGAACCTGTAGATCACGCAGCCATCAACCCCGAATTACTCAAGCAGGTTGCGGCCCATTTCGCCGGGCAGGCGGACATTACCGTCACCGACCTGGGTTCGGGATCCGGCTCCAGCCTGCGGGCGATTTCGCCGGTGCTGCCTGCAAACCAGACATGGCGACTGGTAGACAACGATCGACTCCTGCTCGATCACGCCCGCCGGAGATTAAGCCGCTGGGCCGACCGCGGATACGATTCCGGAGACCATCTCCACCTCGTTCGCGGCGAACAGCAGATCAAGGTCGAATTTAAGGAAGCCGATATCGGCGCCCGATTGCCGCAACGACATGTTGACGGCGCGCAATTGGTGACGGCGAGCGCATTTTTCGACCTGACCTCGGAGGCCTGGATCAAGAACTTCTGCCGGACGCTGGCGGAATTGTCGGCCCCGCTGTATGCGCTGCTAACCTATGACGGAAGCGAAGTCTGGCAACCTCCTCACCCGGCGGACCCAGACATGCTGCGCGCGTTTCACCACGACCAGCGTCGCGACAAGGGATTTGGGCCGGCGGCCGGGCCACAAGCGGCAGCGCAACTGGCGAAGGCGCTTGAAGAAAGCGGATATTCTGTCCGGCAGTCGCCGAGCCCCTGGCGGCTCGATGTCCGGCACAAAGAACTCATTGACGCGCTGGCGCAAGGCAGCGCTCAGGCCGTAGCGCAAACCGGTATGGTTCGGCCTGCGCAAATCGCCAGCTGGCAAAGCGCCCGTCGCGACGCTGCATCCTGTGTCGTCGGCCACGCGGACATCTTTGGCGTCCCCATTCGACGTGCCGGCAAGTAACAGGCGAAGATCGATCCCAGAAGATCAACCCCATTTGTGGGGCAGCATGCGCCACAACACCGTATCGCGCCTGACAAACGTGTGCATCAGCGCGCCGGCAATATGAAACAGCACCAAAACCGCCATCGCAATACCGCCGGCTTTGTGCAGCACCTGCAATGTTGCAAACAGCGTCTTGTCTTCACCGATCAAGTGCGGAAGTTTGAACAGTCCAAAAACCGACACATCCAGCGTAGCGCTGTATGCATTGGTCATCAGCCAGCCGACGATGGGCATTGCAACCAACAACAAGTACAGCAAGTGATGCACGGCGACCGAAGCGATACGTTCAAATGCGGTCAAGCCAACATAAGGTGGCGGAGCGCCCAGAACCGCCCGCACGACAAGGCGCAACACTACAAGAACCAGCACGACAAATCCCAATGAACGATGCAAATCGTAGAGCTGGTTCTGCAACGCGCCGGGCTTCATTTCGTGCATCACGATACCCATTGGAATAATGACAAATATGCAGAGCGCCGTCAGCCAGTGAAGCCATTTCGCCGCTGCTGAATAGTGCTCGGGCGCGGTCTTTGAAGTCATAGACAATGTACCTGAAGGACAAGAGTGATCAGGACGACATAGTACAGGAGCCTGCACACAAGTCGAAGTATTTCGACATGCTGCCGCCGGCTTGAATAACAATCAACGGGTTGAGCGGCAATCCGGTCACGCGCGCATGTCGCAATCGAACAGAACCTCGCCGTCATCCAGCAGAAATGTCCTGGTTGCGGGCCGCAATGCCTGGTCGAGACTGTGTACCGGATCGACATCGATGCCGTGCTTGCCCGGGCCTATGATCATCGGGGATACGCAAACATGCAGACGATCCAGGCATCGTGCCAGCAGGAACCGGCGAATGGTTGCCGGACCGCCCTCGATCAAGATCTTTTTCAGTCCCAGGGCAAACAGCTTTTTCACAATTTCCCGGGGCGCTATACCGTCTTCGCCGCAAGGCAGATGTATTGCGGATTCAGTGCAACCCGGCTGCTCGCTACTGGTAATCAAAATCCGGCGCACGCCGTTCTCCGCCTGCCATCGCAGGCCCGCGGGCACACGGCGGTGCGGGTCGATGATCGCCCTGGCAGGATTGGAGCCGCACACACGGCGCACGGTAAGTTGCGGATCGTCCGCCAGCACGGTTGCAGCTCCGACAACGACGACATCGACGTTTGCGCGCAATCGGTGCAACTGATCCAGTCCGCTGCGGCCTCCGACATTTTTTGCGTCACCCCCTGCCGTCGCAATGCGGCCGTCCAGCGATTGACCGATCTGGGCAATAACAAAGGGTCTGTCCCCCGGGGCTTGCCACAATGGGTTCATTATTTCCTTGTAAACCGTGTCTCGATTCAAAAATTCTATCCCCTCGGTAGGCGATTTAAGGCTTTTCCCGGACACCATAGGCGGGTTTGCAATATAATCACGGTACGGCATAGGTATATTCCGTCACAAAAAAGTGTGGCAGAATTTATTGATGCCGGGATGCTGGAACACGCTACCGTGCTATCTAGATCAGGAGCTGTGAAGAAACATGGCTCCAGCAGCTTGAGGTTGTAGTGTCAGAGCATCAAGAAAATTCCAGAAAAACCGACGATAGCACCAGGGTTTCACCGGATAACGGCGGCATGATCGCTGTTGAGCGGGCCATCGCGGAGATCCGCGCAGGCCGCGTCGCAGCGATCCGCTCGGGCCGCAGTTATGTGCTTGTGCTTGGCGTTGAAGCCCTGTCGATGAGGCTGGCCAGGCAACTGGAAGCGGTTGCCCGCCGGACTCCAAGGCTGGTTCTGCCTGCCCCCAGGCTGCGCAGGCTGGGCTTTGACCGGGCAAAGCCAGGCGTGATCGCCGCGCCCCGTATCGATATGGAACGGCTGGCAATGCTGGCAATGGAGCAGGGGGCGCGGTTCGACGCTCCAGTGGCCAACGCTTCAAAACTGGATCTCGCCGCCCTGGAACTGGTCCATTTGGCGCTTGTTCACCCATCCGTACTCGTGGTGCCAGTTTCCGCCAACGTGCTGCCGCAGTTTGATCCGCTGCTTGCCGAGGCCAACGACGTCCTTGCCTATCGCAGCAAGCAATCAACAGAGCTCGAGCTTATATCACGCGCCGCCGTGCCGCTTGAGGACGCCAACAATACAGAATTCGTGGTCTTTCGCGGCGGCGAGGGAATGCGCGACCAGGTGGCGATAATTGTTGGCGAACCGGACATGAGCAAGCCGGTGACCGTCCGCCTGCACTCGGCCTGCCTGACAGGAGACCTGTTTGGCAGTTTGAAATGCGATTGCGGCGACCAATTGCGCGAGACGGTCAAATTCATGTCGGACAACGGCGGCGGCATTCTGCTGTATCTGGACCAGGAAGGCCGCGGTAATGGCTTGTCCAACAAGATCCGGGCTTACCGGCTGCAAGCCACCGGCCTCGACACATACGATGCCGACGAGGTGATTGGCTTCGATCGCGACCAGCGATTGTTCGATTTCGCAGCCGGCATGCTGCACCAGCTGGGGGTGAAAGCGGTGCGGATCATGACAAACAACCCCACCAAGATTGCAGCGTTAAAATCCGCGGGCCTCGACGTTGCCGCCGAACAGCGGATCGAGGGGCGCCTTAACGACTTCAACGTCCGCTACCTGTCGGCCAAACGCGAACGCGCCGGGCACTTGCTGAGCGTCGACGAAAACGGCGACGCTGAAGCGGCCAACGACGGGCGCACCGGACCGGATTAGACCGGTACAATCGGGGGCCGTGCCTGCGACATCCGGAAACCGGCCTCAGGAAACCGGCCTCAGACGCCGACAAACGCCATCTGGGCCTGCGGATAACGGGTTCCGCTGACGCGTTGCGGATCGATGGCTGCTCCCAATTCATCCAGCAACGCCGGGTCAACTGTGATATCGGCGGCCTTGATGTTCTCTTCCAGCCGTGCCGCTTTGGATGTGCCGGGGATCGGCACGACATCGTCGCCGCGCGACAAAAGCCACGCCAGCGCCAGTTGGCCCGGCGATATCCCCGCCTTGGCAGCCAGGTCACGCAGCGGGTTCACCAGGCCAGCATTGTTCTCGATATTTCCTTCCTGATATCGCGGATGCTCCTTGCGCCTGTCATTTTCGGCAAGATCGCCGGCGCCGGAAATGGTGCCAGTCAGAAAACCGCGGCCAAGCGGCGAATAGGCCACAAAGCCGATGCCGAGTTCCCGGCAGGCAGGCAGCACATCGTCTTCGACAATGCGGGTGAACAGCGAGTATTCGGTTTGCAGCGCCGTAATCGGATGGGTCGCATGGGCCTTGCGGATGGTGTTTTCCGAAGCCTCCGACAGGCCAAGGTAGCGCACCTTGCCCTGTTCGACGAGGCGCGACATAGCGCCAACCGTCTCTTCGACCGGTACACCTGCATCGATGCGATGCTGGTAATAGAGATCGATCTCGTCGACTCCCAGGCGCTGCAAGCTCTTGTCGCAGGCTTCGACGACATATTCAGGCCGGCCGTTGGCGCCCTTGACGCCGAAATTGCCGAACTTCGTGGCCAGGATAACCTTGTCGCGTTTGCCCTTTATGGCTTGTCCGACGAGTTCCTCATTCTTGCCGCCCGCATATGCATCAGCGGTATCAAGAAACGCAACGCCCAGTTCCATGGCCCGGTGCATGGTCGCGATTGCGGATTGCGGATCCGGAGTGCCGTAGATTGGTGTCATGCTCATGCAGCCCAACCCGACCGCGGGCACCTGAAGTGCAGCCTTGTCCTTGCCAAGCGTTCGTGTATGCATCATTTTTCCTCAAAAATTGGACGCAGAATGCGCCGCCGACCCTAATTTCCGATACCTCGCACCAGAGCCGCTCGCGATATTGCAGAAGCGTCTTCCGACTCCGGATCCATGATGTGGCACGTTTACTCATCGCCGCGAATACCAAAATCGGAACTTCAAGTATTCAGATCGATGGAACGCAATAGCCGTGTCCTGTGCTCCCGGCAACGCCGTGGCAGGGCCGATAACGCTTCTCCCGGTCTTATAGCTTGCCCGGAAGGTAGGTGACCAGACCCGGAAACGCCCAAAGGATGACGATTCCGATAATGAACAAAAGCACGAATGGCCAGGCGGCCGAAAACACATCTCCCAGTTTGAGCTGCGGCGCGGCGCCCTTGAGTGCAAACAAGGTGTATCCAAAGGGCGGCGTCATCCCGCCTATGGTGATGTTGATCAGGAAAATCAGCCAAAACCAGATCGGATCGAATCCAAACGCCGCGATCAACGGTTTGTAGATCGGGATAACGATCAACATCAGGGCAATCTGGTCGATAAACATACACACGATGAACGGGAAAAACATCATGATGAAAAACATTGCCGCGGGATGCCAATCAAGCGCGGCAACCATGGCTGTCAAAGCGGTTGTCCCGCCAGTGAACGCCAAGAACTGGCCGAACATTTTCGAGCTTGCCATAATGACGAGGATCATCGAGGCGACCCCCATGGAAGAACGCAGGGAGTCCCAGACCATGCGCAGCGACAGTTTGCGGTAAAGCAATGCTGCCAGCAATGCGCCGATTACACCTGTCGCCGCTGATTCTGACGGGGTCGTAATACCAAGTAAAATAAAGCCCATGATCGTAATGATGATCAGGCTGAACGGCGCGAGGCGTGCGATCGACCACAGCTTGTCCTTCCAGCCGGCATTGCGGCCACCGTCGTCTGCTTCCGCCGGTGCAAGCGCAGGATTGAGCAACATCCGGCCGTAAATATAGACGAAGAACAAAGCTGCGAGGATCAGGCCGGGTATGATTCCGGCTATCAACAAACCTGAAATGGAAACCCCGGCAAGGGTTCCGATGATAATCGCCAGAACACTGGGCGGTATGATCGGCGCCAGCGAGGCGCCTGCCAGTATCGCGCCTGCGGAGAGCTTCGCATCATAGCCGCGTTTTTGCATTCCAGGCAGCACCGATCTGCCCAGCATTGCCGCCACGCCCATTGCGGCACCGGACAATGCGGCGAATATCACCGACAACAACATTGTCAAAACATATTGCCGGCCGCGCATCTTGCTGACCAGGGTATCGACCGATTCAAACAGCACGTCGATCGCCCTGCCCCGAAACAGCAATTCGCCCACAAGCAGAAACAGCGGAATCGTAGCGAGCTCTACGGTCGTTGCAGTATCGTAGATCGAGTTGGCGAACATGCCGAAGCCGGGCGGGCCCATAAGCATGAGAACGCCGACCAGGTTGGCCAGCAGAAACGCCACGACAATCGGCAATCCAAGCGCGAACAATCCAAGCAGAACTGCGATTGCGACAACTACGGCGGTAATTCCGGTCAGCATGATCGTTCACCTAACCTATTACCGACGCACTGGACGGCGGTGTTGTTGAAAGCGCCTGACGAAAAAATTCCAGCGCCGAGACCGCAAGGCCATAGGTAATAAAAATCGTAATCATCCACTTGGGCGTCGTAATCGTTGTGACAGTCGTCAAGCCTTCAACATACTGGCGGACGTTTTCCTGGAGACTGATGTAGGTGGCAAACACGCAGACACAAAACCCGACCAGGGCAAGCAGGCGACGGGAGACCGCACGTCCCCCGGGTGGCAGCAAATCCGTCAGGAGCGTGACCGCGACATGGCCGCCAGAGCGCGTAATTTCCGGCATCATCATGAAGATCGATGCGCACAGGGTAAAAACAATGAAGTCGCTCGCCCAGGTGGTCGGAGCATTCAGGAAATAGCGCGAAAAAATTTCGATACTGTACATGACAACAATCGCACCCAGGCCGAGGGTGGCGAAAACTGCACTTAATTCTATCAAGCCGTTGAGCAGCCGGTCATACCACGCCGCCGGGCGATGTTCATTGGCATCGCTCATGAATCGAACCCCAGCTAAAAAGGAAAAGCCCGGTTCCCATAATGCAGGGCGGCGCTGACGCCGCCCTGGAAGACCGGTGCCTTACATGCCCATCTTCTTGTCGTTCACGAGCTTCTGCAGCGCAGCCGCTTCCTTGGGATGTTTTTTCTTGACCAGGCCCCAGATGCCCTGCGACCACAATCCGCCAATCCGCGCCTCGTTGGCCTTGGAAAAGCGCACTTCTTTCATGCCTGCTTTCTTGTAGCCAGCTTCTTCCTCCGCAGCCAGTTTGTCGAAATCCGCGTAAATCGTCGTTTCCAGTTTCTTGCCGGCCTCAAGCAACGCCTTCTGTTCGTCAGCACTCAGAGCCTTGAACTTGCTCATGTTGGCGAGAATCAGAAGCGTACTGACACCGAATGATGGCCGAACGTAATACTTCGTCACTTCGGTCCATTTCAGGTCAAGCGGACCGACGGTCGGCCAGCAGGCGCCATCGACCACGCCCTTTTCGAGTGCGGAGTAAACCTGGCCACCGGGAATAACAACGGGCGATCCACCAAATGCCTTGATCAGCGGATGATATGTAATTGTCCCGCGAATCTTCAGGCCCTTGATATCGCCAGCCTTTGTGATCGGTTTCTTCGGGATCATCTGATAGCCGGACTTGCCTTGCGGCACCATCGCGATCATCTTCAAACCCTGCTTGTTGTACAATTTGTCAACAGCATCCCAGATACCGGTGCTGCGGCGCTTAACGGGATCGCCATTGATCGCGTCCATCGCCACGCCAATGCCGATGGTGCCGTAGTGATAGGCGCCGTGCGTCAACAACAGGTCGAACACACCGGCTTTCACTGGCTGGATTTGCTGAAATCCCGGCACAACTTCCGGACCGCTGCGCTTGACTGTGAGTTTGCCCTTGGAGGTCTCGCTCACAAGCTTGATGAAAGTTTTTTCGCTGAGGTAGGTACCCTTGTTCGCAAGCGACCAGCTGGCAAGAAGTTTGACGTCCTTGGCTATACTGGGCCCGGTCAGCGCAACCGCCGCCTAGGCGGCGAGGACAAATTTCCCTGGTTGTCTGTATGCCATGTTTACTCCCATTTGTTTTGGTGCAACCGGCATCGGCAAAATTGACGGAACCGGAAATGCCTGCTCAACGCTGTTTGTCCCGCAGTTTAACCCGGGCAGTCGCGCCATCTTCTAACCCGCCCATCGCGCTTCCCACGACACGCAGCACCTTGAGGCTAGCGAACATGGCTGGGCCAGTAAAGCTCTATGACGGCCGGGACCACCGCCCCGATCAGCGGCCCGCCCCGAGCGCCGTGGCCAGCGGGCCTTTCGCTGTCAGGTCAATTCCCTTGTCCGACGATTTCAGAATTGCCGTTTCCGGCGGCTCGGGCGGCACATCACCAAACTGGCCTGATATCGTCGTCTTTGGGAACGCCTCCTTCAGGCGCGGGTAAACTTCACGCCCGAACATGCGGATACCCTTGACCGAATCGTCGTGCTCCAGAAAGCCGGCCTGGCCCATGTTGAGCAGATGCCCGTAACCGCCGACGTATTCGTAGTGGCGCTTGATCTGCTCGTACACCTGATCAGGCGTACCTGCGAACATGAAGCCGGCACGAATGGCAGCTTCCACATTGGCGGCCTTTGCGAACGCGCTCAAGGGATGCTCCGCACCGCGCATCATTTGAACGTTGGCCTCCACGGGCACATAACCGGGCGGATTGGCATATTGCGGCGCAACCTTGTTGGCGGTGACATACCACAGGAGCTTTTCTGCGCCGGCATGGGCCTCCGCTTCCGTTTCCCCGACATACACCAGCGCCGCATAGGCAAGGCGATCGTTCGGCACATCATTTCCCAGACCAGCCGAGCGCCAGCCTTCACGGTAGGCTTCAAATACACGTTTTGTCGCCTGATACCCGGTCAGGAAAGTCGCCTGAATAAATCCGTGCTCGCCAACCTGACGGGCGCCACCGGTACTGGTCGTCGAAACCCACACCGGCGGATGCGGATCCTGCCATTGCCGCGGCCAGATATTGATATTGCGGTGATGGAAGAACCGGCCTTCGTGGCTGAATGGGCCATCATGATTCTTCCAGGCCTTGACGATCAGTTCAAGCGCTTCCCAGAACCGCTCGTTCATACGGACTGGATTGCTGTTGGCCGGCGAAATTTCATAGGGCACGCCGCGCACAAAGCCCGCCTCGACGCGGCCGCGCGACAACACATCGACCATTGCCATTTCCTCAGCAACGCGGATCGGCTGGCGGCGATTGGCGATCGGATTGCCAAGAATAAGAAGCCGCGCCTTGGATGTCAGCCGGGCCAGCGCGGCCATGATCAGTGGCGCAGCCGGATCAACGCAAGTCGCGGTCTGGTGATGCTCGTTGAACATGATGTCCAGGCCCTCCTCCTCCGCAATCTGCCATTCCTTCAAATAGCGATCCCAGAGATCGGCGCCTTTTTGCGGATCGTAATGCTTGTTCGGCAGGCTGACCCGGATCGACGGATACGAATCCTGCGGCGGTAGATAGGGATATGCGGTCTCACTAAAATGCCAGGCTTGCATCGTTGCCCTCCAAGAACCACTAATCTTTTGTGCGGACTGGCGGACGCCAGCCCGTTTCCCATACGTGTTGCGTCTTAGCCGGCGAGGAATTCCTTTACCGCCGCTGCAAACGCCCCGGGTTGCTCAGTTGTGAGCGCATGGCCGGCCTCCGGTATCGTCTTGACCGCCGCGCCCGGCACCAGACCGGCGTAGGAATCGACATATTCGCCGCTTACCAGGCCATCGCTTTCCCCACGCAAAAACAGGGCCGGCGACGAAACCCGGTGCAGCCGGTGCGGCAGTTTGGGGTTGTGCATGTACGGCTCCCAGGCGAGCAAGGCCAGCGATTCACGATTGCGCACCATGATCGCGAGCGCTTCGTCAGGAAGTTTGGAAAAGTCGACGGCGAATTTTTCCGGATTGTGGAACATGAGTTTCTGCACGTCCGGCGGCGCCATCGTGAAGAGATCAGGAATGTCGAGTTTATCCGCGGGACCGGTCTTTACGCCTACCGGAGCAACAAGAATGATCTTGCCAAACCGCTCTGGCGCCTTGGTTATCATTTCCGCCGTAATCCAGCCACCGAGCGAACAGCCGATAACGTCGACCTTCGCCAGCCCCAGCCGGTCCATCAACTCAAGATAGATGTGGGCGATGTCGTCGACGTTGTCGATCCAGTCCGGCAGTGCCGACCTGCCAAAGCCCGGATGCGACGGGCAGATCAGTTTGCGATCGGCAGCAAGCAGATCAACAAAGGCTTCATCGGGCCGGAAACCGCCTGCCGAATGCAGGAACAGCAAAGGCGCGCTGCTTCCTTTTTGATGCAGTTCTATCTCACAACCAGCGATGTCGATGGTGCTCCGTTCCAAAGCGTCCTCCAGCAAAATTTCCATGCCCGTTTTGCGTCAGCACAAGGGTCTGACTTTTCTTCGGCATCTAATGAAATGTGGACCCGATGACATGCCGGCGTCAAGAACAAATCCGGCTCTAACGGCACACGGAACCGGATATTGCCGGTCGCACCAAAAAAACAGGGTTCTGAAATTTCAGAACCCTGTCCGGACTGGAAAGGTACGCCCTGCGACCGCAGGTTTGCATCGTCGCTCAGTACGCCTTGTGTTCCATGTCGATCGAACTGAACAGGCGATCGCGTCCGAGTGCAATGCCGGTCTTTGAGGCATTCAGCGCCCGGACCGCTTCGCCGGAGAGGCCGGGAGGCGCAAACCGCGACTGGCTTTCCTTCGTATAGACATGCTGGCCATAATCGTCGGCATCGGCAAACGCCGGCGCGGACAAGCCGCTTACGCCCATGGCAACGACAGCGGCAGCGATGATTTTGGTTGCAGACTTCATGTTCTTTCTCCTGTTTTGAGTTCGGGTGTGTTCCCGGTTTCGACAGGAGCGATATAGCCAGAAGTTTTTTTTCACTTGCCAATTACACGCGCGTGACGCCAATCACACAGCCGCGAGCGCATTGTGTCCCCGTACATGCTTTGCACACAAGAAGGTGAGACGCGAGTGAAGCGTGTTACCCGGCCACGAGCCGTGGCAGGAACAGGACCAATATTGGCGCGGCAATCAAAATACCGACGCGAATGAAATCTGACGCAAGGAAGGGAATTACGCCCTTGAAGGTTTCAATCATCGGCACATCCTTGGCCATGGAGTTGATTACGAAAACGTTCAGCCCGACCGGCGGGGTAATCAATCCCATTTCAACGACAATCAGCGTAATTATGCCGAACCAGATTTTCAGGTCTTCCCCCTGCACCGGGAAGCCCCCCTCAAGCCCCATGATGATTGGCCAGAATATCGGGATGGTCAGCAGGATCATCGACAAGGAATCCATCACCATCCCGAGCACGATGTACAAAACGATCATTCCAAACAAAACGGTATAAGGCGACATGCCGGAATTCTGGAAGAAGTCCGCGGCGAATATCGGCAACTGGGAAAATCCCAGAAACGCGTTGAAGATCGTCGCGCCCAACAGGATCAGAAAAATCATGCCGGTCGTCTGCGCTGTTTCAAGCAAGGCCTCAAGAAAGCCGTGGGTGCGCATGCCGCCGGCCGTGACAGCAATGATGAAAGTCCCGATGGCTCCAACCGCCGCGCCTTCCGTCGGCGTGAAGATGCCGGCGTAAATACCGCCCATGACCAGCAGGAAAATCAACAGCACCGGCCAGATATCAAGCAGGGCGCGGAAGCGCACCGAATAGGGTTCGCGCGGTCCGGCCGGCCCGGCATCGGGATTGACACGGACAACGATGGCGATAGCGATTATGTATCCGATAGCGGCGAGTACGCCGGGAATGAACGCAGCCTGAAACAGCGTGGCGACATTCGCTTCGACCATGACGGCGAAGATGATCAGAACGATCGACGGCGGAATCAAGATGCCGAGCGTACCGCCGGCCGCGAGACACGCGGTCGAAAGACCGCCAGAATAATTGAAGCGCCGCAACTCCGGCAGGGCAACCTGGCCCATCGTGGCTGCGGTCGCGAGCGAGGATCCGGTGATTGCGCCAAAGCCCGCGCAACCGCCAACGGCGGCCATGGCAATGCCGCCGCGATGGTGGCCGAGCCAGACGTTGGCGGCACGGAACAGGGCCGTGCTAAGTCCTGCCTTGGACGCGAACTGGCCCATCAGGATGAACAGCGGAACAACCGAAAGAGAATCACTGGTGAACGCCCAATAAGTTTGAGTCTTCAGGAAACTCAACAGGGCTGTCTCGCCGGCAATAATGTAATAACCGGTCAAACCGACACTAAGCATCGCAATGGCGATGGGGATGCGAATGGCCAATAGCGCCAACAGTACGACAAAGCCGATCAAGCCTAATTGTAGCGAGCTCATCGCAGGAATTCCCCCGGTGATCCGGCGCTATTGCGGATCAAGAAAACGGCCCTGACGAATTTCCTCGAAGGACCGCCAGACCGTATACAGAACGACGAGCGTCAGAAACGCCATCAACAGAACCGAGGCCGGGAATGTCGTCCAGCGCGGGAAATTGATGGTCATCGACAATTCATTGTTGTTGTACATGTCGATGCCGCCGTAGATCAGGCGCCAGGTCAGTAGCGCCGATATCACCAAAAACAGGATGTTGCCGAACAGATCACAGACGGCCTTTGCGCGGGTCGGAGCCTTGGCCATGAAGAAATCGACCAGCACATTGCTGCGGGTCATTTGGCAATAGGGTAAAATGCCGAAGATGCACAGGCCGGTTGCGATGGCAACCAACTCGAAATCACCCGGTACAGGCAAATCCAGAAACTTGCGGCCAAAGACGCTGACGGTGACAAGTGCCGCAGTGCAACTCAACAGAATGCCACTTGCGATCGCGAGAACACGCGATATTTCAAACAGGACACGGCCTGCCGGATCGGCAGGCCGGACAATTTTTGTATTGGTTTCTTCCATCGCGGATCGACCGGTCCGGGTTGGCCTGGGCGCGCGCGGCGCCCCGTAGATATTACTTGGAGTACTTGTCGATCAGTTTGCGGGCATCCGCCAGCATGGCGGGACCATCAAGACCTACTTTTTTCATTTCCGCAAACCAGCGGTCGAAGACCGGCTCCGCAGCCTTGCGAATCTTGGCAACTTCCGCAGCGGGGATTATGTAGAACTTGTTCTTCTTGCGCTTCTTGACCTGCGCCAGCCCGGGCTTTTCAATGTCACGCCAGTTCTGACCAGCCCACTTGGCGATATTGCGGCCGGAATGGTCGTCGATGACCTTCTTCAGATCGGCTGGCAGCTTGGCATAGGCGTTCTTGTTCATCAGGAACGTGAACACATTGGTGCCAAGGCGCGGCTGCGGACCGGCCAGGGTCGTGAAATGGCTGACGAGGTCTGGCGTCTTCACGGCAGGGGCGATTTCGTACGGTAGTGTTACGCCGTCAATCACGCCCTTGGATAGGGCGGCCGGAATGCGCGGCAGCGGCATGCCGATGCCGGTTGCGCCCAAAGCGCCCAACAGCCACACGCCCGCACGCGAGGCGGCGCGAATCTTCATGCCCTTCAGATCGGCCATTGTCTTGACCGGCTTCTTGGTCTGAAAAAAGAAACCTTCATGCACGTGAACGAGCAGCGGATGATAGGGTGACAGGTCCTTCTTCAGATATTTGTCCTGATAGTCCTGAAGCGCCAGGGTTGAAGAAAGCGCGTCCTTGTGTACAAACGGCAATTCGAAAGGCTCGACACTTGGCATACGGCCCGGCGTGAAACCTGGTAGTGTCCAAACGATGTCGACAACGCCGTCCTTTACCTGGTCCAGCAATTGGGTCGGCTTGCCGCCGAGTTGCATCGACCAAAAACCCTGAATCTTCAGCTTGCCCTTGGACGCCTTTTCGACCTTCTTGATCCAGGGAATCAGAAACGTCTTGGGCGGGTTCGAAACTGGCGGCACAAATGTCGTCAATTTCAGGGTTACGGTCTGCGCCGAAGCTGCGCCCGGCAAGGCAAAGGCCGAGAGCGCGACGGCTCCGGCGAGCAGTGTTTTTGTGAATGCTGACATGGATTCCCTCCGTTTTTCAGCTGAATTTCCCCATCCATCGGGACATTAGCGGGATACAAATTGCATCACAAGCGATGTTTTGGTGGGCGCCTGCGGCAAAATCGGCACGAAAAACAACGTCCCGGGCGATCAAAGCGGATGATCTGCGGAGTTGGCCGGCGGCAAGCGTAGCCTGTATGCGGACGCCCCGATTTATTGTTAGGTTTTTACCGCCGCGCGCTCATCGCCAGCGCGCATCATCTCAACCGCGGCACGCGCCAGTTCGCTCAGACCATCGCCGCCGGCGTCGAGATGGACGTAGATCTGCCGGCGCATGACGGGATTCCAAAAACTTTTCATGTGGTCGGCGGCGGCGGCAACCGCCGCGTCCCTCGGTTGGGTGCGGAAAAACCCGGCAATCTGGTTGGCCATGCGCACAAGTTTTTCTGCGCTCATTCTGGTGTCTTTCCCGTTTCACTGCGCGGTGGCCGCGATCGCGCTGATATTGCGCTGGTAAACGCGATGGCGCCATCGTCGCGTGCGACCGCGATCAAAGTCAGGCCATATTGCTGCGCCCGCTCTATCGCCAGGGACGTCGGAGCCGACATAGCAACCAGGACCGGCGCCCCGGCACGCACGGTTTTCTCGACCATCTCGTAGGAGGCGCGGCTGGTAATAAGCACGAATCCGTCGGCCGCACTGTTGCCGCTTCGCAGCATCGCGCCGACCAGCTTATCAAGCGCGTTGTGGCGGCCGACATCCTCGCGCAACGCGATCACTTCACCGCGCCAATTGCAAAACGCCGCACCATGAACCGAACGGGTCGCAGCATTGAGCGTTTGTATCTCTTCCAACTTGCGCAGCGCGCGCGCTATTGCAGCCGGATCGTATCCGTCAGCGTGATTTGCAAGCGCCGGCATGTCCGGCATTTCAGAGAGATCGGATATACCGCAGATGCCGCAGCCTGAGCGTCCAGCCAGGTTTCGCGCCCGGCCGAGGTGCCGCTGCATGTTTTCGGCTTTGAGCGTCAGCGATACCTTTATGCCGGCGTCGGTTTCCGCAACTACGAAATCGCGGACGTCGTCCGCTGCGTCTATGATGCCTTCGGTAAAACTGAACCCGTAGGCAAAGTCTTCCAGATCGGCGGGGCTGGCCATCATTACCGCGAAGGGGAGCGAACCATAAATTATGTTAACCGGCGTTTCGACGGCTATTGCATGAGCGCCCGGTTCCGCCGCCCCGCCGTCGTACCGCACGGCCATCCCGTCGAAACTTCGGACCACATTCCGTCCGGGCTGACTATTCGGCGGCATTGTTGAAAGTGCCTTCGATACGGCGCAAACGATCGCTGTTTTCACGGTCTTCCTGTTGCCAATCGGAATACCGGTTCGTCCGTTGCACCTGAACCGCCGTTACCTTGTATTCCGGGCAATTGGTCGCCCAGTCGGAATAGTCGGTTGTTATGACATTGGCGCCGGTCCTGGCGTGGTGGAAAGTCGTGTAGACCACACCCGGCTGCACGCGGTCGGTGATCTCGGCGCGCAGGCTGATTTCACCGGAGCGGCTGGAGAGAGACACGAGATCGCCGTCGCGGATGCCGCGGTTTTCTGCATCGAACGGATGTATCTCAAGCACATCCTGATCATGCCAGACATTGTTATCCGTACGGGCGGTCTGGGCGCCGACGTTGTATTGCGACAGGATCCGCCCGGTCGTCAGCAGCAGCGGGAAACGCGGACCAGTACGTTCATCGGTCGGAATGTATTCTGTGACCATGAACTTGCCGGCGCCGCGCACGAAACGATCGACGTGCATGATCGGCGTACCTGCCGGCGCTGCATCGTTACAGGGCCATTGCAGCGATCCCATCGCCTCGATCCTGTCGTAACTCACGCCTGCAAAGGTCGGGGTCAGTTGCGCGATCTCGTCCATGACTTGCGAGGGATGATCGTAGTGCATGGGATAGCCAAGCGCTGCAGCGAACCGCAGGGTTATCTCCCAGTCGGCCAGTCCGGCTGCTGGTTCGACGACCTTGCGCACCAGATTGATGCGCCGCTCGGCGTTGGTGAACGTCCCGTCCTTCTCCAGGAACGACGACCCGGGGAAAAACACGTGGGCGTACTTGGCGGTCTCGTTCAGGAACAAGTCCTGGATGACCACGCATTCCATCGATTTCAACCCGTCCACGACATGTTTTGTGTCGGGGTCGGACTGGGCGATATCTTCACCTTGAACATACATGCCCTTGAAGCTGCCGTTCACGGCCTCGTCGAGCATGTTAGGGATGCGCAGGCCCGGTTCGTTTTGCAGCGATACGCCCCACAGACTTTCAAACATGTCGCGGGTCGCATCATCGGACACATGCCGGTACCCGGAAAACTCGTGCGGAAACGAACCCATGTCGCAGGCGCCCTGCACATTGTTCTGGCCGCGCAGCGGATTTACCCCAACGCCGTCGCGACCGAGATTACCGGTGACCATCGCCAGGTTCGCCATGCCCATCACCATGGTCGAACCTTGCGAATGCTCGGTAACGCCCAGCCCGTAATAGATGGCGGCATTGCCAGCGCCTGCAAACAAGCGAGCTGCAGCGCGTACCTCGGCAGCCGGGACTCCCGTGTGCGACTCCATCGCTTCCGGCGAATTGATGTCCTGCGCGATGAACCGGGCCCAGACCTCGAAATCCTGCGCATCGCAGCGTTCACGCACAAATTCATCGTCTACCAGGCCCTCGGTAACAATGACATGGGCAAGCGCGTTGATCATCGCAACATTGGTTCCCGGCAGCAGCGCCAGATGATGCGCAGCTTCGATATGTGGAGAGCGTACGAGATCGATACGGCGGGGATCGGCAACAATCAATTTGGCGCCCTCGCGCAAGCACCGCTTCAAACGCGAGGCAAATACCGGATGGCCGTCGGTCGGGTTCGCCCCGATAACCAGCACAACGTCGGCCTTGGCGACCGACTTGAAGTCCTGCGTACCGGCCGACGTGCCGAAAGTGGTTTTCAATCCGTAGCCGGTTGGCGAGTGGCATACGCGCGCGCAGGTATCGACGTTATTGTTGCCGAAACCGGCGCGAATGAGTTTCTGTACAAGGAACGTTTCTTCATTGGTGCAGCGGGAGGACGTAATGCCGCCGATTGCATCGCGGCCATACTGCGATTGAATGCGTTTGAACTCGGATGCGGCATATTCAAACGCCTCCTCCCAGCTTACTTCCTGCCAGGGATCATCGATTGACTTGCGGATCATTGGCGATGTGATGCGATCCTTGTGATTGACATAGCCCCACGCAAAGCGCCCCTTGACGCAGGAATGCCCCTCGTTGGCGCCGCCCTGCTTGTGCGGGACCATGCGCACAACCTTGTCGCCCTGCGTCTCGGCCCGGAACGAACAGCCCACGCCGCAATAGGCGCAGGTGGTAATTGTCGTCGCGGTCGGAGTGCCCAATTCGATAACCGACTTCTCGTTCAGGGTCGCGGTTGGACAAGCCTGAACGCAGGCTCCGCAGGAAACGCATTCCGACGACAGGAAATCGTCCGTGCCGGTCGCAACTTTTGACAACAGCCCGCGGTTGTCGATCGTCAGTGCAAACGTGCCCTGAACCTCCTCGCAGGCCCGCACACAACGCGAGCAGACAATGCACTTGGACGAATCGAAGGAAAAATACGGATTGCTCGAGTCGACTTCCCCGGTGCGATGCTTTTCGCCGTCATATCCGTAACGCACGTCGCGCAACCCCACGGCGCCCGCCATGTCCTGCAATTCGCAATCACCGTTGGCTGAACATGTCAGGCAGTCAAGCGGGTGATCGGATATGTACAGCTCCATCACGCCTTTGCGCAGATCGCGCAAACGCCGGGTCTGGGTATGAACGACCATGCCGTCTTCGGCCGGGGTCGTACAGGACGCCGGCGTCCCGCGGCGCCCTTCAATTTCCACGAGGCACAAGCGGCAGGATCCGAACGCCTCAAGCATGTCGGTCGCGCACAATTTCGGAATCTGGTTTCCGGCCACCGAGGCCGCCGCCATGACGGACGTTCCATCCGGTACGCTGACCGATTTGCCATCAATGACCAGCGTCACGGTCTGCCCGCTTTGCCGGATCGGTGTTCCGCTATCTGCCTCGCGTTGCAGGGACATGAACATGGACTCCTATTCGGCCGCAGCGCGTTTCGCGCCCTGCCCGAAATCCCCCGGGAAATGTTTGAGAGCGCTGCGCACCGGCATGGGCGTCAACCCGCCCAAAGCGCAAAGCGAACCGTCGGTCATGACGGTGCACAGATCCTCGATGAGCATGGCATTCGCCTCCGGCGAAATACCCGCGACGATCTTGTCAATCGTTTCGACGCCGCGAGTCGAGCCGATACGGCACGGCGTGCATTTACCGCAGCTCTCGATTGCGCAAAACTCGAACGCAAAACGCGCCTGGGCCGCCATGTCGACGGTGTCATCGAACACGACAATCCCGCCGTGTCCAAGCATGCCACCGGCCTCCAGCATGGCTTCGTAATCGAGCGGCGTATCCAGCATGCCAGCCGGGAAATAGGCCCCTAGCGGCCCTCCAACCTGGACAGCATGAACAGGCCGGCCAGACGCTGTACCGCCCCCGATATCCTCGACGATTTCGCGCAAAGTCATGCCGAACGCCGTTTCAAACAGGCCGCCCCGCTTGATGTTGCCGGCCAGTTGGAGCGGCATAGTGCCGAGCGAACGGCCCATGCCGTATTCCGCATAGGCCTTGCCGCCGTGCGTCAATATCCACGGTGCGGCGGCCAGCGTCAGTACGTTGTTGATAATTGTCGGGCGGCCAAACAGGCCGCTGTGGGCCGGCAACGGCGGCTTGGCCCGAACTTGCCCGCGCTTGCCCTCGATGCTTTCCAGCAGCGAGGTTTCCTCGCCGCAAATGTAAGCGCCGGCGCCAACCCGCACGATCATGTCGAAATGGGCGCCCAGCAATCCGTTGTCACGCGCTATGACAATTGCCTTTTGCATCGCCGCGATCGCATGGGGATATTCGGAACGGATGTAGACGACACCCTTGGTCGCACCCGTGGCGATACCCGCGATCGCCATGCCTTCAATCAGCATGAAAGGATCGCCTTCCATCACCATCCGGTCGGCATAGGTGCCGCTGTCGCCCTCGTCGGCGTTGCAGACGATATACTTCTGCAGCGCGTCAGCTTCCATCACCGTGCGCCACTTGATACCGGCCGGAAAACCCGCGCCGCCGCGGCCGCGCAATCCGGAGGCGGTTATTTTCTCAACAATCGCTCCGGATTTCATCGCCCGTGCTTTTTCAAAGCCCGCCATGCCGCCATGATCGCGATAATCGTCAAACGACAGGGGATCGGTGACGCCGATGCGGGCAAATGTCAGGCGCTGCTGGCGCTTGAGAAAATCGATTTCCTCCGCCGGGCCGAGCAAAAGATCATGAGCCTTACCGTCCAGAAACCCGGCCTCAAACAGGCCCGGCACATCGGAAACCTTCACCGGGCCATAGGCAATGCGCCCGTCCGGCATTTCGACCTCGACGAGCGGTTCAAGCCAGAACATGCCGCGCGAACCGTTGCGCACAATTGCAGCGTCCAGACCGCGGGATGCTGCTTCAACGGCGATGGCGGCCGCCACTGCATCCGCGCCGGCCGACAGGGCCGCGGCATCGCAGGGGACGAATACCCGGATCGCGCTCACGACCGCACCTCCGCAATCAGCGCATCGACGGCCGCTTCATCGAACTGGCCGGCAAGCCGGTCATCCAGCATCGCTGCGGGACCCAGTGCGCAATTGCCGAGGCAGTAGGCGGCCTGAAGCGTCAACGATCCATCCGGCGTCGTATCGCCGGGTTTCAGGCCGTGGCGGTCTGCCAGATGGTCGGCGATCCGTTTGCAGCCCGTGGCCTGACACGCCTCCGCCATGCACAATCGCAGCGTGTGTTTACCGGCCGGGGCAGTGCGGAAGTCATGGTAGAAACTGATAACGCCGCGCACCTCGGCCTTGGTGATGTTGAGGGCTGCCGCAATCTCGGGGATCAGCGCCGGATCGATGAAGCCAAATTCGGCCTGCAAGGCGTGAAGCACCGGCAACAGCGCGGCGGCATTGACCCCGTCAGCGCCAAGGAAGTCTTTCGCCGCTGCGATCTCAGCCGCGATAATCTGCCCTGCACGGCCAGCTTCCGGCGGCGAAGTCTGCCCATGACCTGAATGCGCACCCGACATTTCCACTCCAGACTTGCGGCGAACACGCCGCAGACTGACCTGAATTTAATGGATATTCCGTCAACAGTACAGAAAGCGCCGGAAAATCCGCAAAGCGCCGGCGATAATCAGATCACATCCCAATTCATGGGACACGGCCCAAGCGGCACCCGGATCAATCCGGCGCGGCGAACAGCAGGCTTTTGACCGTCACCGGCACCATGCCGGATGGCAGGCGGATACGGCCGATATCGACAAAATCGAAATCACGCAGAACTATTCCGTCAATGACCAGAATGTCCGATTGCACCGACAATTCCTGGCGCAATATTCCACCAAGGGTCAGCGCAGTATCACCTTCGACAAGAACATATAGATTGGTGCGCGCGGCGATCTTGTCGGCCATGGCGGCGGCAATGGCCCTGGCCCATTGCAGGACGCGGCCGTATTCCGGCTCGCCGCGCCAGCGGAAAGCAAGCGCGATCTCGCGCCCGGGATCGGTGTCGTCGAACTGGCGGCGATGGGCGCGGATCGCAGCGGCCAACTCATCTGCGTCGATATCGCCGGCGAAACTGTAGGCCGGCTGGATGACCTGCAAATTCCTGCGCGGCAGCAATTTGGCGTGCGAGGTAATGCAGGACGTTGCGCCACTCATCTGCACCGAATATTGCGATGCGCCCAGGGCCGTGGCTCGGATGCATTCGCCGGCAGGAAGCAGCGGCGCGGGCAAACAGCCCGCGTCAATGCTTTTCGCCAGCGCCTGCCCCAGCAACCGGCCGAAATCGCCGAAATCGCGTTTTTCGCGGCCGTAGACATATTCGGCAACGCCGCCGGAGAACATCACGCCGTCGAGTTTCCCCATGCGTTTAATCGGCTCCGTGACGAATTGATCCAATTCGCCAGCGTCGCCTTTGATCGCCGCCATGAGATCGCGCGCCATTGCTGCGGCGACGATCGCCTCGTCTTCGCGGTGAACCGCAAGACCCTGTTGCCATATGATCCCGCGCCTGGCGGCAAAAGTTGCAAGTTCCGGCTCGATGCGGATGATCCTGTCATTCGAATCAAGAACGATTTGCCGCCCGCCGCCGTGCATGGCCGCGGTAGCGACGACGCGGCCTCCGTCGCAGATCGCCAGCTTGGTCGTGGCGCCGCCGATGTCGACGTTGAGGATGCGCGCAAAGTCCGCTGCCGAGCGCTCCACCGCCCCCGAGCCGTAAGCAGCAAGCATCGCCTCCATGTGATCGCCCGCGACGGCTGCAACAATGTCGCCGGTATCGGCGGCAAGCGCTTCGATAATGGCCGCCGCATTTTCGCGCCGCGCCGCTGCACCGGTCATGATGACCACACCGGTGTCGATATCATCAGGCGAAAGGCCAGCGTCCCGATAGGCGCGGTCCAGAGATCCACGCAGCCGCTCCGCGTCGATCCGGTTGTTACGATCATACGGGGTCAGGACTATCGGGGACATGTGCAGGGTTTCGCGCGACCTGGCCTTGCGCCGCATGGCCACAGGCTCGCCGGGACCGCGCATCAGCAGTTTGGAAAAGACAATCTGCGTACCGGAGGATCCGATATCGATACCGATCGACGTCAGCGGCACATGCTCCAGTTCCCTGGAACCGGCCTCCAGCAATTCGAAATCGGCATCGTGATCGTGATCGGCATCCTCCCACGGCGCATGGACGTGCCCGGACATCTGGCCGAACATGTGATCTTCGGCGGTGTGGATCTTGTTGCTCTTTTTACCGTCGCTACTCATGGTGCAGTTGTTGTAACAGCAACCGAATTCACCACAACCGCATTGAAGCGATCTCAGCCCCTTCCGCCATCGCCGCCAGTTTGGCCCATTGGATAGAGGGGTGAACGCGGCGCACCAGCGGACCTTGCGCAAATCCGCAATCGGTTCCGGCCATGACGTTGTCCCGGCCGACCAGGCCGGCGTAGCGCACCAGGCGTTCGGCGACGAGTTCGGGATGCTCGACAATGTTCGTTGCATGGCTGATGACGCCGGGAATGAGCACCTTGCCCTCCGGCAGCTTTACGTCCTCCCAAACCCGCCATTCGTGTTCATGGCGCGGATTGGCCGCCTCTATGCAATAGGCGCCGGCATTGACCTGCAACACCAGGTCAACAATATCCTTCAACGCGACGTCACCAACATGGGGGGAATTAAAGCTGCCCCAGCAGATGTGGTAGCGGATGCGATCTTCCGGCAGGCCTTTCAGGGCATGGTTGAGCGCATCGATGCGGAGCTGCGCCCATTTGCGATAATCCTCCAGGCTGGCGGGCGGGACCATGCGGTCGTACATGAACGGCAGATGGGCATCGTCGACCTGCACATGGAGCCCCGCCTCGATGATCGTGCGGTATTCCTCCGCCAGCGCCCCGGCGATACCGAACATGAAGTCCGCGTCATTGCCGTAGTGCTCGTCGCGGCGCTCCGGCGCGACGCTGGCCGGCGCAACGACGGGCAAAAATCCCTTGTCCACGCCCGCCGCCGCCATGGCGGCCTTGAGGTTATCGATATCACGGCGCAACAGTTCCTGACCGGTGTAGCGGACCGGACCGGTGCAGACCCAGGTGCCCATGGCGGCGCGAAACCCCTGGCTCTTGTCGTATTCGGCATAGAATTCGGGAAACATCCGCCGGTCGTTGCCGGCCGAAATGACTTCGCCCTTTTTCAGATTGGAGGCCGATTCCTCGGTCTTGACCTCGAACCCTGCCAACCGGTCGATGATATAGCGCGACCAGCTGTGGAACTTGCCGAACTCGCCATCGCTGACGATATCGACGCCATTGTCCTTCTGCTGACGCACGACATCGGCGATCGAACGGCTCAGACAGGTATCGAAGGCCGCCTTGTCGAGCGCCTCGCCATCTTCTGCGGCGCGCAGAAACCCGGCCAGATCGTCCGGGCGCACTAGCGAGCCGACATGGGTGGTGAGGATGCGGTTTTCAGGCATCTGGCTTCTACCTTCAATCATTGCGCGCTTGCCAAACAATTGGCCGTCAACCCAATAGCTGACGGCCAATCAACAACAGATATTGCAGCGCTCATTTTACCGGCGCAAGCGCCAGATATTCCTTATCGGCGCGCGCGCCACTCCCTACTTCCGCTCGCCACGCAGGTATTCGCGCATGATGTCGTCGTTGAGAATGACGTAGGGATCGTATTCCGGGGCATCCTCAAGCTGGTCGAGCGTGTTAAGGCCCATCTGGCGGAAGATGCGCGCCGTGCAGGAAATCAGCCGGCACGGCTGGCCGGGATCGGCGTTGAAATGCTGGTGAATGGTCATCGGCGGAATATAGATATAATCGCCGGCTTCCCATTCCAGTTTCTGCGTCTTGTCCTGGGGCAGCCACTCGAACACGTCGTTGATTTCAACGTCACAATCCTGATGGATGTCGTAGCCACGGCCTTCGATCACGTAGACGCATTCTTCGGCCAGGTGCCGGTGCTTGCCGGAGCGCGAGCCCGGCGGGATGATCTGCATGTAAGCATCCATCGTCTCGACGCGGGTATTCATCGTCTCGTTCATCAGGTGCTTGAGCAGCCCCTGGCGCGCCATTTCCCAGGGCATTTCGCTCGGGCGCACGACCTTCTTGCGGCGGGCATTGCGGGTCGGCGCATCGCGCGCCTCGTCAAGCAGGCGCTGGTAATTGCGTTCGTTTTCCTTGCCTTCCAGCCAGGCGGTAGCTTCACCCCACGCCATATCAATAGCCTCCCTTGGGATGGTTGAAGTCTTCTTCTTCCTCGCGGGCGACAAAGCCTTCGCATTCCGGCGTTACATCGACCGGCCGCTCCTTGACCGTCTTCTGGAACAGCATGTTCAGGAACAGGTACATGGGCTTGGTCTTGATCACCAATGCGCGGGCCGGCTTGGTCTTCGACGCGTTGAAGTGCTGGTGAACGCAATTGTTATGGACAATCGCGATATCGCCGGCCTTCCAGTCATAGCGGACGTTGTCGTGAATTTCGTAGCCCTCGCCATCAAGGATGTAGAACGCCGCTTCGTTCACGTGACCGTGCTTCTGCGAGGAGGCGCCGGGGGCATATTCTTCCAGATGCATGTGGAACGTCTGGGTGATGCCGTCCTTCGGCTCTATATAATGACGCGAGAAACATTGCGGGCCGTCGATGAAGGAATTGCCCTTGGCCTTGCGAACCCGCGGCACCGAGCGCAAGCGCTCCAGCTCCTGCTTTACGTTGTATTCTCCCTGGAAGCCGCGAACGAATACCCGGTCCTTCTTGTTGTGGTACATGGAGGCGCGCTTTTCTTCCAGCACCTCGGAATTGTGGCCGATATCGGCGGCGGCCGCGCCACCTTTGGCTATCCTGGCGTCATCATCCATGAAAGTTCCTCCTTCGGGACGGCAGGCGGCCCAATATTGCCGCAACGATCCGGCTATCCAGCTGAAAAACTCGGCGAATCTTGCGGCAGACCTATCAGTCCGCGGAATTATTCGTGCCTTCCATACACATAAGCGGCGCTTCTGTCATGCATGATGTGTCGGATCGGCTGAACCGGCCTTCACGCGGTTGGCGGCTCCAGTACGACGGAGCCGTCGCAAATTACCCATTGCGCCCGGATCGCGGGAATTTCCTCTTCCGGAACGGACATATAATCCCGGTCGAGGACGACGATATCGGCGCGCTTACCGGCCTCGATTGACCCGGTTTCGGCTTCCTGCCCGCAAAGGTATGCCGCGTTCCAGGTTGCGCAGTAAAGCGCCTCGGCGCGACTCAGCTTTTGCAATGGCGCGATAACCTCGCCGGTAAAGCCGTCGCGCCGCGACACCGCGTGGGAAACCGGGTTCCACAGCGAAGGCGGCACGTTGTCCGATCCGAAAGACACCGGGACTCCGGCATCAAGGAGCTTGCGCAGGGGAACAATCGTATCCTCCTGCTCCGCACCGAGCCGAGCGCGATGCAATGACCCCTGCCGGCCGATGTGCCTGTTGGTGTGGGTGACCACCACGAGACCAAGATCGCAGGCGCGCCGGATTTCGTCATCGCTCACGACGCCGATATGCCCCCAGGCCCAGCGCAGGCCGTCAATCGGCGCAATCTTGTGAATCTCTTCGAACAAGGGCGGAATGGCAGCGAATATGCAGGACACCTGAAGCCGGTTGCGGGCTGCCTCGACCAGCACCTGCTTGAGTTGTTCGCGCGGCAGTCCGCAATCATAGTTGAACCCGGCCCAGCCGGTTTGCGGCGCAGCAGGCGCGCGCACCCAATTGCCGCGGGTTTCGTCGATCTCGGCGTAAAAGCCATCCATCGTCATCAAATGACTGTCGGACCCGCGCTTGCGCAGGCTTTGCGCCCAGTCAGCGACAAGCTGAGAAGCCATCGTCAGGTCCTGCCCGCTCCACGACGGACTGAATGTCAGCCGCGCCCGAACGCTATGCCCATTGCGGGCTCCCAATTGCCGATAAGCCTCCACAAGGGCAGGCGAAGCGCCGTGCCCTTCATAAATACCGGTCGTACCGAAGCCGTTGTAGATCGACATGGAGCGGGCCAGCGCCTCCACCCGTTGCTCCGGTGTGAAATGCAGGGCGCAGGCCATCAACGTCAGTTCAACGATCGGCATGGTCGTGTCTTCCAGGAACACGCCGTTTGGTTCGCCATTTCTGTTATCGCGCACAATCGTCACCAAAGGCGAAGGCGGGCGCGTGTGGCGATCGACGCCTGCCAGCGCGAGCGCACGCGAATTGGCAATCGAAACCAGCGGCGGCTTTGGGCGCCAACAGCCCCAGATCGAACAGATATAGACAGGATTTTCAGGCGCGGCCGCATCAAGTTCCCAGCGATCGGGAAGACCGCCATCCAGGAACCCGTCGATACCGGCATAGCCCGGGCCGCCGCCCAGGGGCATGGTGACAATCCACTCCCCCGGAAGTGTCCGCGCAGCAATTTCCGCGATTCGTTCGAGAACCGCCGGCTTGTCATTGGCGCCATCGAGTGAAGGCCAGATTGTCTTCAGTCCCTCCCGGTCGAGAGGGGCGTGGCCGTCGATCAGACCTGGAATTATGCAGCCGCCGGCCAGCCGGATCACGCGCTTGGCCGGACCATGCTGTGCAATCAGTTCCGTGCTGCGTCCGGCCGCCAGAATACGGCCGCCGCCGATGGCGACCGCATCGGCTCCGTGCGGCGCTGCGGGTTCGCCGTAGACCGGGGCCCCTTCGATGATGATATCGGCTTGTTGGGTCATTTCACCACCACTCGCAATCTGCCAGCGCGATTATGCCCGTGATGGCGCGTGCTGTCTTGCCGCGCATGAAACGGCGCTCGTAGCGCCTGAATTTCTTTGCCCCGGGGTCAAATCCCCGCTATGTGTCCGCGCGGACACAAAAATCGGCCCAACGGCTGCAACGGAGGACATGGCAAAAATGCGCTATATCGATTGTTTCAACCACTTTTTCCCAAGCTTGTTGTGGGACAAGATGATGGCCACGCCTGGCGCCGCAGCAGATATCGGCTCGCGCATGCGCGGCGTCCCGGCCATCTACGACCTGGACCGGCGCAAGGAAGTCTGTGACCTGTTCCGCGGAAAGTACGACTATACGCAGGTCATCTCGCTTGGCATGCCACCCCTGGAAGCGCTGGGCGAACCTGCCGAAGTGGAAGAATTCGCCAAACTCGGAAATGACGGGATGGCCGAGCTGTGCGCCAAGGAAAGCGATTATTTCTGCGGCTGGCTGGCTTCGCTGCCGATGAATTCGCCGAACGCGGCCAAGGAACTGGAACGGGCATTCAAGAACGGCGCCTGCGGTGTCCAGATTCACACCAACATCAACGGCAAGCCGCTGGACGCGGAAGAATTCCGGCCGGTCTTCGAGGTGGCTGCCGCCCACGACAAGATGGTGTTCCTGCATCCCTCGCGCGGTGCGTTCGATCTTCCGGACTACAAGACCGAGAAGAAGTCCCTGTATGAAATCTGGTGGACCTTCGGCTGGCCCTACGAAACATCGGTCGCGATGGCGCGGCTGGTTTTCGGCGGCGTTTTGGACGAGTTCCCGCTGCTGAAAGTGCTGGCCCATCACCTGGGCGCGATGGTGCCCTATTTCGAAGGCCGTGTCGGTCCGGGCTGGGACCAGCTTGGCAACCGCACCACCGACGAGGACTACAAGACGCTGCGCGCGAACATGAAGAAGAGCCCGCTGCAATACTTCAAGGAATTCTACGCCGACACAGCAGTGTTCGGTTCGAAAGCAGCGACTGACTGCGGGCTTGCCTTTTACGGTGCGGACAACGCCCTGTTTGCATCCGACTGCCCGTTCGATCCGGAAAAGGGTCCCGGCTACATTCGCGAGACCATCGCGATCATGGAGCAGCTCGATTATTCCAAGGAAGACATGGAAAAGATCTGCTACAAGAACTCGCAGAAACTGCTCGGCATCAAATAGTTCGCGCAATCATCATGCAACGCAATGGCCCGGAGCATTCGTGCTCCGGGTTTTGTTTTGGCGCCAGTTCCCGCAAGCCTGTTTTTGCCGCAGCATAATTGTTCCGGTAAAACAAACTAACGCCGACGTTCAGGCTAGGTGATAGGTCTTGTCGCTCAGGTTGATCGAAATGCCGATATTGCCTTCGTTGGCCGTCCACTCGAACAGCGAATATGTACGAACGCCAGAGGCATGCATGGGGTCGGCGTCGAATATATTGCGCGCCGCTTCCTCGTTCTCGGCCCGGATAATGATGAGCCCGAGGCGCGGGTGTTCATTGTCGCCCTTGGGATCCATCGGGCCGGCGGCGAACATGACGCCGGTTTTCTCCAGATTGATCTGGTGCTTGAGGTGTTCCGGCAGATGCTTGATCACTTCTTCGCGCGGTTTCACGGCCTTTGACAGACAGACCCACAGCTTCTTCGCATACATGTGATCCGTCAGGCCGTGTGCTTGGTTATCTTCCGCCATGTTTCTCTCCCGGTCTGATTGCAATGCGGCGTGCCGTTACTGGTCGGTCTTTGAAAATCCCGGACCCATTTCCCAATCCCTGGCGATATACGGCCGGTCTGTCTTCTTGCACCAGTTTTCCCAGCCGCGTTCCAGGGTAAAGCCGGCCCGGCCACGGCCGCAGATTTCGACTTCCCCGTCCGAGAGATATTCCACCTCGCCCATGCCAAGCGCCTTGATCAGCATGTCGGCGTTCTTTTCCATGTAATTGGCATTGAATACCACTTCCCGCACGGACTTGCCGACGATTACCGACCCGTGGCCGCGCATCAGCGAAACGGTACGCCCGCCCAGCGTAGAAGCCAGATCCCGCGCCATATCCATGTTGGTGACGAGCAGGTTGGTATCGCCGAACTTGTGGCGAATGTCCCATGTTGGAATGTCGTTCCCGATCGGCCCGCACATATGCATGATCGGACGCATACGCTTCCCGGTTACCGTGAATGGAATGACGCTCGGCGAATGATTGTGTATCACCGACACGACGTCAGGGCGCGCTTCCAGGATTGCGCCGTGGATGAAGCGTTCCGAATACGGCTTTCCTGGCGCCGGGGTTGGGCCAACCACTTCGCCGGTCAGCGTGAATTCCATGATGTCTTCTTCAACCAGCACCTCGGGCGCGCGGGCCCGGGACATGAAGAAGCGCTCCGGATTGTCCGGATGCCGGCACGAGATATGCCCGAATGAATCGAGCACGTTTTCCATCGCCAGAATGCGGTTCGCGGTGACGAGTTCCTGCCGCAGGGCATCCAGATCGGCCATGATTTTTCCTCCGTGGGGGCCACACCAAATCCGGGCGGCGCATGACAGACTTTTGCGGAGAAGCCCCGGTTAATGTCAAGCGATCGATTGACGGCGGACCGGAACAACCCCGAAATCGGCCCGCAATTCCCGGAACGGTTGTTGAGTCCGGCGAACAGGACGTCTAAGCTGGCCCCAATGGGCTGAAGGTAAAGCCCGGAACCGGAGAGGAACTCACATGCCAAGAACAAGCACCATTCCCGCGCTCGCCGCGTTGACCGCCGCCAGCGCCCTGATCGCCGCACCGGCCGCGGCACAGGGCAAGGTAGCCGGCTTTTACAAAGGCAAGACCGTGACGATCATCGTCGGCTCTTCCCCGGGCGGCGGCTACGACACCTATGCCCGCCTGTTGTCGCGCCACATGGGCAAGCACATTCCCGGCAATCCGAAATTCGTGGTCCAGAACATGCCAGGCGCCGGTTCGCACCGCGCTTCCGGCTACGTCGCTAAGGTCGCGCCAAAGGATGGAACGGTAATCGCGGCCGTGTTCAGCGGACAGCCGCTGGGCCGGGTGCTGCTGCCGGCTTCCAAGCTCGGTTATGATGGCAAGAAGCTGAAATACCTGGGTTCGGCATCGACAGACACCTACAATTGCCTGGTCCGCAAGGATGCCCCGGCCAAGACGTTCAAGGAAACCTTCCAGAAACAAATCGTCGTCGGCGGTACGTCGACGCGCGGATCATCCGGCCTGATGCCGATCATGCACCAGAACCTGCTGGGTACGAAACTGAAGCTGATCGTCGGCTACAAGGGCAGCCGGCAGATTTTCGCCGCCATCGAAAAAGGCGAGTTGCACGGCATGTGCGGCATGAACTGGACGTCGATTCACTCGCGCTACAAGCGGTTCCTGGATTCCGGCCTTGCCCATATCCTGGTGCAGGAATCGGGCGTCGGAAATCCGGTCGCCAACAAGGCCGGCATTCCCAAGACCGTCGACTTCGCCAAGAGCGACGAACACAAGAAGTTCATGACGACGATCTATTCGCAAGGCCAGTTCGCCCGGCCATATTTCGTTTCCGGCGCGGTTCCGGCCGAGCGCGTCGCTGCCTTGCGCAGGGCGTTCATGGACACATGGAAAGACAAGGCCGCCCTCGCGGATGCGAAAAAGCTGAAGTTCAAAATCGATCCGCTGGAAGGTACAAAACTACAGAAGCTGGTCGATGGCATCAACGCGCTGCCCGACAGCTTCATCACGAAGTTCAAGAAAGCGGTTGAGTTCAAGGGCAAGGCCGGCAAATAACCGCTGCCTCCTTTACCGGACAAGGGCCCGCAACGCGGGCCCTTTTTCGTTGCCTATTGCGCTGCCGTTCCGTAACGGGCGGGATCGAAAATCTTCCCCGGGTTCATCAGGTTGTCCGGATCGAACAGGGTCTTGATATTCGCCATCATCTCGAATTCAAGCTGAGGCTTCTGCCCGGGCACGCGATCGAAACTTTCTACCCCGACACCGTGTTCTGCACAGATCGAACCGCCATAGGAGAATATCAGCTGGTCGATCGTGCTGACGATTTCATGGCACAGCGCGTCGAACTCCGGATCGCCCTGGGTTCCCTCCGGCCAGACGCTCATGTGCAGATTGCCGTCGCCGACGTGACCGAAGGCGATCAGTTTAGCGTTCGGCTCGATCGCCTTTGACCTTGCCTCGGCCTCCTTCAGAAACGGTATGATCCGGTCGATCGGCACCGAGGCGTCCCATTTCAGCATTTTGGAGTGCATCAGTTTCAGCGGCGGGATTTCATCGCGCAGATCCCACAGGTTCTGTTCCTGCGCCATGTTCTGCGCCAACGAGGCATCGGTGATAAGACCCTTCTCCAGCGCCTGTTCGAAGAAGGTTTCGAACTTCTGATCGATTTCCTCGCGGCCGGAAAATCGCACCATGACGTACCATTCGGCGCGGGTTTCCAGCGGACGGCGCAGGACATCGTATTTCGCCAGCGCCTTTTCCACCATGTGCCCGGGAACCAGCTCGAACGCGGTCAGCCCGTCGCTGGCGACATGGCGGGCCAGCGCAAACAATTCCATCAGCCGGTCGGCATCGCCAACGGATGCAAACATGGTCTGGTCCCGTTCCGGGCGCGGGTGCAGGCGCATGATCGCCTTGGTCACAATCCCCAGCGTGCCCTCGGCGCCGATGAACAGGTGTTTCATGTCATAGCCGGAGGAATCCTTGCGCAGCGCCCGCATGCCGTCCCAGACGCGCCCGTCCGGAAGCACGACTTCAAGGCCGAGCACCTGGTCGCGCGTGTTGCCGAAGCGCAGGACATTCATGCCGCCGGCGTTGGTCGAGATGGCGCCGCCGATCATCGCGGATCCGCGTGCGCCCCAATCGAGCGAGAAGGCGCGGTCCACTTCGGCCGCCGCGTTGTGGATGGTCTGCACGATGCAGCCTGCTTCGGCGGTGACGCTGTAGCGCAGGGGATCGACGGAAATCAGCCTGTTCATCCGCGCCAGCGACAGAACGATCGAGGGCCGGTTGCCCTTCGGAATACCGCCGCCGACGAGGCCGGTATTGCCGCTTTGCGGAACGATGCAGACCCCGTGCCTGGCGCAGATCCTGACCGTCTCCGAAACTTCCTCGGTGCTTGCGGGGCGCGCAACCAGCAGGGCTTCGCCCTTGTAGACACCACGAATGTCAGTGACATGGGTGATCATGTCACCGCCCTCCAGCCACCCGCGCGGCCCGAGCGCCGCCTTGATTTCATCTACCGCCTGTTGGGACATGGGAGTTTCCGCCAATCTTTGCCGCCCGGAGTTTCTTGCCGCGCGGAGTTGCCGCGGGTCCGGATTGCTGTCCTTATAACCCGGTAGGGCCGGTTGCGCACAAGTGCGGCCTTGGTCCTGCCACGCTCCAGTCCTTCGTGCTGAGGGCAACCGAAGACTGCGTCTCGAAGCATGGACATTGTTGTTCATCAACTCGAACCGAAAAGTCTGCAACTTTTCGGGTTGATGAAATCCCGCCCTCGTGGTTCGGGACCTGGCCCCTCGGGCCAACCTTACCATGAGGGATCCTGTTTGCTTCAATTGACTCCCTTCGTCCTGAGGAGCGCTGCGCAGCAACGCGTCTCGTCCTTCGACAGGCTCAGGATGAGGGGGCGTGATGTAATTACCATCCTTCGAGACACACAGCCGGACGCTGCGCCTACCGGCTTGTTCCCCGGAATGAAGGTTGAGGAATGGGCAAACACCATCATTCCCGCGCGGCTAGAACCGCCGGGTTATGTCCCAGGCATCA
>CAZTMN010000005.1:46304-68984 GCA_964615275.1 uncultured Beijerinckia sp. | reverse complement strand
AAGCTGGCGAACAACAACCACGGCTTGTCCTTCGGAACGCGGTTGGCAAACCAATCTTCGCAGCGTTCGGCGATCAACAGATCATACTTGTTGTACTTGGACAGACCGGCGCCAACCTGTTCCATGATCTTCGGCCGTTTGCGGATGTCCGGCAACGGATTGCGCACCGAACCCCAGATTTGACCAACGCCATCCATGATGTGCATGGGCACAATCTGTTCGTCGAAACCGGTTGGATCGCTATCGTTGCGGTAGTGCAATTTGCCTATTGAGGTCACAGCAACGCCTGCATCGTGCAAGGCATGGCCCCAGCCTTTGACGCGCCCGTCATAGGCCAGTGCATTGTCCCAATAGCCGGTTTGATGTGCATATTTTCCGGTCGCCAGGGAGGCGCGCGCGGGGACGCAGATCGGCGAGGGCGTATAGGCATTTGTGAAACGAACACCGCGCGCGGCGAGCCTGTCCATGTTCGGTGTTTTGACGAGGGGATGCCCGGCGCAGGACATGGCCCGTGCCTGATGCTCATCGGAAATAATGAAAAGAATGTTCTTGCTCATTTCCCGCCGCCTCCGGAATCCAGATCGTCAATGATCCGTGCTTTCATTTTGTCGATTGCTCGCGCAAACACAAGGCGTTCTTCGGGGGTGAGCGCACTATCCAGATATTTGTGCCGGGCGATGGTTTCGGGCAGAACAGCGGCATGCTTGGCACGGCCGGCGGCAGTCAGTTCGACAATTTTTCGCCGCTTGTCCGTTAAATCTGAGAATATTTTTAACAATCCACGCCGCTGGAGTGCAGCCGCTTCACGGCTGACGAGTGCTCGGTCGACGGCGGCCAGCGGGAGAAGCTCTGATATGGAACACGGTCCGACCGCTACGACCCTCATCAATATCCGCCACTGAACAAGATTTAGTTCATGCTTCGAAAAACGGCGCGCCGATTGCCGATCGAGGAGGCCCGCCAATATACTGATCCGATAGCTCCATCGTGACTCAAGTGGCACACTGCCTGCGTTCTGCTCAAGCTGCTGATCCATCATTTTAGGCTTCTCTTGGAACGTCTTGGAACCTTTAGAATACCAACAATATGACATGTCAACAAATTGATTGACTTGTCATGTAAATTGTGTCGATCTATAAACCTTCAATTTGGGGAGGGAAACCATGCGTATTTTATCGACAACTTTGTATGCAGCTTCGATTGCTGCTGCAATATCCGCATTCGCCATGCCAGCCATGGCGGAATGGAAGCCGAAAGGCCCAATCAAGTTGATGATTGCATTTCGTGCAGGTGGCGGTGTCGATACCCAGGCTCGCCTGATCGCTGAAGCGATTTCAAAGGGCAAGGGCTGGAAGATTATTCCGCAGCAGGTGACGGGCAAGGCCGGCGCCGTATTGGCCAGAAAGTTGAAGGGGGAGCCCAAGGACGGGCTGACCATCGCCATGCTGGTGACGGAGGCCTTCGGCTACAACATGCTGGTGATGAAAAAACCCGCTTATGGGATAAATGACTTTACCTATCTGACCACCACGTCCGGTTCGCAGATGGGCATCGTCGCCAAGAAGGACAAAGGCTGGAAGTCGTTCAAGGATGTCATAGCCGCCGCCAAGAAAGGTAAGACGTTCAAGGCTGGCGCCATGAGCCAGAAGTTGGCCGATGGCATGTACCTGCTCGGCAAAGCGCACGGGGTTAAGTTCAATACCGTCAAATTCCGCGGCGGCAAGGGCGTCATGAATGCGATCACTGCTGGTGATATCGACTTTGGCTGGGTGGCAGGACTTCAGGCGCGTGCCGTCAAAGCCGGTGATGTTGTCAATCTGGCGTCTGGCGAAACCAGCAAGCTGAAAGTCTCACCGAATGCGCCGCTGGTTAAGGACCTGGGCGTTCCTTTTGACTTCGGGGCAAACTTCATTTTCGTAGCGCCGGCCGGCATACCCGCTGATGCGCGCAAGACGATCACAGACGCCATAGTGGAAGTGGTCAAGGATCCCAAAACAAAGGCCAACAAGTTCATCTCACGAGCTTTCGGAGGGCCAAAAATCATTCGCGGCAAGGCGCTGGATGAATATATCAAGAACGGCATCAAGGCTTCGCAAGCCTTGTTGAAAGCATCGGGCTGATGGCACTGGCTGTGCCGCCTTTTGCGGCGGCACAGACCGCGGGATCGGAACTGGATGATGCGTGAGCGCTGGACGATCGGTTTAGGCCTGGTTTTCCTGGTATTGGCGCTACTGGCATTGTTCGTCTGGATCCCGCTTGACGTTGAGACCGGGGCCGTCGAAATATTCCGGCGCGAGCGCAATATCGGTGACGCCATGTTGCCGATGGCGCTGGCGATTGTGGCAATCGGTGTCAGCCTCGCCATGATGGCCGGCGCATGGCGTGACTTGAAGCGGAAGGCCGCGCCGCCGTCTGGGCCGGAGGAAACAGGTCTTGGAGCATCGGCTTCGACAAGCGGCGAACTCACGCGCGATAATGGCCTGTTCCTTTTGGCGCTGCTGGTTGTGTTAAGCGTATCACTTGGGCTGATGTACGCTCTGGGCCCGTTCGCACTTTCCCTGGCGAATTTGGCTGGTGCGGAAACCGCCAGCTATCGCGAACTGCGCGCGACCGCGCCCTGGAAATTCATCGGCTACGGCGTCGGTGGTACGCTGCTGGTCGTCACGCTTATCAGTTTTGTCGAGCAGCATTTTCGCTGGCGGACGCTTGCGATTGCCGTTGCGGCGGTTGCCGTGATTGCGTTTCTGTACGATGGGCCCTTTGACAATCTCCTGTTGCCGCCAAACGGAGATTATTGATGGGCATGCTCGATTATGCCTGGTTGGGCATCGTCAAGGTGTTTACCGAAAATCCGATGTTCTGGCTGGCGGACATGCCCGTTTCCACAACGGTAGCGATGGTGTTCTTCGGGTTTCTCGGCGGCATCGTCGTGGGCGCGACGCCCGGTCTTGGCGGACCGTTCGCCATGGCCATTTCCCTGCCGATCCTGATTTCGATATTTGGCGTGACGCCTGACGCGCTCTTGCCGGTCATGGGCTTTCTGGTTGGCGTGATGAAAGGCGCAACGATTGGCGGCGCGGTACCGGCGATCCTGTTCAACACGCCCGGCACACCCGATTCGATGATGACGACGCTTGACGGATACCCGATGACCCGCAAGGGACAATCGGGCAAGGCATTGCGGGTCGCGCATTTTTCATCCGTATCCGGCGATACGTTTTCGGACATTGTACTCATCACTTGCGCGCCATTTTTGGCGGTAGTGGTTGAGGCCTATCTCGGGTTCACCGAGAAGGCGGCGCTGATCATCCTGTCGCTTTCTTTCATCGCCGCAGTGGTAGGCCGCTCCGTGGCCAAGGGTTTGTTGTCGGCGATACTCGGCATGTTCTGTGCCAGCGTGGCTTCCGGTGAAGACAATCACCCGCGCCTCTCATTCGGACTGGACGAATTGGCGAGCGGCTTCCCGATCATTTCCGCCGTGCTTGGTGTTCTGATACTGGGCGAAATCTTCGTTGCCCTCGACGATATGTGGCAGGAAAAACGCCGCACGGCTGCCATCGCGCAATTACAAGTGAAGGGCGACAACAAACTGCGTTGGGGCGATATCAAGAAGATCGCCCCGTTTATCGGCACGTCGGCAATGATTGGCACCGCCATCGGCGCATTGCCGGGCATAGGTTCGACGCTGGCCGCTACACTCGGTTACGCAACTGGAAGGCGGCTGCACAAGGGCGAAACGCCATTTGGCGAGGGAACGCCCGAAGGCGTCGCGGCAACAGAGGCAGCCAACAGCGCCGTTGCTGGCGCCAATTTGATCCCTGTTCTATCGCTCGGCATTCCCGGCAATATCGCGGCGGTGTTCCTGATCCTGGCAGCCGAGAGCATTGGTGGCTTTAACCCGGGCCCTGCGGTTTTCCGGATACCCAATACCGGAATCAATCCGGAACTGGTGGTCGCATTTGGGCTGTTTACCGCGATGATGTTCGCCAATCTCCTCAACTGGACGATCGGCGGCGTATTCATGCGGGCGACAGGTATCATGGTTCGCATTCCCAAGCAGACCTTGTTGCCCATCGTGCTGTTGCTGACCCTTACCGCGGTCTATGTCCAGGAAGCAAAAATGATTGCGGTTGTGTTTCTGTTGGCGTTCGGGTTTCTTGGCTACGTCTTACGCCGGCTGGACGTTTCGACGTTGCCATTTGTGATTGCATTCATATTGGCGAACAATCTGGAGACTGCATTGCGGCAGGCATTTTCTGGCAGCGGCGGCGATCCGTGGTTTATGCTGAAGAGCCCGCTGGCATTGGTCTTCATCGTCATGGCCCTGGGCGTAGTTGTATTCTTTTCATCGGGCCGGAAGCAGGCAGGCGGGGGAAAATGAAAATCACTCTATTGGGAACAGGTTCTCCCGAACCGCACGTGCGGCGTGCGTCCTCGGGCTATCTGGTGGAAACCGGGTCCGAGACGCTCTTACTCGACTGCGGCGGCGGCGTCTTCGATCGCCTTGTCCAGTCCGGGCGAAGGCCTTCCGACATTGAGAAGATCTTCTTCACCCATTTGCACTCCGACCACATGATGGATTTTGCGCGTCTCGTGCACGCTAATTGGGATGAACGCGGCTCCAATTACGAGGTGTTCGGTCCACCGCCGATTGCCGCGATCACGGAAAAATTGTTTGGCCGCGATGGCGTGTTCTCGACGGATCTTGCTGCGCGCACCGAAAACGAGGGATCGAAAGCCGTTTGGGTTGCGCGTGGTGGGACCTTGCCCCGGCCTTGGCCTGAGCCATCGGTGATTGAGGTCATGCCGGGATTCTCGGCCGTCGGCGAGGACTGGAAACTGACATCCTGCGAGGTTCCCCATGCCCAACCCTACCTGGAGTGCATGGCGTTCAGGATCGAAACGCCGGACGGACTGTTTGTCTATTCCGGTGATGCCGGACCATGCGAGCAGCTTGAAGAATTGGCGCAAGGCGCCGATCTGCTGGTGCATTGGTGCTACCGGCTGACGCATGAAACCGCGAGCGCCTATATTGCCGCCCGTTCGCCGGCGCCAGCCGACATCGCGGCCATGGCCCAGCGCGCTGGCGTCAAGAAACTCGTCATCACCCATTTCCGTCCGCACATGGATGCGCCCGGAGTGCATGAAAAAGTGCTCGCAGAAATGGCGGGCGCATTTGCGGGCCCATCCATGATCGCCGAAGATCTGATGGAATTCGAAATTTAGCGGCACCAAAGATGCTCTGAAGCGTTTCCAGGAAAACTGGATACCGGTGTTCTGGCCCGAAACGCGTCTAGTCGCGCCGCGCGACAATGACGTCGATCAGCGCCGGTTTGCCGCTTTTCACCTGGTCGATGCCGCGCCGCACCGCTGCCTGGATTTCCGCCGGATCCTCGATCGGCCCTTCCGCGTACCAATCCATCCCGCGCGCAATGCTGGCAAAATCCGGTTCGGGCCCATACAGGTCCATGCCGATATTGGCGCGGGCAGGATCGGTCCCGCGTGTCTTGGCCATCGATATCTGGTGTGCCCAGTCATTGTAATAGGCGCGGTTGTTATACATGATGATCAGGTGCGGAATTTCATACTTTGCCGCCATCCACAGTGCACCGAGATCGAACATAAGATCGCCGTCCGGTTGCAGATTGACGACCAGCTTGCCGCTTCCCTTGTAGGCGAGGGCAACGCCAAGCGACATGCCGATCTGGGTTGCCGTGCCAAGCTCCCGTCCCGGATGCCGGTAGGGCTTGTCAAAGTCCCACACCCGCCTTGTCCATTCTTTCAGCGTCCCGGCGGTCAGAACCCAATCTTCCTCTTTGATCGCTTCCCATACTTCCGCCGCCATGCGCGATTCATGCATTGGCGTCTGGTCCCAGGTGTCTTTTGTTTGCTGCTGCCACTTGTCCCATTGCTTGCGGTGCTTTTCGCCTATCGCTGCCTTGCGGTCCGCAATCTTCTTCGCGAGTACACGGTCGCCGGCCACGCGTTTCTCGCAGGCCGCGGTAAGAGCCGGAATGGCGTGCGCTGTATCTGCAAGGATACGCATGTCCCAATTATGATGCTTGTTGTAATCAGTCGCCCATTTGCTGATCTCGATATCGGCAAAGCCGAGGTCGATCCATTTGCAACCGGGTTGGCACAACGATTCAACCTGCCGCGTTTCCCAATTCGGCTTGTGCGATCCGCGGGTCCAATCAACAACGTCGAGCGCCATCACGACATCCGCCTGCGAGAATGCGTCACCGTGCATGCTGACGTTCTGTGGATGGCGATTTGGAAAGCCAAGGCGCTTGTTGATGTCGAATACGGCGGCGCCGCAAGTCTCGGCAAGGGCGACAGTGGGCTCGTAACCAATAGGTGCGCGCGCGGCATATTCAGTCAAAAGGACGGGATAATCGGCTTCAAGGAGATGGCCGGCGGCTTCTTCAATCAAGGTTGCGTCTGCGGCGATTCGCGGCGGAACGCGAACGGCCGATCTCGGCGGAATGTCGATTTCCTCGGTCAGCTGCGCTTCCTGCAATCCCGCGTCATAGACCATGTAAACCGGCCCCTGTGGCTCGGTCATCATGATCGAGTAGGCCCGGGCAAAGGAATCGGGCACACCGTGGATTGTTCCGGGCTGGTAATCCCACTTCGTATAGTCACGAACCGCTGAGCCTTGCGCAAATGCCGTGTGTATCCAGTCGATGAATGGCCGGCGTAACTTTTCGTCCATCGGGCCGGTCGCGCCGATCAGGAAAACCGGGCACCGGTCTATGTAGGCGTAATAGACCGCCAAATTGGAGTGCAGCAGGCCGACGACATTATGAACGGCCGCAGCCATCGGCTTGCCGATTGCCTTGGCGTAACCATGCGCCATCTGGATTGCGATCTTCTCGTGATTGCAAAGCAGCATCGGCGGGTCGTTTTCGCCGTAGTTGACCAGGCTGTCGTGCAGGCCGCGGTAGCTGGCGCCCGGATTGAGTGCGATGTAGGGCAGTTCGAATTGCTTGATGAGGTCGACGATAACGTCCGATTGGTAGCGCTTGTTGGATTTCTTGATATCGGGGTTGCCACTCATTTCAGTTTCCTGCCTCTCGATACATATCATTCGGGCGCGATATCATTTGATCCCGGATTTCCGAACCGTTGCGGGGGTCGCCCCATTGCGCCCTCAAGCCTGTTCCTGGGCAGTTGTATAGCGTTTCCGGCAAAAGTGGAAACTGGCCTCCGGACCAGCCGCGCTTAAAAGGGCAAATATATCCGGTCGCATTGCCGGGACCTGAGATGGCCGGATGCGAGGACGCGTTGCGCTGGTGAAACGGGCTGGGACCAGTTTTTTGCGGGTTGCGGCAGTAATGCTATGGATAGCGGTAAGACGCATTACGCCGGCGGAATTCCGGCGGGACAGTGAGGACACGCGATGACACCGCTCGAGAAGCTCAGGCAGCAAAACACACAGTTCCCCCGGCAATTGTTGAAGATATCTGACAATGTCTACACGGCGACCGGATATTCGGCCGCCAATGTTTCCATGATCATAGGCGACGGTGGCCTGATAATTATCGATACTACTGAGTCGACGAAAGCGGCTTCGTTAATCCTTGAGCAGTTCCGCACCGTCACCGATCTTCCGGTCAAGACCATTATATATACGCACGGTCACCGCGATCACATTTCTGGGGCGAGTGTATTTGCCGGGGACGGTGAACCGGAGGTCATTGCGCGTGCGTGCCTTGCCAGCGACCTGACCGAAGTCGAGGGACGGCCAGCGCCCGTAAAAGCGTTGCTGGCGCGAACCAAGCGTCAATTCGGCATGGGGCTGAAGTTTCCGGAGGAACGCATCAATATTGGCATCGGACCCGGTGACCGGCCGCTTGAGGGGCTCGGGGCAGGTTTCCTGCCGCCAACAAAATCGTTCGATGGCCAGAGCACCAAATTCGAAAGCTGTGGAATTGGGCTGGAGCTCCATGCGGCGCCGGGCGAGACGCCCGACCAGGCTGTCGTCTGGTACGCCGATCAACGCATTCTGTTCTGCGCTGACAATTTCTACCATTCCTTTCCCAATCTTTACGCCATTCGTGGCACCAGATACCGCGATTTCGACGACTGGGCCGACACAGCAGAGCTGATGTGCGGTTTTGATGCCGAAGTGCTTTGTACCGGGCACACGCTACCGGTTGTCGGAGCCGCCAATGTGCGCGAACGGCTCGGCGATTATCGTGACGCGATCCGTTGGGTCATCAATCACACGATAGAACAGATCAATGCGGGCAAAACGCCGGACGAAATTGCCGCTTCCATCCGTCTGCCGGATGGTTTGGCAGACAAGCCCTGGTTGCAGGAATTTTATGGCAAAGTCAGCTTTGCTGCGCGCGCGTATTTTGCTGGGACGATCGGCTGGTTCGATGGCAATCCGACGAGCCTTCAACCGGTACCGCCGCCAGAACGCGCTTCCAAACTGGTAGCCATGGCTGGCGGCATTGACGCGGTCTGGCAGCAGGCACAGGCCGCAATCGATAGTGATGAACTGCAATGGGCGATGGAATTGCTCGATATTCTCTTGGGCGCGGGCGAGCGTCAGGAAGACGCGCGCGAATGCAAGGCCGGTTTGTTGGTGAGGCTTGCGGACCGGGAAATCAACGCGCCTGTCCGCAATTATTATCTCGTGTATGCGGGCGAATTGCGGGACGGCACCGTCGAAAAATAGCGGCTGAATGTCCAACGGGAAGCTGGATTTCCGCCAGACAAATTCGAGCCAAGCAAAACAAGAGCAATCGGGGTTTACGATGACGCAAACGGGTTCAGCCGGAAACAACGGCGCGGGGTCGCCAGGCGGCGATATGTCTGGTGCGCAATCGTTGCTTGAAACCTTGCTCGCCTGTGGAGTTGATGCATGTTTCGCCAATCCGGGAACATCGGAATTGCACTTGGTTGCTGCGCTACAGAACGATGAACGCATGCGCCCGATCCTGTGCCTGTTCGAGGGAGTGGCGACCGGGGCGGCCGACGGTTATGCACGCATGGCCGGCAAGCCCGCGGCGACATTGCTGCATCTCGGCCCCGGACTGGCGAATGGCTGGGCCAATTTGCACAATGCGAAAAAGGCCAAAGTGCCGGTTTTGAATATAGTTGGCGATCACGCCAGCTGGCATCTTCCGCTCGGTGCGTCACTGACCTCGGACCTGGAAGGCCTGTCAGCTTCAATCTCCGATTGGACGAAGTACAGCAAGACGCCGGCTGATATTGGCGGTGACGTTGCGCTCGCCTGGCAGGCGTCAATGGCCAACGGCGGACAGATTGCAACGCTCGTTTTGCCCGCCGATGCGACCTGGTCCCCCGGTGCAAAGGTCGGCAAGCCATTGCCCGCGCCCCCAGCAAACAGGATTGCCGACACGGAAATAGCTGCTGCTGCTGCGATCTTGAATTCGGGCCGCAAGGTTGCGCTGCTGACCTCCGGTCCCGGGTTGATCGGCGCGGGCCGCGAAGCTTGCACACGTATTGCTGCGAAAACAGGCTCTGCCATGTTGTGCCAGGGGCTGAACCGGCACATGGAACGTGGCGCAGGCAGAATGCCGTTCCGGCGGCTGTCGGCATGGGGCGAGGAAACGATAAATTTCTTGTCTGGCTTTGACGATCTTGTCATCGTTGGCACAGGCCGGCCCGTGCTGTCGTTCGCGCATCCAAAATTCAAGAGCGTTCTCATTCCCGATAACGTCAACACATTGCATCTGGCCACTCCCGATGACGACGTGACCGGCGCGCTTGTGGCGCTGGCTGAAGCTGTTGGCGCTGGCCCAGGAATCGACGTCAGCGCCATGCTCGTGCAACGTCAGGAGGTCGACCTGGCGACCGGTGTGCTGAACGGCGAAGCGATTGGTCGCGCGCTCAACACGTTCATGCCTGAGAACGCGATTATCTCCGATGAGTCGGGTACTGGCGGCGGTGCCCATTATCCATTCAGTGCGACTGCCGCACCGCACGATTGCCTGTTCCTGACAGGCGGTTCAATCGGGCAGGGATTGCCGGTAGCTTTGGGTGCTTCTATCGCCTGTCCCGACCGCAAGGTCGTGTGCCTGGAATCCGACGGCTCCGGCATGTACACGCTGCAAGCACTCTGGAGTATCGCGCGCGAGCAGTGCGATGTTACTACAGTGGTTTGTTCCAATCGCACCTACGGCATTCTCATGCGATCCATTGGACAATATGAGGTGCCGGGGTTGGGCAATAGCGTACCCGGCCTGTTTGATCTTTCCAATCCGGATATTTCCTGGGCCAAACTTGCCGAAGGCATGGGTGTGGAAGGGCATACGTGCAGGACAGCGGAAGACTTCAATCGGGTATTTGAAGATTGCATGCGCCGCAAGGGCCCGCAATTGATCGATGCGGTTGTGGCGTGACTGTCGCCGCACAACACTTCGGAACGGGTTTGCGGCGGCGATGAAGGAGCGTTCGGGGATATCCGGCGCAGTCCTTGTCAAGGGAGCCGGCGTTGTCGTTACGATGGACGACCAGCGCCGCGAGATTGCGTCCTGCGATGTCCTCTGCCGCGACGGAGTCATCGTCGATGTTGGAGCCGGGCTGAACGCGGACGACGCGGAAGTCATCGACGCTGGCGGTTGTGTCGTCACCCCCGGCCTCGTCAACACTCACCACCATCTCTATCAGACACTCACACGCGCTGTTCCAGGCGGGCAGGATGCCCTGCTGTTTGGCTGGCTCAAGACCTTGTACCCGATCTGGAGCCGAATGACGCCGGAAGCCTTTTATGTTTCGGCGCAATTGGGGCTTGCCGAAATGGCTCTGTCCGGTTGTACCTTGAGCTCGGATCATCTGTATCTTTTCCCGAACGGCGCGCGTCTTGACGATACGATTGATGCCGCAAGAACGATCGGCATGCGCTTCCACGCCACGCGCGGGTCCATGAGCATCGGGGAAAGCGAAGGCGGTTTGCCGCCCGATGCCATCGTGGAACAAGAAGACGCCATATTGTCCGACTGCATCCGCGTTATCGACCGGTTTCATGATCCTGCCGATGGCGCCCTGGTGCGGATCGGGCTGGCGCCCTGTTCGCCGTTTTCGGTCAGCCGGGATTTGATGCGCGAGACGGCGAAACTGGCGCGGGACAAGGGCGTGATGATGCATACCCACCTGGCGGAGAATGACGAGGACGTCGCGTATTCGCTGGAACGGTTCCAATGCCTGCCTGGGCAATATGCCGAAGATCTCGGCTGGGTAGGCGACGATGTCTGGCACGCCCATTGCGTCAAGTTGAATGCGCAGGAAATAGGCATGTTTGCACGCTCGGGAACCGGCGTTGCTCATTGTCCTTGCTCCAATTGCCGGCTGGGTTCCGGTATAGCTCCGGTGCGCGCCATGCGCGATGCAGGCGTAGCGGTCGGGCTTGGCGTTAATGGATCCGCCTCAAACGATTCAAGCCACCTCCTGTCGGAGGCGCGTCAGGCCATGCTCTTGCAGCGTGTGCAAAATGGTGCTGACGCCATGAGCGCCCGTGAAGCGCTTGAACTGGCGACGATCGGGGGAGCCAAAGTGCTGGGTCGTAGCGATGCTGGCCCGCTTGCGCCTGGCAAGCGCGCCGGTTTCGTCATTTGGGATTTGCGCGGCGTTGAAGCGGCCGGCGCATGGGATCCGGTTGCAGCGCTCGTCCTGTGCGGCCCGTTTACGGCGCGGGATGTTTTTGTCGAAGGCAGGCCCGTGGTCAGGGATGGCAGGCTGACCAGAGTCGATCTGGAGGCGATAGCGGCCCAGGCCCGAGAACTGGTCGCCAGCCTCGCCGGATAACGACATTTTCAGGTAAATTTTGAGAGTACCTCAAATTCTCAGTCTGTAATAGATGATCGGATCCGGGTTAGTCTCACGTGGTGCACGTTGGCCGCATGCATCGTTGCAAGCCCGGCAATTTGGTCCCGGACTTGCATCGGGTTGAACGCCGGTTGATCGATTTTTGAAAAGGCGGTTGCGATGGATGGTCCGCTGACATTCGTGTTGAATGGAGAACGCGAAACCATTTCCGGTATTTCACCGGATACCACGCTGCTTACTTTTTTGCGCCGCCACAAGCGCCTCACCGGAACGAAGGAAGGCTGTGCCGAAGGCGATTGTGGTGCCTGTACAGTCCTGGCCGGGGAACTCACCGACGATGGGTCTATCCTGTACCGGCCGATCAATTCCTGCATACAATTTCTGCCGATGGTGCATGGCAAGTCGGTTGTTACGGTTGAGGCGCTCGCTGGTCCGGACGGCCAGTTGCACCCGGCGCAACAGGCGATTGTCGACCATCATGGTTCACAGTGCGGATTTTGTACGCCCGGTTTCGTGATGTCTCTCTACGCCTTGGGCCTTGATGGTCAGGCGCGGAGTAGACAGGAAATTACTGACGCTCTCGCGGGGAATCTGTGCCGGTGCACCGGTTACGGCCCGCTGATTACCGCCGCGCAGGACATGGCGTCCGCCACTCGCCCGCAATGGGATTTGAAACGCCAGGCGCGCGAGCAGGAACTTCTGGAGGACATGGCCCGGGACGCCGGCGTCGAATATCGTGCCGGTAATGCCATTTGCTTCACGCCATCGACTGGTGACGAACTGGCGGAGATATATGCCGCACATCCCGATGCGACGCTGGTTGCGGGCGCTACCGACGTTGGTCTGTGGGTGACCAAGCAACATCGCATTTTGAAAAAAATCATTTATCTCGGGCGGGTCCGCGACTTGCAATCGGTACAAGCCGTGAACGGCAGATTACGAATAGGCGCAACGGCGACATACTCTGATGCAACCGCCGTCATCGTTCGGAACTGGCCGGACTTTGGCGAATTGATCCGGCGCATTGGCGCAGCGCAGGTGCGGTCCGCCGGTACTATCGGTGGCAATATTGCCAATGGATCGCCGATTGGCGACACACCGCCGGCCCTGATAGCTCTCGGCGCGACGTTGGTATTGCGATGCGCAGAAAGCCGTCGCGAGATTCCGCTCGCGGATGATCCGACGCAGCTGCGTTGCTACAAGATCTCAAAGCGGTTTGATCAGGATATTTCGGCCTTGTGCGGCTGTTTCAATATTGGCGTGGGCGAAGGCAAGGTCAGCGAAGCGCGCATTGCTTTTGGCGGGATGGCCGGAATTCCAAAGCGCGCTTCCCATGTAGAGCAGTTTCTGGCCGGAAAAGCATGGTCGCAAGAAACGATTACCGCGGCCCTTCCCGTGTTCGAGCAGGACTTCATCCCGCTCACGGATATGCGCGCTAGCGCAGCCTATCGCATGTCTGCGGCAAAGAACCTGCTACGCCGTTACTTCATCGAACGGTCCAAAGCTGGAACAGGCACTCGCCTTGCCGGCGAGAGCGCGCAATTGCAGGAGCTAACGGCATGAATGCTCCGGCGGCTAATAAACTTCGCGCGGGCTCGCGCAGTCGGGTCGATGGCGAGGCCGGCACGGATCACCGCCAGGACAGCGCACACAAACACGTCAGCGGGCAGGCACCCTATGTTGACGATATCCCCGAACCGCCGGGAACGTTGCGTGTTCACATCGCGCAAAGCAAGGTGGCGCATGCGCAGCTAATGTCTATGGACCTGTCTGCGGTACGGGCTGCGCCCGGCGTTGCCGCCGTGCTGACGGTGGACGATATCCCGGGCGTAAACGATGTCAGCCCGGTAGCCGGCGACGACCCGATGTTTGCGGTCGATACAATCGAATATTGGGGCCAGTCCCTGTTCGCCGTAGCGGCCGAAACGCTTGAACTGGCGCGCCAGTCGGCCAACCTCGCCAGGATCGAATTGATTGAAAAGCCCGCGATATTGACCATCGACGAGGCGATGGATGCGCAATCCCTGTTGCAGCAGCCTTATGTGATGGCGCGCGGGGACTCCGCCACCGCGATCGAGGCATCGCCGCGCAGCATCAGCGGACGGATCTATATTGGGGGACAGGAACACTTTTACCTTGAAGGCCAGGCAGCAATGGCCGTGCCCGGAGAAGACGAGGACGTCACCGTCTATGCTTCGAGCCAGAATCCAACGGAAATCCAGCACAAGGTCGCCCATGTCCTCGGGATTGCCAATCATGCTGTAACGGTCGAGGTACGCCGCATGGGTGGCGCCTTTGGCGGCAAGGAAAGCCAGGGCAATCTGCCGGCCTGTGTTGCGGCGCTAGCAGCGCAGATCACCGGGCGTCCGGCCAAGGTCGTTTACGACCGAGATGATGACATGATGATTACCGGCAAGCGTCATGATTTTCGGATTGATTACCGTGTTGGTTTTGATCATGACGGCAAATTGCTGGGCGTGGAATTCGATCAGGCGTTGCGCTGCGGCATGTCATGGGACTTGTCGGAACCGATTGCGGATCGGGCCATGTTCCACGCCGACAATTGTTATTTTTTGCCGCATGTCACGATCACCTCCTGGCGGTGCAAGACGCATACCCAATCCAACACAGCATTTCGCGGCTTCGGCGGTCCGCAAGGCATGGTGGGGATGGAGCGTGTGATCGATCATGTGGCCGCGGAGCTGGGTAAGGATCCGCTCGAAGTCCGCCGCATGAACTTTTACGATCATAAGGACCGCAAGGATGGTTCGCGCGCCATTACGCCGTGTCACATGCGGGTCGAGGATTGCATCATTCAGGATATCGTCGACGCGCTTGCCCTTTCGTCCGATTACGTTCGGCGACGTGAAGCAATCAGGCGGTGGAATACGACCAGCCCGATATTGAAACGCGGCATTGCATTGACGCCGGTAAAGTTTGGTATTTCGTTTACCAACACATTCCTCAACCAGGCTGGCGCGCTTGTGCATATCTACAATGATGGTTCCATTAGCCTCAATCATGGCGGCACCGAAATGGGGCAGGGACTGTTCACGAAGGTCGCGCAAGTTGTTGCACGCGAGTTCCAGGCTGACATTGATCGGATCAAGATAACCGCCACGACAACTGGCAAAGTACCCAATACTTCTGCAACTGCCGCCTCGTCAGGATCCGATCTGAACGGCATGGCTGCGGCCAATGCGGCGCGCAAGATCAAGCGCCGTCTCGCGGCATTTCTCGCCGGACGCCACCAGACCGGCCCACACGAAGTGACATTCCTGCCAGGCCGTATCAGGGTTGGAGAAGAAGAAATTCCGTTCGATGATGCGATTTGGCAGGCCTACGCCGCGCGCGTGCCGTTATCTGCGACGGGTTTCTACGCAACACCGAAAATAAGCTGGGACAAGGTTGAGGCCAGGGGCCGGCCATTCCTGTATTGCGCCTATGGCGCGGCGGTGAGCGAAGTTGCGATCGATACATTGACCGGAGAAAACCGGATTCTGCGCGTCGATATTTTGCACGACGCCGGCAAGTCCCTTAACCCGGTGATCGACCTTGGTCAGATCGAAGGCGGCTATGTCCAGGGTGCCGGATGGCTGACCACGGAGGAATTAGTTTGGGATGCGAACGGCCGGCTGATGACCCATGCGCCTTCGACTTACAAGATACCGGCCGCATCCGACCGCGCGCCGGATATGCGCATCCAGCTATTTGATCGCGGCGAAAACGTGGAGGACACGATCTACAAGTCGAAGGCGGTAGGCGAACCGCCCCTGATGCTTGGCCTGTCCGCATTTTTTGCGATTTCCGATGCGATTGCAGGCGCCGGGAGTAACGAGGCCTATCCGGCGCTTGATACGCCGGCAACGCCTGAGCGTGTTTTGTTCGCGGTGGAACGCTCTGCCAATACTGACGGGGAGGCGTGAGATAGATGAACATGCCTCTTTTCCCGTATCAGGACGAAATCGAGCCGCCCTATCTGCGGGTCATCGTTGCAAGGGCGGACGGATCGATGCCACGGGAAGCCGGTGCGGGAATGGTAGTGGGCGTGACCGACGCGCACGGCACCATTGGTGGTGGCCGCCTGGAATTTGAGGCCATTGCCCATGCCCGCGAGATACTGGACGGATATCGTGCCAACCAGGAGCAGTGGCAGCGCGAACAAAGGGTATGGCCGCTTGGACCATCCCTTGGTCAATGCTGCGGCGGTTCCGTCCGCATCCTGTTTGAACTTTTGGGTTCAGAAGAGCTCCGACAAGTCAGACAAATGGCCGAACAAGCGGCGCGCGGGGCCCTGATCGCGCGTCCATTGGTTTCAGGCGTTGCTTATCAGGTGGTTTGCGACCGGCGGGTCGCGCGCGACCTGCCGCTGCCGGCCGGCAAGATTGCTTCCGAAATGCTGAGCGGGACCCGGCAAAGGTCCGCTACATGCGCCGGCGAAAACCCCGCGCAGGGCGGTCAGGCCAGTATGTGGTTTCTCGAGCCTCTGGTTGACCGAAAAGTGCCTTTGTTCGTCTATGGGGCTGGGCACGTTGGCCGTGCAATCGTCAAGATTGCTGCCGATCTTGATTTTGATTTGCATTGGGTGGACACGGCACGGGACCGGTTCCCGTCCATATTGCCGGGAGCCGTCACGTGCATCCCGGCTAGCCAACCCGACCGCGTCGCGGCAATGGCCTCGGCGGACGCCTTTCATCTGGTGCTGACCTACTCCCATGCGCTGGATCTTGCGATCTGCCAGACTTTGCTCGCCAAAAACAATTTCGGCTTCCTGGGCTTGATAGGTTCGGCGACCAAGCGGGCGCGGTTTCGCACACGTTTGAGCGCTGCGGGGATTGCGTCGCAGGCGCTTACGCGCTTGACTTGCCCGATAGGAACCGGCGCCCTGAAAAGCAAGGCGCCGGCGGTTATTGCGGTCGACGTCGCCGCGCAACTGATCCAACAGTGCGAAAAAACGCGCGAACAGGCCTTCGCGGGCCATGCGGGGAACGATGGGACAGACGGGCGCTTATCTGCTTGAGCTGGAAGGGCTGACAAAGTCTTTTCCCGGCGTGCTTGCCAACGACAGCGTGTCATTGCAGGTCGGTCACGGTGAAATTCACGCTTTGCTGGGCGAGAATGGCGCCGGAAAATCGACCCTCGTCAAGATGATTTATGGCGTCCTGCACGCGGATAGCGGAGTCATGCGCCTGCGGGGTACGCCGTATCATCCCGCAAGTCCCTCGGTTGCGCGGGCGAGCGGCCTTGGCATGGTGTTTCAGCATTTTCTGCTGTTTGACGCACTTAGCGTAATCGAAAACATCGAGCTCGGTATCTCGCCGGAACTCGCAAAGGGCGATTTGCGTAGCCGCATTATCGAGGTTTCCGAAAATTATGGTTTGCGGCTTGATCCGGACCGGCTGGTCGGTGAGCTTTCGGTTGGTCAGCGCCAGCGCGTCGAAATTGTGCGCTGCCTGTTGCAAAAGCCACAACTTATTATCATGGACGAGCCGACATCCGTGCTGACACCGCAAGAAGTCGATGTCTTGTTTGATACGTTGCGCCAACTGGCGGCCGAGGGATGTTCGATTCTATACATCTCGCACAAGCTGGAGGAGATCCGCGCGCTCTGTGATCGGGCCACGATATTGCGCGGCGGTAAAGTGGTCGCGGCCTGCACGCCTGCGGAAGAGACCGCAAAAAGTCTTGCCGAGATGATGATCGGCGATGTCGTCGTTCCGGCCAGTCGCACGCAAGGTGCAATTGGGGATGTACGATTGCGCCTCAACGCGATCAATCAGCCGAGCACCCATCAGTTTGGCGTCAGTTTAAGAGATGTGTCGATATTCGTGCGCGGCGGAGAAATCGTTGGAATTGCGGGCGTTGCCGGCAACGGTCAGGAAGAGCTGATGGAAGCGTTGATCGGCGAGCGTCCGCTGGAAAATGCCGATTGCATCAAGCTCGAAGGTGTCAGTGTGGGTCGCAAAGGACCCGATGAGCGGCGGGCGCTCGGCATGTGTACCGTGCCGGAGGAGCGACTTGGTCACGCTGCGGTTCCCGCCATGTCGCTGGTTGAAAACTCGGTGCTTTCGGCCCGCATTCGCCGTGCCCTGACCCGTGGCGGATTGATAGATTTTGGCAGGTCCGGGAACTTTGCGGAAGTTATCGTAAGCGAATTCGACGTCCGCACCGCAGGCGTTGAACATGCTGCGGGTTCCTTGTCTGGTGGTAACCTGCAAAAATTCATCATGGGGAGGGAGATCCTGCAAGCGCCATCGGTGCTGGTCGCCAGCCAGCCGACATGGGGTGTCGACGCGGGCGCGGCCGCAGCCATCCACAAGGCCCTTATTCAACTGGCCCGTGACGGTGCGGCCGTTGTAATCATCTCGCAGGACCTCGATGAACTGCTCACAATTTCCGATCGCATAGCCGTGATCGCAAACGGCCGCCTGAGCGAACCCGAAGATGTCGCCGCAGTCACGATTGAGTCGATAGGCAGGAAGATGGGCGGACAATCCGCGCCTTTGCCGTCAGATGGCACCCAAACGGAGCAGGCGCATGCTCAGAATTGAACCGCGCAAGGAGCCATCGCGGTTAATACTCTACGCGACGCCGTTTATCGCCGTCGCGCTCACGATTTTATCGGGGTTCGTTTTGTTCAGCATCCTCGACAAGGATCCGGTTCAGGCGACCCTTTTGATATTCTTCAAGCCGCTAACGTCGCTCTATTCGATATCCGAAATGATCGTGAAGGCGACACCGCTGATTTTGATAGGCGTTGGGCTTGCCTTGTGTTTTCAGGCCAATGTCTGGAACATCGGTGCGGAAGGCCAGTTCACCATGGGCGCGATTTGCGGCGGCGCCGTGGCGCTTGCCCTGCACGGCGTGCCGGGTTTCTGGGTTCTGCCACTGGTGTGCGCCGCCGGTATTGCCGGTGGCATGATTTGGGCCGCGATCCCTGCATTGTTGCGAACGCGCTTCAACACCAACGAGATCCTGACCAGCCTGATGCTGGTCTATGTGGCGACGCTGACCTTGAATGTCCTGATGCACGGCGCGCTGCGGGATCCTCAAGGCCACAATTTTCCCGAGAGCAAACTGTTTCACGACGCTGCAACATTGCCGATCCTTATCTCCGATACCCGGGCGCACATCGGTTTTGTATTCGCGTTGCTGTTTGTCGTGCTCGGCTGGATATTGCTGCGCTGGCACGTGATCGGCTTCCAGATCAAGGTATCCGGCCAGGCTCCGCGCGCAGCCCGTTACGCCGGGTTTTCCAGCGACAGGGTCGTGTGGTTTTCGCTGCTGGTTTCTGGGGCCTTGGCCGGGCTGGCTGGAATATTTGAGGCGGCCGGACCGGTTGGGCAATTAGTCCCGGCACTGCCCGTAGGTTATGGATTTACTGCGATCATTGTCGCGTTTCTTGGACGCTTGCATCCCGTTGGAGTATTGCTCGCAGGCTTGCTGCTGGCGTTGACATATATCGGTGGTGAGGGTGCTCAGATAGCCATGAAACTGCCGGCTGCAACCACTCAGGTCTTTCAGGGCATGTTATTGTTTTATCTGCTCGCGATGGATATTTTTGTGAATTATCGAATCCGGATGCGCCGCGCCGCCGCGGCATCCGGTTCTGCGGCTCAATAGGGAAAAGCAAAGTGGATCTGGTCGTCAGTATAGCCATCGGGATCATCATCGCTGCAACGCCTCTGGTGTTTGCCGCGATCGGCGAACTCGTGGTGGAAAAAGCTGGTGTGCTCAACCTTGGTGTTGAGGGCATGATGATCATCGGTGCGATTTCCGGCTTCGCAGTCACGATTGAAACCGGCAGTTTCCTTGCCGGTGTTATCGCGGCGATTCTGTGCGGCGCACTGATGGCGCTGCTGTTCGCCTTCATGACCCAGACCTTGCTCGCCAATCAGGTTGCGACCGGCCTTGCGTTGACGCTGTTTGGTCTCGGGCTGGCGGCGCTGATCGGGCAAGCCTATTCCGGCAAGTCGGCTCCGCCGTTTCCCAAATTGGCGGTACCGGGGCTAAGCGACATCCCTGTGCTGGGGCGATTGCTGTTTTCGCATGATCTGCTGGTCTACATATCATTTGCCCTGGTCATTGGGGTTGCATGGTTTTTGAGCAGAACCCGGGAGGGGCTTATCGTGCGCGCCATCGGTGAAAACCACGATGCTGCCCATGCCATCGGTTATTCGGTAGTCGGTTACCGCTATGCGGCCATTGCTTTCGGCGGCGCTTGCGCTGGTCTGGGCGGCGCCTATTTGTCGATCGTCCAAACACCGCTTTGGGTGGACAATATGACTGCGGGCAGGGGCTGGATAGCCCTCGCGCTGGTTGTTTTCGCCGCCTGGCGGCCGTGGCGCTCCCTGTTCGGCGCTTACCTGTTTGGCGGCATAACGATCATGCAATTGCATTCACAGGCGTTGGGGGTTCAGGTCGAACCGCAGCTGCTGGCGATGCTGCCGTATCTGGCAACGATCCTCGTGTTGGTGATAATATCCTACGACCGGACGAGAGCGCGGCTGAACGCGCCGGCCAGTCTTGGGCTTACATTTTACGCAACAACGTGACACGCCGCGCCCCGGTTAGGCGCGTGCAAGAATGCAATCAATCGGAGTTGCAGGAAGGGGTCCAACCGGACCGAAAAAGGAGAAGACAGGATGAATTCATTCAAGAAGCTTGGAATTGCCGGTGCAGCGCTTGCGTTGTCGATCGGTTATGCAGCTGCGGCTGGCAAGGTAAAGGTCGGGTTCGTCTACGTCGGGCCGATTGGCGACCACGGCTGGAGCTACCAGCATCACCAGGGGCTCCTGGCGGTGAAAAAAGCATTCGGTGACAAGGTCTCGACGACGTACGTCGAAAAAGTCTCGGAAGGTCCGGACGCCGAACGCGTGATCCGTCAGCTTGCGCAGCAGGGACACAATATAATTTTCACAACCTCGTTTGGCTTCATGAATCCGACCATCAAGGTCGCGAAGCGCTTTCCGAATGTGAAGTTCGAACACGCCACCGGCTTCAAGCGTGCCAAGAATGTTGCCACCTACAACGGCCGCTTTTACGAGGGCCGGTATATTGCAGGCATGATCGCGGGCAAGATGACCAAGACCAATACGCTCGGTTACATCGCTTCGTTTCCGATTCCCGAAGTTATCATGGGGATCAACGCAACCTATCTCGGCGCCAAATCCGTTAATCCGAACATCAAGTTGAAAATCATCTGGGTCAGCACCTGGTTTGATCCCGGCAAGGAGGCCGATGCAGCCAAGGCGCTGACCGATCAGGGCGCGGACGTGCTTTTCCAGCACACCGATTCGCCCGCGCCCATGAAACATGCAGAACAGAAAGGCATCTGGGCCGTCGGCCAGGCTTCCGACATGAAGACGTTCGGCCCCAACGTCCAGTTGACGTCGCTGGTTGATAACTGGGCGCCATATTACGTGCGGCGTGTGAAAGCTGTCATGGATGGCACCTGGAAATCAGTCGATGTGTGGGAGGGGTTGAAGACCGGAATGCTGCAATTGTCGGCCTGGAACAAGAAAATTCCCGCAGATGTCGTGAAGGCAGCGGAGAAACTCCGGGATGATATCGCGTCTGGTAAATTCCATCCGTTCACCGGCCCGTTGAAGAAGCAGGACGGAACCTTGTTCCTCAAGCCCGGCGAGCGCATCAGCGACAAGGCCTTGTCCAGCATGAATTTCTACGTCCAGGGCGTTGTAGGCAAGCTGCCTAAGTAAGCAGATCTACCTGCAGGCGGCGACGTGGTGACAGAGCCCTTCGCCGCCTGTGCAGGTATCACCTACTTGCCTCGCGGGATTGCAGGCTTGCGACAATCCGGCGGTATAACCCGCAAATCAGCAACGATTCGACGATCCTGCGAAGCAGCCTAAAATCCTTCTGTCCGGGAGCCTTCCGTTCAAATGACTGCCGAGTCTCCCGATGCCTTTGTGTTGCGTGGACAGGTGCTGTCCTATTGTGACGATCCGTTCGTTGCGGCGCTCGAGGACGCTGTTCGGTTCGAGACCGATGGCGCCGTGGTAGTTGCTGAAGGCCGCATCGCTGCGACCGGACCGGCGCCAGAAATCTTGCGCGATCATCCCGGGCTGCACGTCGAGAGCCACCGCGATGACCTGATCATGGCGGGCTTCGTCGACAGCCACGTCCACTACCCGCAATATGAAGTAATCGCGTCGTATGCGGCCCATCTGCTTGAATGGCTGGATACCTACACCTTTCCTGCTGAGGCGCGTTTCGCCGACGCTGCTTATGCCCGCTGTGTAGCCGATTTTTATCTCGACCAAGCGCTGCGCAACGGTACAACTACGGCGTCCGTTTACGCCACGGTTCACCCGCAGTCCGTCGATGCGTTTTTTGCCGCCGCGGCTGAACGCAACATGTGTATGGCCGCAGGAAAGGTCATGATGGACCGGAATGCTCCTGACAATTTGTGTGACACTGCGCAATCCGGATTTGATGATTCCAAGGCGCTGCTGGAACGCTGGCATGGCCGGAGCAGATTGGTTTACGCCCTGACGCCCCGTTTTGCGGTGACATCAAGTCCCGAGCAGCTTGAAGCGTGCGGCGCATTGTGGCGCGCTTTTCCCGGCGCCCTGATGCAGACCCATATCGACGAAAGCGCCCACGAAATAGCCGAGGTAAAGCGGTTGTTTCCCGATTGCCACGACTATCTGGACGTTTACGAGCGTTTCGGCCTGGCCGGACCTGGCGCGAATTTTGGTCATGCGATCCATTTGACAGAGCGGGAACGTCACGCCTTTCACAGGACGGGTTCGGGCATTTCGCATTGCCCGACTTCCAATCTCTTTCTCGGTTCCGGCCTGATGGATATGGAGTCGTTGCGCGCCGGCTCGAACGCCATTACGGTCGGCCTTGCGA
>CAZTMN010000005.1:0-46294 GCA_964615275.1 uncultured Beijerinckia sp. | reverse complement strand
GGGCGGCGGCTCCAGTCTTTCCATGTTCCAAACCATGAAGGCGGCATACAATATCGCCAGGCTCAAGGGATATGGCATTCATCCCTCGCGGGCCTATTACCTGGCAACCCTTGGCAGCGCAGCGGTCATGCGCCTGGACCACCGGATCGGAAATATTACGGCGGGCCACGACGCTGATATCATTGTTGTCGACCTGCACTCCACACCTGAAATCGATTATCGCATGCGTCACGTCGATGACGTCTGGGAAATGCTGTTCGTCCAAATGATGCTGGCTGACGACCGGGCGGTTCGAGCTACCTATGTCGCCGGGCAAAAACTTTACCAGCGGGAATAGCCGCTTGCTGCCGCTCGTGCTAAACATCTGTTATGTGGAAGCCGGAAGAGAAAATTCGTTTTGAATCCACGCTTGGGAATTTACCCGGAGCGGCGGAAATTGGCGCTTCTTTGCTGTTCTCGCCGCTCGAATCGGGCCGGCTCAGCTTGTGCAATCGCAGTTGGATTCCGGCCATGGTGCCTTGGCGCGCAACTGAGGATGGCGATGTAACCGCCGCAGTACTCGATTGGTACGGGCGCTTCGCACGTGGCAAGCCGGGCGCAATCGTCGTCGAGGCGACAGGCATTCGCGACGTGCCCTCCGGGCCGCTGCTGCGAATTGGCCATGACCGGTACATTGATGGGCTTGCCAGGCTCGTCGAGCGCGTCCGTAGTGAAAGCGGCGGTGAGACCAAGCTGTTTATCCAGTTGATCGATTTTCTGGCAATCCGCCGCCGTCCCGATCGCACCAGGTTTCTGGAGCGCTTTCTGGCAATCACGGGCTCCCATCGTGAAAAATTGGCCATGGTCGGTCATAGCGACGAAGCTGTCCGGGCCGCGTTGATAGCTTTGCCCGATAGCGGGTTGATCGAGATTCTCGACAGCCGTGAGTGGGAAGCCTTGTCCATGGGTTATCGCGAGCGGGTTACGGATACGCATCTTCCTCACATCGCTGAATTGCCTTCGGTGCTCCCAGGCCTGTTCGCCAGCGCTGCTGAGCGCGCGGTCTCTGCCGGATTTGACGGTGTCGAGCTTCACTACGCCCACGCCTATACGATGGCGAGCTTCCTTTCTGCTACCAATACGCGTGGCGATGGATATGGAGGTGATCTATCGTCCCGGGTGCGTCTGCCCTTGGAAGTCTTTCAAGCCGTGCGCGCCGCCGTGCCCGACGAAACGATTGTTGGAGCGCGCTTTCTGGCGGATGAGACGATTGCCGGCGGCAGTGGTGTCGAGGATGCATGCTATTTCGGCGCCGAGTTTGCCCGGGCCGGGATGGATTTCCTGTCCCTGTCACGGGGCGGCAAGTTCGACGATGCCAAGCAGCCCAAGGTTGGCGGCGCAGCATATCCTTACACCGGTCCAAGTGGCTACGAATGTATGCCGCAATATATTTCCGATGAGAAAGGCCCGTTTGGCCGCAATTTTGCCGCTACGAAAGCGATCCGCGACAGGGTGCTTGCTGAAGGTTTCAAAACATCTGTCGTCGCCGCTGGCGGGATTCATAATTTCGAAATTGCAGAGCGCGTCCTGCGTGACGGAATTGGCGACGTTACCGCCTCCGCGCGCCAGGCGCTCGCTGACCCGGACTGGATATTGAAATTGGCCACCGGTCACGGAGCCGAAATCAGATTGTGTGAATTCACCAATTATTGCGAAGGCCTGGACCAAAACCACAAGCAGGTAACGTGCAAATTGTGGGATCGCATGCAACTTGATGACCCGGGAATACTGAAAACGGCTGATGGTAAACGGCGGCTGACGGCGCCCGATTGGTCGGCCAAGTAGCGTTGTCGGACATGAACGATAGCGCTGACGCCATCCCGCAAAGTCCCCAGCTTGACCGATATGTTCATGACCGGCTGCCGCCGCCTGATCAATGGCCGGTTATCCTCCCCCTCGATACAGTGCCGCAGCACGGGTTGCTGAATTGTTGCCAGTTGCTTTTGGATCGGCACCTGGTGCAGGGCAATGCCGATCGTCCAGCCCTGTTCAATGCAGATCGCGTTTGGACCTACGGCGACCTTGCGGCGCGTGTTAATCGTATCGCCAACGTTATGGCTGAAGACTACGCCGTCCGGCCAGGCAACCGGGTACTGATCCGCGGCGAAAATTCGCCGGAGGCCGTGGCCATCTGGCTGGCGATCGAAAGAATCGGTGCGGTTGCCGTCACGACGATGTCGCTTCTACGTGCTGCCGAGCTGGAAACAATCGCGGAAATCTCGAAACCCGTGCTCGCCATTTGCCACCACTCGCTGCTCGGCGAATTGCAACTGGCGGAGCAGCGCGGCGTACACAAGTTCTCGATTCTCACCTTTGGCGAAGATGCCGGGCCGCTGTACGAAGCCATGTCCGAAAAACCGGACCGGTGCACGATCTGCCCCACATTGGCCGATGATATTTCCATTATTGGGTTTACGTCGGGAACCACTGGCAAGCCGAAAGCGACGATTCATTTTCACCGCGACATAATTGCGATCTGCGAAACCGTCTCCCGGCAGTTTCTGCGGCCTGCTTCACAGGATGTATTTATCGGTACGGCGCCACTCGCTTTCACTTTTGGATTGGGGGGCTTGCTGGCTTTCCCGCTTTATTCCGGCGCGAGCGCTGTACTGCACGGACGTTACACGCCGGGTGAGTTTGCTGCCGCCATCCGGAAGTACAAGGCGACCATTTGTTTCACGGTGCCAAGCTATTATCAGCAGATCATCCGCCTGGGAAATCCCGAATCCCTTGCCTCGCTCCGGATAGCCGTGTCCTCGGGTGAAGCGCTGCCTGCGCCCGTGCGGGAGGCATTCGTCGGATATGCCGCAATACAATTGACCGAAGTTCTCGGTTCAACCGAAATGCTGCATGCATTTGCCGGTTCCACCGGCCCGCAAGTGCGGCCCGGTTATATCGGGCCGGCAATTCCCGGATACGAGATAGCCGTGCTGCAAGATGATGGCGCCCGCGCCGCACCCGGAGAGATTGGCCGCTTTGCCGTCCGCGGGCCGACGGGGTGCCGATACTTGGCCGATCCGCGTCAGCAAACATATGTGCAGCATGGTTGGAACCTGACCGGTGATGCCTGCGCAATGACCGCCGATGGTTACGTTGCTTATCACACCCGCTATGACGATATGATTATTTCCTCCGGCTACAATATCTCCGGCCTGGAAGTTGAAAACGTCCTGCTGGATCATCCCGGCGTTGCCGAATGCGCCGTGATAGGCGAACCGGATGAGGAACGCGGTCAGGTGGTTTCCGCCTATGTCGTTGTGAAAGATGCGGCTGCAGATGAATCGTCGCTGACCCGTGAATTGCAGGATTACGTCAAGAGCGTCATTGCGCCGTATAAGTATCCGCGGCGCATCGTGTTCATTGACCGCTTGCCGCGCAACGAATCTGGCAAAATTCAGCGTTTTAGACTGCGCGATTTATAGCGTTTCCGAAAAACCAATAGCTGCTTCGACAGAGAGCCCTGCGGGCATATGCGCGTTGTGGAAAAATACTTTAAGATTAAAATATTTTAGCTTGTAATATCTGGTTGCCTTTGATAGATTGCTGCCAAGTATCGGGACTCAAGCTGCGCCGGTGATGGCGCACAGGAGGATAGCGTGAAAGTGGCGTGCCTTGGGGGCGGTCCGGCCGGGCTTTATTTTGCGATCTCCATGAAGTTGCGCGATTCGGCGCATGAAATCGTCGTTGTCGAGCGCAACAAATCCGATGACACCTTCGGTTGGGGCGTTGTTCTGTCCGACGATGCGCTGGGAAAAATGCAGAAGAATGACCCTGTAAGTACCCAGACCATCCGGGACCATTTCGCCTATTGGGATGATATTGCGGTTGTCCAGAATGGAGTGCGCACCGTGTCGGGCGGGCACGGGTTCGCCGGTATCGGCCGGATGCAGATGCTGCTCGATTTGCAGGCCCGGGCGCGTGAGCTGGGCGTCGAGCTGCGTTATGAAACGGAGTTTGCGGCCGCCGAAGACTACAAGCGCGACTTTGATCTTGTCGTCGCCTGCGATGGCATCAATTCGAAAATTCGCACGGACTACGAACATATTTTCCAGCCGGATATCGACGTTCGAAAGTGCAAATTCATCTGGCTGGGAACGCATCAGAAGTTCGATGATGCTTTCACGTTTATCTTCGAAAAGACCCGGCACGGCTGGATGTGGGCGCATGTCTACCAGTTTGACGCCAACACGGCGACGTTCATCGTTGAGTGTTTGCAACCGACCTGGGATGCCTGGGGCTTCGAGCATATGACGAAAGAGGAGACCGTCGAGACCTGCCGGAAGGCGTTTGAAAAATATCTTGGCGGGCACGAATTGATGTCCAATGCCGCGCATTTGCGCGGGTCAGCCGTATGGATGAATTTTCCACGGGTGATTTGCGCGAAGTGGTATCACGAAAACATCGTCCTGATGGGCGATGCTGCCGCTACAGGGCACTTCTCGATCGGTTCCGGGTCCCGGCTTGCGTTTGATAGCGCGATCGCTTTGGCGGACTACTTGCACAGTGAGCCGACAATGGAGCAGGCATTTGAGCGCTACCAGGAGGAGCGCCGCCTGGAGGTGCTTCGGTTGCAATCAGCTGCGCGCAATTCGCTGGAATGGTTCGAGAATGTCGAGCTTTATCTCGATCAGGATCCAGTGCAGTTCAACTACAATTTGCTCACGCGCTCGCAGCGGATCAGTCACGAGAACTTGCGCCTGCGCGATCCTCAATGGATGGAGGAGGCAGAACGCTGGTTTCAGAGCCAGGCCGGCGTGCCTGCCGGCGCACCGGTGCGCGCGCCGATGTTTGCGCCCTTGCATCTGCGCGATCTGGAAATCGCCAACCGGATCGTCGTTTCGCCGATGGCGCAGTACAAGGCGCTCGATGGGTGCCCTACTGACTGGCACCTGGTCCATTATGGTGAGCGCGCGAAAGGCGGCGCCGGGCTGGTCGTTACCGAGATGACGTGCGTGTCGCCGGAAGGACGCATCACGCCCGGGTGCACCGGTCTGTATGATGACGCCCACGAACAGGCATGGCGGCGCATCACCGACTTCGTCCACGGCGAAACAGAGGCCAAAATCTGTTGCCAGATTGGGCATTCGGGCGCCAAGGGGTCGACGCAGCTTGGCTGGGAGAGGATGGATGCGCCGTTGCCTTCGGGTAACTGGCCACTGATTTCAGCCTCCGAAATCCCCTGGTCGGATGACAACCAGACACCGTCGGCGATGACCCGCGCCGATATGGACATGGTGCGCGGCCAGTTCGTGAGCGCCGCCGAAATGGCCGACCGGGCCGGCTTCGACATGATCGAGATTCATGCCGCGCACGGCTACCTTCTGTCTTCGTTTATCACGCCGCTGACCAATAACAGAAGCGATGAATACGGCGGTTCACTTGAGAACCGCATGCGATATCCGCTTGAGGTGTTTCATGCTGTGCGCGCCGTCTGGCCCGCGCACAAGCCCATTTCGATGCGCATATCGGCAACCGACTGGGTCGAGGGCGAAGGCGTTTCAGAGCCCGACGCGGTTGAGATTGCCCGCATGCTGCAAGAGGCCGGTGTCGATATTTGCGATGTATCGGCAGGACAAACGTCGAAGCGGGCGCGGCCGCAATATGGCCGCATGTTCCAGACGCCATTGTCCGATCGCATCCGCAACGAAACGTCAATGGCGACCATGGCTGTCGGCAATATCTACGAACCGGACCACGTTAATTCGATTTTGATGGCCGGCCGCGCCGATCTTGTCTGCCTGGCCCGCCCGCATCTGTCCAACCCCTACTGGACATTGCATGCCGCAAGCGCTCTCGGCGACAGGTTATCGAACTGGCCGTTGCCCTATCTGTCCGGCCGCGACCAGATGTGGCGGCTGGCCGACCGTGAGGAAGTCATGACGGGCAAGGTGTGAGCAGCGAGATGGCCCCCGGACGCAAGGCGCTGGTTACCGGCGGAGGGTCGGGTGTTGGCGCTGCGATTGCGATTGCGCTGGCGCGATCAGGGATTCCGGTTGTTATAACCGGGCGCCGGCAGGAACAGCTTGAAACAATCTCCCGCGGGCATGAAAATTTGTCCGCGGTACAGGCGGATGTTTCCGACGAAGCAGCGGTCGCCCGGATGTTCGAGGCTGTTTGCGCCGATGGCGTTGCCCCCGATATCGTCGTCGCCAATGCTGGCATGGCTGAGAGTGCACCGGCCGCGCGCACTAGCACGCAATTGTGGATGGATACGCTCAATGTAAACCTGACGGGTGTATTCTTCACGTTCCGGGGCGCGCTGAATGCGATGGCGAAAAATGCTCCGGGCCGGTTGATTGCCATATCCTCGACGGCCGGGCTGAAGGGATATCCTTACGTCGCCGCCTATTGTGCCGCCAAGCATGGCGTGGTCGGGCTGGTGCGGGCAATGGCGCTGGATGTTGCCAGGTCGCCGGTAACGGTCAATGCAATATGCCCGGGCTTTACCGAGACGCCTATGCTGGAACGATCTGTAGAGAAGATCGTTTCCGCAACCGGCATGACCTCCGATGAGGCGCGAAAATCACTTGCTTCCAACAACCCCCAGGGCCGCTTTATCCAGCCCGAGGAAATTGCCGCCAATGTCCTTTGGCTCTGCCAGGCCGAGGCTGCATCGGTCAACGGGCAGGCGCTTGCGCTGTCGGGGGGCGAGATATGAGTCACGCCGATGCCGATTGTCGCCCCCGGGCAGCGCGCCGCGAGCCGGTATCCAAACAGCGCTTGCGGCTTTGGCTGCGCCTGCTGACGGCCTCCCGGTTTATCGAACACAATGTTCGCGACAAGCTGCGCACTGATTTTGCAACAACCTTGCCGCGATTTGATGTCCTTGCCGCGCTGTTTCGTAACAGCAAGGGACTCAAGATGAGCGAACTTTCGCAGGCCCTGAAAGTATCCAATGGCAATGTGACGGGAATTGTAGACCGGCTTGTTGAAGATGGCCTTATCGTTCGCGTGGCGGTTCCCGGAGACCGGCGCGCCTATCTGGTGCGCCTCACGCGGCGCGGCGTGGCCGAGTTCGAGGCGATGGCGGGTGCAAACGAAATTTGGGTCAACGAAATGCTGTCAGGATTGACAGCGGCCGAGTGCGCCACCTTGATATCGCTGTTGTCGCGGGTCGATCGGCAGGATGTTGCAAACGTAGAAGCGAGTACCGGAGCTGGTTAGAGGAAGGACGTTCAATGGACGATTTTGTTGCCAAGCACTTTAACTGGAACCTGGAAGATGGCATCGCGCAAATTTCATTGCCAAATCCGGAACGCAAGAATCCACTGACCTTCGAAAGCTACGCGGAATTGCGTGATTGCTTCCGGGCAATGCGTTCCGCCGACAACGTCAAGGCAGTAGTTTTTGGTTCCAATGAGGGCAATTTTTGTTCCGGTGGCGATGTGCACGATATCATCGGGCCGTTGCTCGATATGGACATGAAGGGCCTACTGGAATTTACGCGCATGACAGGAGATCTGGTCAAAGCGATGCTCGGCTGCGGCAAGCCGATTATTGCCGCGATCGACGGCATTTGCGTGGGCGCCGGCGCAATCATCGCGATGGCATCGGACATGCGTATCGGCACACCAGGCGCCAAGACCGCGTTCCTGTTTACCCGGGTCGGGCTTGCGGGTTGTGATATGGGCGCTTGCGCCATGCTGCCACGAATTATCGGACAGGGGCGCGCCTCGGAATTGTTGTATACCGGCCGCGTCATGAGTGCAGAGGAAGGCGATCGCTGGGGCTTTTTTAACAAGCTCGTCGCTGGTGACGTCTTGGCGCAGGAAGCTCTCGCCCTTGCCCGGCGCATTGCCGATGGGCCGAACTTCGCCCACATGATGACCAAGACCATGTTGCAGCAGGAATGGAACATGGGGCTCGACCAAGCCATAGAAGCAGAGGCGCAGGCGCAGGCAATTTGCATGCAGACCCGTGATTTCCGCCGCGCCTACGATGGTTTCGTCGCCAAACAGCGGCCGCAATTCGGAGGCGACTGATGGCGGATACAAGTTTCCTGCAATGGCCGTTTTTTGAAGACCGGCACCGCGAGCTTGCTGTTTCGCTCGATGGCTGGGCAGCCAACAACTTGTCCCACGTCGATCATGGTGATGTTGACGAGGCTTGCCGCGCTCTGGTGTCGATGCTTGGCGAGGCTGGCTGGCTGGTTCATTCGGCGATTGATCCTGCTGATCCGCAATCGAAACTTGATGTCCGCAGCCTGTGTCTCATACGCGAAACCCTTGCGCGTTACAGCGGGCTGGCGGATTTTTCATTCGCCATGCAGGGATTGGGGACAGGCGCGCTGACATTGTTCGGCACGCAGGACCAGAAATCCGAATGGCTGCCACGCACCCGCGCTGGTAAAGCCATTTCCGCCTTTGCTCTCAGTGAACCGCGGTCCGGTTCCGACGTCGCCAATATCGAGGCGGCGGCTCGGCGCGACGGTAATTCGTATGTTTTGAGCGGCGAGAAAACCTGGATATCGAATGGCGGTATAGCCGATCTGTATTGCGTTTTCGTGCGTACCGGCGAGGCGTCGGGCGCGCGCGGCATTTCCGCATTCATTCTTCCGGGCGATACGCCGGGGCTGGAAATAGCTGAACGCCTGGAAGTGATCGCACCGCATCCGCTGGCGAGGCTCAGGTTCAATGACATTCGCCTGCCCGCGTCGGCGATGATCGGCGAGCCGGGACGCGGGTTTGGCATCGCCATGTCAGTCCTTGACGTTTTCCGCTCGACGGTTGGCGCAGCAGCGCTAGGCTTTGCCCGACGGGCGATGGATGAAGCGGTCAAACGTGCCAGCGAACGTCAATTGTTTGGTGCTCCGATGGCGGATCTACAGATGGTGCAGGGACATATCGCCGATATGGCGGTTGAAATAGATGCGGCTGCGCTGCTGATTTATCGCGCCGCCTGGACGAAAGACATGGGCGCCCCGCGCGTTACACGTGAGGCTGCGATGGCGAAACTGTTCGCCACCGAGGCAGCCCAGCGGATCATCGATGCATCGGTGCAATTGCACGGCGGTGACGGCGTGCGCAGCGGTCATCCGGTGGAATCGCTTTACCGTGAAATCCGGGCATTACGCATTTACGAAGGAGCGACGGATGTTCAGAAGGTTGTTATCGCCCGCTCGGTTCTCGGCTAGCGACATGTCTGGCGGCAATTCCCCGCATCGCCCGGCGCTGGGCCCAAGTGCGCATATCGATACATTTTGCCGGGATAATTTGCCGGGGCACGAACAAAGGCCCGATTTCCTGCTTGATCGTCCGGAGTTTCAGTATCCCGAATACATCAATGCCGGGGTCGAGCTGACGGACCGCGTAGTTGAGCGCGGCATGGGCGACAATATTGCGCTCATAGGACACGGGCGTCGGCGCACTTACAAGGAACTGACCGATTGGACCAACCGGATCGCCAACGCGCTTGTGGAGGATTACGGCGTCAAGCCTGGCAACCGAGTGCTGATCCGGTCTGCAAATAACCCGGCCATGGTCGCCTGCTGGCTGGCGGTTACCAAGGCCGGTGCGGTCGCGGTCAACACCATGCCGATGCTGCGCGCTGCCGAGCTCGGCAAGATCGTCGACAAGGCGGAGGTTAACCTGGCGCTGTGCGACACACGGTTGATGGATGAACTTGCTGCCTGCGGCAAGACGAGCAGGTTCCTGACCAAGATCATCGGGTTCGACGGCACCGCCAACCACGATGCTGAACTCGATCGCATGGCGCTGAACAAGCCTGTCAAATTCCAGGCGGTCAAAACCGGCCGAGATGACGTCGCGCTGCTAGGATTTACGTCGGGGACCACCGGCGAACCCAAAGCAACGATGCATTTCCACCGCGATCTGCTGATCATCGCCGATGGCTATGCAAAAGAAGTTCTGGGCGTGGCGCCGGACGACATCTTTGTCGGCTCGCCGCCATTGGCCTTCACGTTCGGACTGGGCGGATTGGCGATCTTTCCGCTGCGCTTCGGTGCGGCTGCCGCGTTGCTGGAAGATGCTTCCCCGCCGCGGCTGATCGAGATTATTGAATCCTACAAGGCGACCATCTGTTTTACGGCGCCGACAGCCTACCGCGCCATGCTTGCCGCCATGGACGGAGGCGCGGACCTGTCGTCCTTGCGGGCAGCGGTATCGGCCGGAGAGACGCTTCCCGCTCCGGTCTATGACGCCTGGATGGAGAAAACCGGCAAGACCATGCTCGATGGCATCGGCTCCACCGAAATGCTGCATATTTTCATTTCCAACCGGTTTGACGATTCCAGACCCGGCTGCACCGGCAAACCGGTCAGCGGATATGAAGCGCGCGTCGTCGATGACGATATGAACGAAGTTCCACGCGGCGAAATCGGCAAGTTGGCTGTGCGTGGTCCCACAGGGTGCCGGTACATGGCAGACGCCCGCCAGGCCAATTATGTCCGGGAGGGCTGGAACCTGACCGGCGATTCCTTCACCCAGGACGAAGACGGATATTTCCACTTCGCCGCCCGTTCCGACGACATGATCATCTCATCTGGCTACAACATCGCCGGTCCGGAAGTGGAGGCCGCGTTGCTGGCCCACGATTCTGTAGCCGAATGCGCGGTCATTGGCGTGCCGGACGAGCAGCGCGGTCAGATCGTCGAAGCCCACGTTGTCCTGGCAGACGGCGTGGCAAGTTCAGCAGAGACGGCCAAATTGTTGCAGGATCACGTCAAGGCGGTGATTGCCCCATTCAAATATCCACGCTCGGTAAAATTCACGCAAGCGTTGCCGAAAACCCAGACCGGCAAGATCCAGCGCTTCCGCCTTCGTGGTGAAGCGTAGATCGCCGGTCAAATTTTTTGTTCTTGCCAATACAGGATTTCGCCATGTTGAAAATAATTCACCCCGAGGCCTGGAAACCGGCGAAGGGTTACGCCAACGGTGTGCTGGCGACGGGACGCCAGCTCTATGTCGGAGGCCAGATCGGCTGGACCAAGGATCAGGTGTTCGAGGCGCATGATTTCATCGGCCAGATGGAACAGGCGCTCCGGAATATTGTCGAAGTGGTGGAGACGGCAGGCGGCACGTCTGAGAATATCGTGCGCCTGACGTGGTATGTCGTCGACAAGGCGGACTACATGGCCAGCCAGCGCCAGGTCGGCGAAGTCTATCGCCGCGTGATGGGCCGGCATTTTCCGGCGATGACAATGGTGGTTGTCAGTGCGCTTGTCGAGGATGAGGCGCTGCTGGAGATCGAGGCGACGGCTGTTCTGCCTGACTGACGGCGGTATTGGCGTCATTGGAGTATAGTGACGCAGGCTGTGATTCGATGTCCGCACCGTTTGCGGCACTATGGGTAGGATTGATGCTGCAGTTTCCGCTTTCGCAGATGCAACCACGGCGGCTGCGCTGTGAGTGAAACGGTGCGCGTGAGCTGGCGCGAGACCCTCATTCTTCTTATGGATCGCCGCGTCGTGGCGATGGCCTTTCTGGGGTTTTCAGCCGGTATCCCGATATTGCTCATTTTTTCCACCCTCGGCATCTGGCTGCGTGAAGCGGGGATCGAGCGCGCAACCGTGACGATGTTCAGCTGGGCAGCGCTCGGGTATTCGTTCAAGTTCGTCTGGGCGCCGTTGGTCGACCGCCTGCCTGTCCCGGTTCTGACGCACTGGATGGGCCGCCGCCGCTCCTGGATACTCGTGGCGCAAATTGCAATCATCGTTGCAATCGTCTGGATGGGGACGACCAACCCCGCATCCAGCCGCGGCAGTCTCGTTGCAATGGCTTTTGCGGCGGTTTTGCTTGGCTTTTCTTCTGCGACGCAAGACATCGTCATTGACGCCTACCGCATCGAATCCGCCGAACCTGAATTACAGGCGCTGATGTCCGCCACGTACATTGCCGGTTATCGGGTCGGAATGATATTTGCTGGCGCGGGAGCACTGTTCCTGGCCGACGCATTTCAATCGTCTCTGGGTGCATACAATTACGCGGCATGGCGATATTCCTACTACATCATGGCCGCGCTGATGCTGATCGGTGTGGCGACCACTTTGCTTGTCGCAGAGCCCGGTATGAATGCCGATCGCCGCAATGAAAGCGAGTATGCGACCAGCGACTATGTCGGCTTCTTTGCGCTGTTTGTTCTTGCCGTTGTCGCTTTCGTGGCGGTATTTTGGTTGACTGCGGGAGGTGCGCTCGCGGCGGTCAAGTCTTCGTTGCAAGCGCTGCTGGCCAACAAGATCGTCGCCGGCGTTCTGGTTGAAACAATGCGTTTGGCGATGGCGCTTGCTGCCGTCTACCTGGTCGTTAGAGCCGTCACGGCTTCGCGCCTGATTAACGGCGCCATGTTTCAGGAAGCCTATGTAGCGCCGATATACGAGTTTTTTTCCCGTTATAGCGCGCCGCTGGCAATCCTCCTTTTGTCGCTCGTCGGACTGTATCGCATCTCGGATATTGTCCTGGGTGTTATTGCCAACGTGTTTTACGTCGAGATGGGATATTCCAAGACCGAGGTTGCGGGCATCGTCAAAACCTTCGGCCTGGTGATGACCATTGCCGGCGGTTTCATCGGCGGTGTTCTGTCGCTGCGTTTCGGCGTCATGCGAACGCTGTTTCTGGGCGCATTGCTGACGGTGCTGACCAACCTGCTGTTTATATTGCTGGCGACCAGCGGGCGCAGTATTGAACTGTTGTATCTTGTCATATCTGCCGACAATTTGACCGCGGGCCTGGCAAGTGCCGCGTTCATTGCATTCCTGTCCAGCCTGACCAACGTAAAGTTTACCGCCGTGCAATATGCGATCTTCAGTTCGTTGATGACGCTGTTTCCGAAGATTGCGGGCGGATATTCCGGTTCGATTGTCGATGCCGTGGGTTATGTAAATTTCTTTGTCATCTCTTCTGCGATCGGCGTACCCATATTGTTGCTGGTTTGGCTCGCAGGGCGCTGGCTTGAATTGAAGCCGGCGGGCGCGCATGAGAATAATCCGCAATGAGCGAACTGGATGAAACAGCGATAAAGCCTGTTGCCGAACTGGCCGTGCAGGCCGGCTCTGCCATCATGCGATATTTCGGCAATGCGAAAGCGCAATTGAAATCCGATGGCAGCCCGGTAACGCTGGCCGACGCGGAGGCTGAGGCAATTATCACACCCGGACTGCAGCGGCTGTTTCCCGGAACGCCGGTAATCGCCGAAGAGGCGGCATCAAGCGGGATATTGCCGGAGACAGGCAAGGAGTTCTTTTTGGTCGATCCGCTCGACGGAACCCGCGAATTCCTTGCTGGCAATCACGATTTCACGGTGAATATCGGCCTGGTGCGCGACCGGGCGCCTGTTGCCGGTGTCATATTCGCGCCAGCATCCGCTAGATTGTGGATCGGAGCAGATCGGTGCCATACCTGTGATATTGCGCCGGGTGAACGAATGGGAAGTAGCCGCAATTGGCGTGAAATTCACGTTCGACCCCTGCCATCGGCCGGGTTGATCGTGGCGGCAAGCCGGTCCCACCGCACCGCGCAAACAGAAGAATATGTCGCTCGCCTGCCAGTTGGCGAATACCGTAAAGCCGGCTCGTCGCTGAAATTCTGCCTGGTCGCCGAAGGCGCTGCCGACGTCTATCCCCGATTTGGCCCCACGATGGAGTGGGATACATGCGCGGGCCACGCAATTGTTGCGGCTGCCGGTGGCGTCGTGTGCGCCCCCGACGGCCGGCCGTTCCTGTACGGCAAGCGTGAGCAGAATTATCGCAACAGGGAATTCATCGCGACATCGGATTTTGATGCGCTCATGCGGGTCCGGGAAGCGTGAGTATCGGATCACGCCGTGAACAGGTTCCACGGATTGGCCCTTAAATGGTATCCCTGCCATGCAATATTGGTATGGCCAATCGCGGGCTGCGCACCTATGGTCGCGCCGGCTATCGGGTCCGCGTGCGGATTAATCGGGCGCATGATGACGCGCAGGTAGCTGGTCGATTGCAATGCGAAATTCGTCATTGTGCGCGAGGTCCGGAAACCGGTTTGCCGCATGATGCCCCGCCGCGGCGTGCGGCTGAGAAACCGGAGTATTCATGAGCGCAGAGGCCGATGCCAATCGCCAGGCTGCACGGCCCCAGGTCAGGAGCCGGCTGTCGCCGGAACTGATCATTGCAGCCGGTTGCCTGGTGGGGATCATCACATTTGGTCCGCGTTCGGCGATGGGGCAGTTTCAGCTGCCGATACTTGGCGATGTCAGGACCCTGGATGTTTCGACCTTTTCCCTGGCGATGGCGCTGCAATATCTGTTTTGGGGGCTTGGTGGCCCGATAACCGGCGCAATGGCTGACAAATATGGTACCGGCCGCGTTATGTCGATCGGCTGTGTGGTCTATGCGATCGCCCTTGTGCTGATGGTCTACTCCCGCGATCCGGTCAGCTTCGTGTTGACCCAGGGCGTACTGTTCGGACTGGCACTGTCGTTTGCTTCGTTCAACATGATCATCGGCGCATTTCAGAAAATGTTGCCAGCAAAATACCGTTCGTTTGCCTTTGGCGTCGGCACGGCCGCGGGGTCGTTTGGGCAATTTCTCTTTTCGCCCCTTGCCGGCGGGTTGATCCAGTCTATCGGCTGGCAAAACACAGCCTTCCTGTTCGCCGGCATAGTGTTGACGGCCATACCCGTTGCGCTGGCCCTTACGCCTGCGTCGGCGCGCAGCCCCGGGCGTGCGGCGCCGGTTGAACCCGTCGCTGCCGCGCAACCCGAGCAGACCTTCCGCGAAGCCTTGAAGGAGGCTTTCAGTCACAAATCCTATGTCTTCCTGGTGCTTGGGTTCTTTACATGCGGGTTTCAGCTTTCCTTTGTGACGATCCACTTCCAGCGTTTCGTGGTGGAATCGGGAATAAGGCCGGAGGTCGGCTACTGGGCATTCGGCATGGTTGGCCTGTTCAACATTATCGGATCGATCATGTCCGGCTGGTTTTCAGGTGTGATGCCCAAGCGCTACGTGCTGTCCTTCATCTATTTCGCACGCTCCATGGTGACGCTAGTATTTATTATTATCATGCCGATCACACCGGTTACCGTGTTTCTGTTCGCGATCTTGACCGGCATGTTGTGGCTTTCGACCGTGCCGCCGACCTCCGGGCTGATCGGGGTGATGTTCGGTTCACGCTATTTTTCGACGCTCTACGGGTTCGCCTTCCTCAACCATCAGTTTGGTGGCTTCCTTGGATTGGTGTTGGCAGGATATCTGCGTGACTGGACCGGTTCATTCCTGATCGTCTGGTGGCTGTCTATCGGCTTTGGTATATTCTCGGCCATCATCAACCTTCCAATTGTCGAGCGGCCGGTCAAATCGGCCCAGCCGCTTGCTGCCTGATTCAAATTCCTGTCCCCGATCATGACGACAACCCCTCATTCCAAGTCCACCGCGCTGCGTGCTGTGCCTCCAGCGTTGATTGTCGCTGCCGCCTGCCTGATCGCCATGATTACTTGGGGCCCACGTTCGGCGGCCGGCGCTATGCAATTGCCTGTGCTCAACACGTATGGTTGGAGCACCGAGGCCTATGCTTTCGCTTTTGCCATACAAAATCTGTTGTGGGGTGTCGGTCAGCCAATATCGGGGCGTCTTGCAGATGCCTATGGCAGCCAGCGTGTCTTGATAGGCGGTGCGATGCTATACGCCGCCGGCGTCATCCTGATGACCGTTTCCACGACCCCGGCCGCCTTTACATTGACCGCCGGCGTTATCTGGGGCTTTGGCCTGTCCGGTTGTTCGGTGACCCTGATCATATCCGGTGTTGGCAAGATGGTGCCGGAAAAAATGCGCCCGCTTGCTTTTGGCCTCGTCGGCGCGTCCGGCTCATTCGGTCAATTCGTGTTCTCGCCGCTTGCCGGCTGGTTGATCGAAACCTGGAATTGGCAGACGGCTTGCGTGGTTTTCGCTGTCATGCTTGGCGCGATCATACCATTGTCCTATCTCGTAGCTTCGAAATCGATGCGTGAAAGCCGGACGGCCGGCGAGGTCCAGCAGGACGACGCCAGCTGGTGGCGTACGCTGACCGACGCCATGCGCGACAAATCCTACATGCTGGTGGTGATCGGCTTTTTCACCTGCGGCTTCCAGCTCGCGTTCATTACCGTGCACTTCCAGCGCTATGTCGTGGAATCGGGCCTGACAGCCAATGTCGGCTATTGGGCCTTTGCCCTCGTCGGCCTGTTCAACGTTTTCGGGTCGATCGGTTCAGGCTGGTTGTGCCAGCGCTTTCCTTCGCGCTACGTTTTGGCCGCAATCTATTTTACCCGTTCGGTGATCACCCTGGTGTTCATCAACCTCGCGCCTTCGCCGTTCTATGCGCTGGCGTTTGGCGCATTGTCGGGGCTGCTATGGCTGTCGACGCTCGCCCCGACGTCGGCTATCGTCAACGTGATCTTCGGACCGCGCAATTTTGGCATGTTGTACGGATTTGCCTTCACCTTTCACCAGGTGGGCAGTTTCGCCGGGGTGTGGATGGGCGGCATTGTCCGCCAGGCAACCGGCAATTACGATCTGGTCTGGTATTGCTCGATCGCGCTGGGCGTCGCCTCGGCCCTGATTTCCCTGCCGATCCGCGAAAAGCCGCGAATGCCGGCTGGCGCTGTCGCGGCGGCAGAGTAGGGGACTGGTCGCGGGTTGAGCCATCACTGGCGAAGCCTTACAAGTGCGCTGAAGAGAGAACTAGGAGCCGCCCATGTCCACATTTCGCGCCATCCGTATCGACAAGGCTCCAGAGGGCCAGAAGGGCACGATCGCGTCCTGGTGCGATTTCGACGAAGCCGATTTGATGGATGGCGACGTCACCGTCCGCGTCACCCATTCGACGGTAAATTACAAGGACGGGCTGGCGATAACCGGGAAGTCGCCCGTTGTGCGCCGCTTTCCGATGATACCAGGCATCGATTTCGCCGGTGTGGTCGAGCATTCGCAATCGGGGGAGTTCAAGGCGGGCGATTCCGTCGTTCTTACCGGTTGGGGGGTCGGGGAAACCCATCTCGGCGGATATGCGCAAAAGGCGCAGGTGCCCGCTTCCATGCTGGTGCCCCTGCCGGACGGTCTCAGCGCCGCCCAGGCGATGGCGGTTGGCACGGCCGGCTTTACCGCCATGCTGTGTGTGCTGGCGCTGGAGGATCACGGCGTCACGCCGGGCGCCGGCCCGGCCATCGTCACGGGCGCTGCCGGCGGTGTCGGTTCCGTAGCAGTGGCGCTTCTGAAGGCTGCCGGCTGGCGGGTCGTCGCCTCCACCGGCCGTGCGTCCGAGGCAGACTACCTCAGGGACCTTGGAGCGGACGAAATCCTGGACCGCGCCGAATTGTCGGAGCCCGGCCGCCCGCTTGGCAAGGAACGCTGGGCGGCCGGCGTCGATGCCGTCGGCTCCCATACGCTTGCCAATGTATTGGCCCAAACCAGCTATCGCGGCGCCGTCGCCGCGTGCGGATTGGCGCAGGGCATGGATCTGCCTGCCAGCGTCGCTCCTTTTATTTTGCGTGGCGTCTCGCTGCTCGGCGTCGATTCTGTCATGTGCCCGAAACCTGAACGCATCGCGGCCTGGGACCGCCTGGCGCAGGACCTGGACCTGGACAAACTCGCCGCCATGACCACGCACATCCCGTTCGACAACGTCATGGATGTCGCCAGCGATATTTTGGCCGGCAAAGTACGCGGCAGGGTCGTCGTGGATATCGGGTAGCCGGGAAGGATGCCCCGCGCTGGCGCATAGGGTTTATTGTCTTGCCTGTTCGTTTTGCCGGTTTGTTTCGCCAGCGAGATGGGAAAGCGGGTCGATGATTTCACAATTGTCACTGACCAGCCTGTTTTTGCTGTTCGCAGCTTCGGGTGTCGTCGTATGGATGGCGGGCACGCGCCTTGCCGTTTACGGCGATGTCTTGTCGGAGCGCCTCAATCTCTCGCGGGATTTTATCGGCCTGATCTTTCTTGCGCTGGTGACCTCGCTGCCCGAGATCGTTACAACGACGACCGCAGCGAGGGCGGGCAATGCATCCCTCGTGCTCAGCAACGTGTTTGGCAGCATCACAATGCAGACCGCGGTCCTGGCCGTAGCGGATTTCTTTATTGTCCGTCACGCCCTTACATCCTGGCCGCGTAAACCGAACCATGCCCTGCTCGGTGTATTGTTGATCGTGCTTTTGTCATTGCTTCTGGCGGCGACGTTCACCGGCGACGTCGTACTGGTGCTGAATGTTGGTCTGGGAGCGATCCTGCTATCGGGCGCTTATCCGGTCGTGATCGCCATGCTTCGGGCGTTTGACGAAAAAGAGAGCTGGGCGCCGGTCGATATTCCAGAGGAAAGTGTAAACGAAGCTACCCTGCTCCCCCCGCCGGGCGGACTGGAACAAAAAACGACCCGTTCATTGATTGTATTTTCAATCTTGGCAGCGCTCGCGATTTTGATTGCCGGCGTAACATTGGCCATTACCGCCGATGGAATCGCTGAAAAGACCGCGCTCGGATCTTCTTTCATCGGTATTTCGCTGCTGGCCGCCGCGACGTCGCTGCCGGAACTCAGCACGACATTGGCGGCGGCGCGGATTGGCGCTTACACCATGGCGATCTCGAACATTTTCGGCAGCAACCTCATCATGGTTGTGCTCATCCTGCCGGCTGATATGGCGTATCGGCAGGGACTGATACTCGCCAGCGCCAACCCTTCCGTACAGTTCAGCATCGCGGTCGGTATTCTGGTCACATCCATTTATGTTGCGGGCCTGTTGATGCGCCGCACGCCGCTTGTCTTCGGCGCTGGATTGGATTCCTGGCTTGTCATGGCGATGTATATCGGAATGTTGGCTTCGATATTCTATTTGTTTTGACAAGCAAACGGGAAATGGCGGTTATAGCGTTTGTTATGCCTCGCCGCTCAGGTGCAATACGACTTCCCGGTCGTGCGGCGCCCGCCGGTGTTCGAATACATAGATGCCCTGCCATGTTCCAAGTACGAGGGCACCGTTGCAAACCGGGATTGAGATACTTGTCTGCGTGAGCGCGGCACGTATATGGGCCGGCATGTCATCTGGCCCCTCGGTATCGTGGGCATAGGCGAAATCTTCCGGCGCAATGCGTTCGAAAAATTCACGCAAGTCGCGCATAACAGCCGGGTCGGCATTTTCCTGCACAACGAGCGACGCCGATGTGTGGCGGATGAAGACAGTCAGCAGACCGGTGTTTACGGCTGTGCCATCCAACCAGGCGCGCACGGCGGCGGTGATTTCCGTCAGTCCTTTGCCGCTGGTTCTTACGCGCAGACTGTATTGCTGCTGAAGGATGGTCTTATCCCGCGGTCTTGGACGCCCTTGCGGGCATATCCTTATCGCACCCTTCCCACGGGTGGCCGGTGATATCAAATACAACGCCATCCGGTCCGCGAAACTTGAATTCTGCATGCGCGCCCGGAGGAACGGCATATTGCGGGTCCATCGCTTCGGCGCCCATGCTTACGAGTTTCTCGGTCCAGGCATCCACATCGTCAACGATAATGCCAAAATGGTGCATTCCCGTGTAGTCCAGGCCCTTGCGAAGCTGATCGTTGGAAAACTTCAGGATTGCGATGTTGATCGATCCGTCGGTCAGAAACACGCCGGATGGCCGCGCCGCTTCACCGGATTTCTCATCGATACCGAAGCGCCGCAATTCTCTTAGACCGAAGGCTTGCTTGTAGAAATCTGCCGCCTTGCCGGGGTGATCCGAGGCAATGGCGATATGACGAATTTTATTCATCGGTTCGTTCCTGACACATTGGGGCGCTCGCGCGCAGCCCGTTCAACGCATTATTGCGCCGCCAGTTTTTCCACTTTAACCAGATCGGCGATAGCGGCCGCCATGTCGGCGCCGCGCGGCAATTCGCAGCGCAGCGAGCGGACCTGATAGGATTTTGGGTTCTGTCCCATTGGCGGCGCCCCCGCTGCGTGATCGTCGAGAGCGCTCAGCAGCAGGCGACGCAGTTTTACGATCGCGGCATCGCCCATCAGCATGTATTCGCGGCTGCGGTCGACTATCGGCCCCATGCTTTCCTGGATCGCGCAGTCTTGCGACCCAAAGCCCTTGATCCCGGAGTAGTAAACGCTCTCGGCTTGCAGTTTCCGGTCGATCAGATAATCATTGCCCTTGTTTTGCACGGCAATGTCTGTTCCGGGAATATTCTGCGTGTGAATCCATTCACCGCTGGCCGCATAGGCGACCTCGTCAGCCGTTAACGGCCGGTCCGGATTAAAATCGATGCTGTAGAGCATCGTGTTTTCGTCATCGATTGGCACCCACATGTGCGCGCCGAACGGTGTCGTCGAAATGATCTTGTGGAAGGGCATCAGCATGATGTTGAGATTCCAGGCAATGTTTGGCTTGCCACTGTCGCGGCCGGTGGCGACGACGAAGCCGAAGTCGGTAGCCTGCACCTCATAAAACGACGGTACGATGTCGCGCCCCGGCACGGCCTCCTTGCCGCGATGCAGAAACGTCAGATGCGGCGCATCGAAACCACCCTCCAGCGCCTGAAGCCAATTGCATTCCTGGATGTGCCGCGTTGCGTAGCGATGATCGGGCGGCACCATTGTCCATTCGAGCTCGGGAAATTCTGGCTGTTGGTCCTCAGGACCCATATAGGTCCACACGATCCCGGCCCGTTCCATGCACGGGTAGGATTTTACCCGCAATTCACGCTTAACGGTTTCGATCTGCTTTGTCTCCGACGGGGGCAGGCAAGGAGCGTCGACACAGGCGCCGGAAGCATCGAACTTCAACCCGTGATAGACGCAGCGGATGCCATTTTCTTCGTTACGGCCGAAGAATAGCGACGCCAGCCGGTGCGGACAAAATTCGTCAATCAGACCGAGACTGCCGTCGGTTGCGCGAAACAGCACGAGCCGCTCGCCAAGCAGCTTGACCCGCAACGGCGGGCCGTCTGGCTCATTGACGGCGTCCGCAAATGCCGCGGGAACCCAATAGCGCCGCATCAGCGCGCCCATTGGCGACCCCGGTCCGACGCGGGTGAGTCTTTGATTCTGTTCGGGCGTGATCATGAACTGCCTCCCGGTCCATATGGCACTGGAGAGTATCGCTTGGGGATGGGTTGGGATCAAGCGGTGAGGCGCGAACTGCTAGTCTGGCGGTGCAGCTCAGTAGAATGGGGATTCGGCTGAATTGCTCTGCGATTGCCGATCGCGCCAACCTAAGCCCTTAGCCCACTTTCGCCAACGCCTTCCTTGCCGCGCCCCAGCGCGTCGAGGGCCTTGGCGGTAATGGCCTTGGCGTCAAGTCTTGCCGCGGCGTACATCCGTTCCGGTTTGTCGTGGTCGACAAAAATATCCGGGAGGATCATGGTGCGGAATTTCAATGCTCCGCTGTCCAGCAGGCCATCGTCAAGCAGTGCCTGCGAGACAAAGCTCCCGAAGCCGCCGATTGAGCCTTCCTCCACGGTGATCAATACGTCATGGTTGAACGCCAAATCGCGGATCAATTCCAGATCGAGCGGCTTGGCGAAGCGCGCATCGGCGATCGTCGTGTTCAGGCCATAGGCCATCAGGTCTTCGGCCGCGTGATGGCATTCGGCCAGGCGTGTTCCGTAGGACAGCAGCGCAATTTGCGCCGGCTTGCCGGCTTCGCCGCGCACAATGCGGCCCCGGCCAATTTCCAGCACCTCGCCCTGTTCGGGCATCTCGACACCTACGCCCTCGCCGCGCGGGTACCGCAAGGCGATCGGTCCGGTATCGTGTGCCGCAGCGGTCGCGACCATGTGGACAAGTTCAGCTTCGTCGCTCGCTGCCATCAACACCAGGTTTGGCAGGCAGCCAAGATACGCGGTGTCAAACGAGCCCGCATGGGTTGGCCCGTCGGCCCCGACCAGTCCGGCTCGATCCATCATCAGGCGCACCGGCAGGTTCTGGATTGCGACATCATGCACAACCTGATCATAGGCGCGTTGCAGGAAGGTCGAATAGATGGCGCAAAACGGTTTGTACCCTTCCGTCGCCAGGCCGGCCGCAAACGTAACCGCATGTTGCTCCGCAATACCGACATCGAACGTGCGTTCCGGGAAAGCCTGCGCGAACAGGTCGAGCCCGGTACCCGATGGCATGGCTGCCGTCACTGCGATGATTTTGTCGTCCTTTTCTGCTTCCTTGACCAGGCTTTGCGCGAATACTTTTGTATAGGCTGGCGCATTGGCTTTTGGCTTGGCCAACTCGCCGGTGATGACATCGAACGTGCCAACGCCGTGATATTTGTCGTCGGCATTTTCGGCCGGTTTGTAGCCCTTGCCCTTTTGCGTAACCACATGAATCAGCACTGGGCCGTCGCCGTTGTCGCGGACGTTTTTCAGTACCGGCAGTAAATGATCGAGGTTATGACCATCTACGGGACCGACGTAGTAGAAACCCAGTTCTTCGAACATCGTGCCGCCCATCCAATAGCCGCGGGCGTATTCTTCGGTTTTCTTCGCCGTATCGTAGATGAATTTTGGTAGTTTGGCTGCAAGCTGCTTGGCTGTCTCGCGGAACGTCTTGTAGGAATGGCCCGATACCAGCCGGGCCAGATACGCGCTCATGCCCCCGGTCGGCGGGGCAATCGACATATCGTTGTCATTGAGGATGACGATTAACCGCGAGTGCAGGTGTCCTGCATTGTTCATCGCCTCATAGGCCATTCCCGCTGACATCGCGCCATCGCCGATCACGGCAATAACATTGTTCTTCTTGTCGGACAGGTCGCGGGCCACTGCCATGCCGAGCCCGGCCGATATCGACGTCGATGAATGCGCCGCGCCAAAGGGATCGAATTCACTTTCCGCGCGTTTGGTAAAACCGGACAGTCCGCCCCCCTGCCTCAATGTGCGTATGCGGTCGCGCCGTCCCGTCAGGATCTTGTGAGGATAGGCCTGGTGGCCCACGTCCCATATGATCCTGTCTTCCGGCGTATTGAAAACGTAGTGGAGCGCAACCGTCAGTTCCACCACACCAAGGCCGGCCCCGAGGTGGCCGCCGGTTACAGATACGGCATCAATGGTCTCGCTGCGCAGTTCGTCGGCTATCTGGCGCAATTGGCCTTCATCGACTGTGCGCAGCTTGTCAGGTGTGGGGATCGTATCCAGCAGCGGTGTCTTGGATGCGTCTCTGTTGGCCATGTAAACCGGATTTCCCAAGACGGGTTCGTAAATTAATCTGCCAGCGCCGTTCGCCGAAACAGGCACCTGTTCGGGCCCGGCGGTTCCAAAGCCCATAAATCCAAATGAATAGATCGATTTCGGGCACGAGTTACCTGTACACTATCGGGACCATCTCCGGCAATTCGCCCATGACAGATTTCCAGAAAAGATGGCGAAATACGGGCATTTTTCCTATAAGGCGCGCAACTATGGGATTTCTGCCGGGCGCGGCACCGACGGAGCTGCCTGGCCGGCAGGGCGGGATGTAGCTTCATGCGATCCCGCCGAAATCAGGATGGGCAGCGTGGATAACAAGCGGGACAATTCTAGACAGGGTCGGCCGGATGTCAGCCTGCAGGACAGGCGCCGCGCTATCATGGAGACAGTGGTTACGCTCTTCTTGCAACAATTGCGCATCCTTTATGTAGTTGGCGGAATACTGGTCGTGCTAGGATCTCTGGCGCTGGCGGCTGCAATTCTAACCCGCACCGCGTCGCTGATGCCGATCGGTATTCTGATGGTCATAGCCGGCCTCTTCGAGATGGGGGTTGGAACGAAAGGACGGGCTGAGGACGGGCCGGTAACGCCCTTCATGACGTCGGGCGGTGCACACATGGTTGCCGGCGCTGTCACGATACTGGCTCCGGTTCTGCCTTCCTATGTATTCACGACCGCGCTTGGCGGCGCCTTGTTGCTGGCCGGGCTGTCCTGGCTGCGCGCCGGGTTTGCCTTGCCGGAACGGTTCCAGTCGCCGGTGGTCGTCATTTGCGGCGGGGTAACCGCTCTTGCAGGGCTGCTGATATTTTCGCGCTGGCACGGTGTGAACGAGAACTTGCTGGCGATCATGCTCGGTTGTGAAATGCTGGTGCGCGGTTGGTCTTGGATGGGATTTGGAGCAGGTCTAACGCGCGCGCTGCACAAATAAACCCGCTGCAACCTTCGTGCAGCGGGAATGCATGAGTTTCATCGCCGGTCATTTACCCTCGCGGGCCGCGCCGCTGCATGCGCCGTTTCATCCGGCGCGCTCGGTCGGCGGGAACGCAGGCCTTAATCCCGTGCGGAGTAGTGAGGCAGCTGCCGCTTATTGTACGGTTGCGGCGCGGCGCGTGGAATGAACACGCGGTGTTATCGCTCTTGCCGTTACAGGCACGAATGGCGGGTCTTGGCGGTCCGCGCCGGCCTTGTCGCCGTCTTGCCGCCGGACCTCTCCGTCGTGCTCCATCGCCGCGGCGCGCGCCGTCACGGCGCGCGGCAAACCGTCCGCCTTCACGTCCATGCGGCGTCGCACGCTCAAAACTTGCGCTAACTGTTCCCCACATGCAGCGTGGAAGAAACGGATATTGCTTGGTCGCGTAATAGCGATATTTTCCGTTCACCGTGCGGCCATTGCATTGATCCAGCGTTCCTGAACCTGCCACGTAGACAAAGTCCTGCTCGAACGTGCCGTCATATTTGCCGCCGGGGCCCGACGGACGCGTTCCGGTCTTGAGCCGGTAGCTGGAGCGCTGGGTGCCGGCGCCGTTGTAGATCGGGAAACCGTCGGCGGCGTAGCCGATCAGGCGGGTCTTGCTCTTGCGCACAAGGCCTTTCGGGATGCCGTGATAGTGATAAAGCCCATTCGGCCCGACATGTGCGTTGCTGGCGTCCATGCCGAGCAGGTTTTTCGGATTGAGTCCTTCCAGTTTCCACCCGGAGGCCGGATCGCGGCTGTGACCGCGCGGGCTGGAGGCATCATAATAGCCGGCGGTTCCAGGGCGGAACTGCACGCCGTTCGTCGCTATCCCGATCGGACCGCGGCGCGGTGTTGGCGCGCTGTTGCGGCGCGGGTTGGCGGTCACGCAAAGATGCACATGCTGCTGTCGTATCGCATTCGGGTTGCCGCTATTGGGGAAACGTCCGGTGCTGTGATTGGGAAGGCCATTGGCGCTAAAGCAGCGCTCGCCGTTTTTGACTGTCATCTTGCTTTTCCCGCCATGCGCATGGCCCGCGCTGGTGGTGGCGACAAGCACGGCTGCTGACGCGGCCAGTACGCCGGCTACCAGTATTATGCGAGGGATCGGCGAGGCTTTGCCGGGGCTCGAATGGTGAAACATGGACCTGCTCCTCATTTGTATGATCGCGACGCGCAGATGCCAGTCCCTGTGCGCCGATCACACAAAGATGACAGTCAATGATACAGCGGCGTTGCAGCAAATGTGTAGAAGGTGTGCAGTCTTGAAGGTCATTTTACGGACACGTCATCGAAGGCATAGCCGACGCCGTAAACCGAGCGTATCGGCTCCCAGTCGCACGTCGCCTTGATCTTGCTGCGAATGTTCTTGATATGGCTGTCTATGGTCCTGTCGATAACGTCGGCGTCATCGGGAAACGCCAGATCCAGCAATTGCGCGCGGGAGAACACCCTGCCAGGTCGCGCGTGCAGGGTCTCCAGCAAGCGAAATTCGCGCGTGGTCAATTCCAGCGGCTTTCCGTCAATTGTGATGCGCCAGCGTTCCGCGTCTACTTGCACCCGCCCCGGCGCGGTTGCAGCATTCGCAGCAACGCCGCCCGCGCGGCGCAGGATGACCCGAACGCGGGCTACGACTTCGCGCGGCGAAAACGGTTTGCAGATGTAATCGTCGGCGCCGATCTCCAACCCCACGAGGCGATCCACTTCCTCGACCTTCGCGGTCAACATGATTATGGGGATATCGCTGCTGCCGCGTACCTCGCGGCAGATTGTCAAGCCGTCTTTGCCTGGCAACATAAGATCCAACAGCATCAGGTCGTATCTACCCGATAGCGCAGCTTCGGTCGCCTCACGGCCATTGTCGAGGTGGTCAATGCCCATACCCGCCTGCTCGACGTACTCGCGAACGATGTTGGCAAGTTCCGGCTCGTCCTCGACCAGCAGGATGCGTTCAGGCTGTTGCGGCGCGTTCGGCATCGGTTCGTTCTTCATCATTATTGCCGGATTCAATTGCCGGGCAATGTTGTAGTGGCAATGTAATCGTAATTCCCAGGCCACCCAGAAAGGACTTTGCGGCTTCAATGTCACCGCCATGTGCCTCGGCAATTGCTCTACAGATGGACAATCCAAGGCCTGAGCCGCCGTGCTGGCGCGACCGCGAGGCTTCCGCGCGGTAAAAACGCTCGAACAGCCGCTGCATTTGTTCACGCGATGGAGCAGGGCCGGTATCCTCGATAGTCAGCACCGCAGATTCTCCGGATTTGAATATCCGAATTGACACTTCGCCGGGTGTTTCGGCGTATCGTCGGCTGTTTTCCAGCACATTGTCCAGGAGCTGCAGCAGTCGCAACCGGTCGCAAGCGACCCTCACCGGGCCTTCCTGCCCCAGTGTGACCGCCAAACCTGCGGCGGCCAGGCGTGGACGCGCCAGTTCGACAACTTCCCGTACCAGCTCGACCAGATCGCAGTCGTCTATCATGAGTGCGAATTGTCCTTCTCTCGCTTGCGCCAGCGTATTGAGATCGCCCACCAGCAGGGACAGGCGCATGACTGCCTTGTGCAATCCCTCGAGCACGGCGGGCGTCGGTTGACGCACGCCATCCTGCAGCGCTTCAATCTCTGCCCGCAATATTGCCAGCGGTGTTTGCAACTCATGCGAGGTATTCGATATCCACTCGCGTTGAGACTGCTCGGCAGCATCCAGGTTTTCGGCAAGTACGTTGTAATGATCGATCAACGTTCCAAGCTCGTCGCGCCGTTGGTTGTTCAGGCGCGCCGAATAGTCGCCGCCAGCGAGTTTGCTTGCACCCTCGGCCAATTGGCGCAGCGGGGCCAGGAACTGGCGGGCGAGCAACAGGGCTGCCAGGGCCGACAGGGCCAGCGCCAGCAATGCAGCCAGCGCCAGCGTCTTCAGCTGGCCCGAGAGGAACAGCGAATCGGCGCCCTGAAAGGAGCCCCTCGGTGCAGCAAGTCGCAGCCAGCCGATTGGTGGCTTGCTCGCGTTGCCGTCTTGCGCCCGGATTGGAAGCAGCGCCGCATTGCTCGTATTGTTCCGCGCGCCTGCAATATGGGTTTTGTCGGGGCCAAGAAGCGACAGGCGGCCGCTAATATTCAAGGGATCGCGTGGGCGCCCATAACGCGGTCTGGGAGCACCGGGAGTCCCCGGGTTCCCTGCCTCGGTTGCACCAGGCGGTGGAGGCCGGTGACGGGGCGGTGGACGGCGATGATGCGGCGGCCTTCGGGCTCTGATGTTGCGCCCAGCAAATCGCAGGAAAGATCGAGGTTCAGCGGCAAATTCCGGCCAGCCAGGCCTCTTGGCATCATGGGCGGCGGCAAGCGCCCGCTCCAGCTTGTCAAACCGGTTGAGTTCGGCCTGCAAGAGATATCTGGCAAAGCCTGCCCGCATTCCGAATCCAACCATCACGGTCATGACCACCACGATCGTCGACGTGGTCAGGGCAATGGCAATAAACATCTTCGTGGTTAAGGAAAAACGGCTCCAGAACATGGGCGTACGATATCGGCAAATTGTGGATTCAGGATGGAGAAAATTTTCCGGCGCCGGAAATAGGCCTCTTGGAAAATTTTAAATCATTTATATTCATATGTTTACGAAATTTATCGCCATACCGGGATGACGCCCGGGCGTGACTTGTGGCCAGCAGTTGCCTTGCCGCGCCGAGACAACCGGGGCTGAGCGGTCTCCGCGACACACTGGCGCGACCCGGGCAAGTTAACAACCGCATTACCCTCTAAAGCTATGCTGCGATGGACGAATTGACTATCATTGCTGCAGCGCACAATCTAACTTTTGTGAGTCGATTGCCCGGGGACACCGACCGGGCGGCGGGGAGTCCGGATTATGACGAAATGGGTCTATAGCTTCGGCGACGGAAAAGCCGAGGGCGAAGGTGCCATGCGCAACCTGCTCGGCGGGAAGGGCGCAAACCTGGCCGAGATGGCCAATTTGGGGCTTCCCGTGCCGCCGGGATTCACGATTACAACTGAAGTTTGCACCCATTTCTACGCCAATGGAAATCAATATCCCGGCGAGTTGAAACAGGAGGTCGAGGCGGCGCTGGTCGAAACTGGAAAGATCGCCGGCCGCACTTTTGGCGATCCCGACGACCCGCTGCTGGTTTCCGTGCGTTCCGGCGCCCGCGCCTCCATGCCCGGAATGATGGACACGGTCCTGAACCTCGGTCTCAATGACGAGACTGTTGCCGCACTGGCCCGGAATGCCGGGGATGAACGCTTCGCCTGGGACAGCTACCGCCGCTTCATCCAGATGTATTCCAATGTGGTGCTCGATATCGATCACCACAATTTCGAAGATATCCTCGAAGGATACAAGGAGCGCAACGGCTACATTCTTGATACCGACCTGAGCGCAGATGACTGGCGCACCATCGTCGGCGAGTACAAGCAACGTATCGAAATTGATACCGAGCGTCCGTTCCCCCAGGACCCGTACGAGCAATTGTGGGGAGCGGTTGGCGCGGTTTTCTCCTCCTGGATGAACCAGCGGGCGATCACCTATCGCCGGCTCAACAGCATTCCTGAAAGCTGGGGAACAGCGGTCAACGTGCAGGCGATGGTGTTTGGCAATATGGGCGAATCGTCGGCTACAGGCGTCGCCTTCACGCGCAATCCCTCTACCGGCACCAGCGAACTCTATGGAGAGTTTCTCGTCAACGCCCAGGGCGAGGATGTCGTCGCCGGAATTCGCACACCGCAAAACATCACCGAGGCGGCGCGCATTGCCGCTGGTTCCGACGCGCCATCAATGGAGACGGTTCTGCCGGATTGTTTTGAGCAGTTTGTTTGCGTGACAAAGTTGCTGGAAAGCCATTATCGCGACATGCAGGACATGGAATTCACCATTGAACGCGGCAAGCTGTGGATGTTGCAAACGCGTAACGGCAAGCGCACGGCGAAGGCGGCAATCCGCATCGCCGTCGACATGGCGAAGGAAGGCATGATCACCAAAGAGGAGGCGATCGCGAAAGTCGAGCCAGGCGCGCTTGACCAATTGCTGCATCCGACCCTCGATCCTGACGCGGAGCGCACAATTATCGGCTCTGGGCTGCCAGCGTCGCCTGGTGCCGCGCGTGGGGAGATAGTGTTTAACGCCGATGAAGCGGAGGCGATGAAAGCTGCCGGACGCAATGTCATTCTCGTGCGGGTGGAAACCTCGCCGGAAGACATTCACGGCATGCACGCCGCGGAAGGCATATTGACGACGCGCGGGGGCATGACCTCCCATGCCGCGGTTGTCGCGCGCGGAATGGGCAAACCGTGCGTGTCGGGCGCCGGAGCCATCCGTATCGACTATGAAGCCCAAACGATGAATTGCGCCGGGCGTACTTTCACAAAGGGGGACGTCATCACGGTTGATGGTTCGACAGGCCAGGTACTTGAAGGCGCCGTTCCCATGCTGCAGCCTGAATTGTCCGGCGAATTTGCAACCCTCATGCAATGGGCCGACGATGTCCGGCGCATGAAAGTGCGCACCAATGCCGAAACACCGGAAGATGCCAGGGTCGCGCGCAATTTCGGCGCCGAAGGCATCGGCTTGTGCCGGACTGAACACATGTTCTTCGATTCCGGGCGCATCGTTGCTGTGCGTGAAATGATACTTGCCGATAATGAAGAAGGCCGCCGGGCGGCGCTGGCGAAACTGCTTCCTATGCAGCGTCAGGATTTTGCCGATCTTTTCGAGATCATGTCCGGCCTTCCGGTGACCATCCGCCTGCTCGATCCACCCCTGCATGAATTCCTGCCGCACAGCGACGACGAAATTGCCGACGTTGCGCGTGCAGTCAATGCCACGCCGGAAAAACTCAAGCAGCGTGCCGCCGAATTGCACGAGTTCAACCCGATGCTCGGGTTCCGCGGTGTTCGCATCGCCATCGCCTATCCCGAAATAGCCGAAATGCAGGCGCGCGCGATTTTTGAAGGCGCGGTCGAGGCGCGCAACAAGACGGGTGCGCCCGTTACGGCGGAAATCATGATACCGCTGGTCATGACGAGACAGGAATTCGACCGGATCAAAGCGCGTATCGACATAATTGCCACCGAGGTACAGGCGGAATCGGGCATTGATGTGCCTTACCAGGTTGGCACGATGATCGAGCTGCCGCGTGCAGCCCTGCGGGCAGGGGTCATCGCCGAGTCCGCGGAGTTTTTCTCGTTTGGGACTAACGACCTGACCCAGACCGCACTCGGCATATCCCGCGATGATGCCGCCTCTTTCCTTGGCATCTATACCGCCCAGGGCATTCTGCAGCACGATCCATTCGTTACCCTTGATACCGAGGGTGTTGGCGAACTGGTGCAGATCGCCGCCGAGCGCGGTCGCGCCACTCGCGCCGGTATCAAGCTAGGCATCTGTGGTGAGCACGGCGGAGATCCGGCTTCGATCGAATTTTGCGAAAGCGTCGGCCTCGACTATGTCTCCTGCTCACCCTTCCGTGTGCCCATCGCCAGGCTGGCCGCTGCCCAGGCAGCTGTCGGAACCAGGGCAGCTAGCACGGCTTGAAGGTCTGATCTTCGAAAATTGCAGCCTTGGTGAAATGTTGCCGAAGTTTGATCGTCCAGCAACGCCACAGGCGGCGTGTCTGTAAGCGCTGCCACCGGTCTTGCGATTAGACAGATTGTCCGGCCGCCAGGTCGGTGCCGCCCACGCGCGGGTTGCACTATCGCCACCTGCCGATATGATCTGTTTCCGGGGGCGCGAGCACGCATGTGTTGTGCGTTTTGTGCTTGCCTTGTCGTAATTTTTCGTTGGAGCAATCCCATGGACGAATTGTCGGGTTCTGCCAACAGCGATCTTCGCCCATTGATGCCCCGGCTGCCCGTGCCGCCGCTGCGGGTCCCGCTGGCTGGTGGAGGTGAGTACGATCTTGCGAACGATTGTCCGAAACTTTTTTCGATGATTGTTTTTTATCGTGGGCTGCATTGCCAACAATGCGAAGCCTACCTGGGCGAACTGGAAAGGCTTTTGCCGGAATTTGACAAACGCCGCATAAGCGCCGTTGCAATATCATGCGATGACAAGGAACGCGCTGAAGGTTCAAAGGAAGCCTGGAACCTCGCGTCCACGCGCATTGGCTACGCCCTGCCGCTTGATGTTGCGCGCCAATGGGGTCTTTTCCTTACCGAGGGCCGTCCGCGCCCAGCCGGACTGCAGGAGTCGCCATATTGCTGCGAACCTGCCCTGTACCTCGTTGCGCCCGACAAGACGTTGTGGTTTTCAGCCGTGCAAAACATGGCGTTCGCCCGGCCGCGATTCGAGGACGTAATCGAAGGTTTCGAGTTCCTGTTTTCCAAGGGGTATTTTACCGAGAAGGAGTGTGTCGCACGTGGTGAAGTACTGACACTTCCCCGTCCTTAAGTACATTTTCCGCTGCTCGCCTTTTTGGTCGCATGATGCGTGTTGCAATTGCAGCAACAGCAAACACACGCGCAGCAAGTGGCAGTACCGCTGCCAGCGCAGGGAGACCTCCATGAAGTTGGGAGTATGGACGCCGTTTTCCTATTGCATCCGGCCCGAGCCCGCGATCGAGCGCGCACTGGAAGACTTGACGGTACAGGGCAGGGGCGAAGCGCGTGACCGCGCCTACAGTTTCATGCGCGATACTGTCTGCCTGGCGGAGAAACTGGGCTTCGATCTCACTCTTGTCGCAGAAAGGCTCATCGCCCCTGATCCTGAAGCCTGGGTTGTAGCTTCCGCGCTGGCGGTCGAAACCAGCAAGATTGACATCATGTGTGCCGTCCATCCCGGCATGCTCAACCCGCAGTTCACGGCGAAACTTGGTGCGTCCATCGACCGGCTGAGCGGCGGCCGGTTCTTGATCAACGTTGTACCCGGCCAGCGACAGCACGAATTTGCGCTGTACGGCAACAATGCCTGGATGGGTTGGGACGAAGACGGTGATGATCGCTACGCACGCGTCGATGAATTTATCCGTGTAATGAAAGCGATGTGGGAACAGGAAAACTTTACTATCGAAGGCAGGTTTTACAGCGCCAAAGACGCAACAATGGCGACCAAGACCATTTGTACGCCACGCCCACCCGTCTATGCGGCCACCGCCGACACGCGCGGCAAGGAAATCGTCGCGCGCGAATGCGATTTGTGGTTCGCCGACTATCTCTCCGGCATTGACGCTTACGAGGAGAACCTCGGCCGGATAGAATCCGACATCGCCGACATGCGCCAGCGTGCAGCGTCCTATGGCCGGGAAATCGGTTTCGGTATCAGCACATATGTCAGCTGTGCCGATAACATCGACGCGCTTCTCCAGGATATCCGGGCCTTTGAAAGCGATCCGCAGCACAACGTCGCAATCAAGTCGCTTGGCGCCGGTCTGATTGGTACACCGCAAACCATCGCGGACCGCATCAAACGATACGAGGATATGGGCATGACCTGCCTTATGCTGCAATTCCATCCCATGCAGAACGGGATGCAGGAGTTTGCCGAAAAGGTTATGCCCCTGATCGGGCGATGATATGTACTTGGGCGGCGGCGGGGCTGTTTCGCCATTGTATAGCGGTACCATGAAACGCCGGGCGGGCTCGCGCCGCTCGTTTCCTTGTTCCTCGGTCTGGTGTAAGATTCCGGTATGCTGGCTGAACTTCGCGAACCGGACGCACCACCCCATGTCGCTGCCATCTATGCCGATATCAGGCAGGTCACCGGCGTTGCGCTGGTCAATCTGGTATTCCGGCATCTGGCCACGCACGAGGGTATGCTGGAATGGATCTGGCCGGCGCTGCGCCCGCTTTATCTCTCGGCGGAATTGCAAGGCGCCACCAACGCCGTGCTGGGCCGGATAGAGCGGCCGGGACCCTCGCCGCTGGACAGCCTATTGACTGGACGCGCCCGAGCCGATTGCAAGGCGGTTATCGATTCCTACAACAAGGGCAATCCGCAGAATTTGATTGCGTTGACGGCATTCGTCAAAGCCCTTGATGGCGCCGCTGGCAAGGAACCCCCGGCCGTCGCGCTTGCACCGCAGGAGGCCGTGACCGGCGCAGGCGGTGTCCCGGTCATGCCATTGCCGAAGCGCGATGAACTCGCGCCGGCGACCATGGCGGTTATTGAAGGACTTGCCTCCCTCCACACGCTTGAGCCTGGCGTCGTACCTTCGCTCTATATTCACCTATCCCATTGGCCGCAGGCTCTGGCGGCCGCGAACGTGTACCTGCAATCCGTTGTCACCGCTCCGGATTGGCGCAATCGCGTCGATGAGGTGATCAAATCGGTTGCGGCAGAATCGGAAACACTGGCGGCAGGCATTCGCTTTGAAGGAACACCGCCGGATGAAGCGCTGCTCCGGCAGGTTGCTGCAACGGTCAGCACGTTCGTCAATGCCTCGATCCCCGAGATGATCGTGGTCGGTCGTTTGCTTGCCCTTTAATGCTCCGAACGGAATTGGCAGTCCGTCGCCCATAATTTGACGGCTTCCGCATTGGGCGCTGGCCAGGTCACAGGTGTTTTGGCGCTGCCGCCGACCTTGATCGGCGCGTTTGCCGCCAGCACGGCAAAGACCGGGTTTTTTACATCAGTCCCGACCGACAATTCATGCACCTTGGTGAACGCATTGAAATGCGCTTTCCCGGTAACACTCGCTTTCACACCGCCAGCTTCGAGCGTGACAGTCACCCGTTCTCCTGCTTTCGCAACCTTGTCGAGTGGCGCTCCGAGCGTCAGTTTCAGGTCGCCGTTCTCCTTGCAGGCCGCGTTGAAGGGCAAAGCCGCACGCTCCTGCCTTTGCCGGAGGGTCAGGGTGAAGGAATTACGGTCCGTCTCGATGTCCCAGTACAGATTTGCGTCCGGCCCCGCCACGGCAGATACAGAAATTGTCGCAAACAGCGCCGCAGCGCCTGACAGGAGCGGCCGCACAATCGCGCGACAGGGCTTTGGATTGTTTGCCGGTTTGAACATGATGCGGGGCAAGCCTGGTTACGTCGAACGTCGGGGAGGTATATACCATGCAACCGGAGCGTTCCGCTATTGGCGCTCGAGCAAAGAACGGTAGTTCATGGATCGCAATCGTGCCGATATCGTGCTTGTGGCACGAGGGTATTACCCGAGCCGCGCCAAGGCGCGCGAAGCAATTGAGGCTTCGCTCGTCAAGGTCGATGGAGCCGTGCTTGCCAAGCCATCCGCGCTGATTGGCGAGGCTGCGCAGATCGAGGCGCGGCAGCCTTATCCTTGGGTGTCGCGCGGCGGTGTAAAACTGACGGCCGCGCTGGATACGTTTGGCATCGACCCGGCTGGATTGACGTGTCTAGATATCGGCGCATCCACCGGCGGTTTTTCCCACGTGTTGCTGGAGAGCGGAGCAGCGCTGGTCTACGCCGTTGATGTTGGCCGCGGGCAACTTTCTCCACAACTCGCGAACCGGGAGAAACTGGTGTCGATGGAGCAATGCGACGCGCGCGCACTGACGGCGGAAGATTTCCGCGAACCGCCCGATCTGGCGGTTTTTGATGTGAGTTTCATTTCGTTGCGGCTGGTCTTTCCCAATGTCCTTCCTTTGCTGGCAGACGACGCGGCCATCGCGGCCCTGATCAAGCCACAGTTCGAAGCCGGGCGCGAACGCGTAGCCAAAGGCGTCGTGCGGGACGAGGCCACGCACCACGCCGTGTGCAATTCCATCCGGACGTTTCTTGAAGCCGAAGGCTGGCGTGTAACCGGGCTCGTACCTTCCCCAATCGAGGGGGGAGATGGCAACCGGGAGTTTCTCGTTGGCGCGCTGCGCGGCAATCCTGCATTTGCGAGGGGAGCCTGACTGTGGCGCGGCGAGACAGGAGACCGGTGCGGCGCGTTGACGGCCCCGGCAATACCGTGTTTGGCGCAAAGCTGGAAATCGATCGCCTTGGTCAGCGTGGCGAAGGCATCGCACGATACAATGGCAGGGCAGTGTATGTTCCACACGCGTTGCCGGGCGAAACAGTGCTGGCGAACATCGATGGCGATCGCGGCGCATTGAATATGGTCGAACATGCCTCGCGGGATCGGGTCGAGCCGCCATGTCGCTACTACGGCGGATGCGGCGGTTGCGCCCTGCAGGTATTGGCGCCGGAAGCCTATATGGATTGGAAGCGTGGTCTTGTTTCGGACGCGTTGGTGCATGCCGGGATAGACGCGCCGGTTGCGGACATCGTGCCCGCGCATGGCGATGGCCGCCGCCGGGTCTCCTTGCACGCGCGCTACCGTCCCGCGATCAGAGGTGACGCCGTTCTGGTCGGGTTCATGCGGGCACGCAGCCATGAGGTTGTTGCAATCGAGGACTGCCCGGTGCTCAGCCCTTCCCTTGATGCGGCATTGCCAGCAGCGGGCAAGATTGCCGTTGCCCTGGCATCCGTTGCAAAGCCGCTCGATCTGCTCATCACCGCTACCGGTACCGGCCTGGATGTCGACTTGCGCGGGGCAGGGCCGTTGCCGGATCCGGCCCGCCTGGCGCTTTCCCGGCTCGCCGAGCGGCTGGACCTCGCCCGCCTTTCCAATCATGGCGAAGTTGTCATCGAACGCCGGGCGCCGGAATTGTCCATTGGCGGCGTAGTGTTGAAACCGCCGCCGGGCGCTTTTCTGCAGGCGACCCAGGCCGGTGAGGACACGCTCGCGGGCCTGGTACAAGAGGCGGCGCAAGGCGCGCGGCGGATTGCCGATTTGTTTTCCGGCTCCGGCACGTTTGCATTGCGGCTGGCTGCCGGTGCGCGCGTTCACGCGGTCGAACATGATGGTGCGGCCTTGCAGGCGCTGTCGCGGGCTGCAAATTTCGCAACCGGCCTCAAAGCCGTGACAATTGAACAGCGCGACCTGTTCCGCCGGCCACTGGCGCAGGCGCAATTGCAGGATTTCGATTGCGTCGTGCTTGATCCGCCGCGCGCCGGCGCCGAGGCTCAGTCAAGGGAACTGGCGCCCAGCAACGTTCCCCTGGTAGTCAGCGTGTCCTGCAATGCCCAGACTTTCGCGCGTGACGCGCGCATTTTGATTGACGGCGGTTACGTTCTGGAATGGGTAACGCCGGTTGACCAGTTTCTGCACTCGCCTCATGTGGAGATTGTCGGCGTGTTCCGGAAGATTGCGCCACGAAAAACCCGCCGCCGGTTGCTCGGCTGAACGAGTGTGCAGCCGCGCCGGATCATTCCGGCACGGTAAATCCATCGTATCGCAATGTATCGACATCTACGGCGGTGCCGTGGCCCCGCGGCGGGCCCTTGGGAAACGCGTCTGATCCCGGCACGCCGCCGCTGCAGAACAATTCGATCATGTTGCCGGATGGATCACGGAAGAACATCAGCGCCTCGACGCCGGTGCGTGTCCAGTAATTGGAAGTTGGAATGCCGCAGCGTGTCAGCCAGTCCTTCATCTGCTGCAATTCCTTTGGACCACAATAAAAAGCGATATGCGGATATTCGTTGCCCGGTTCGATGAACGTGCAACCTTCGGCGCCAATACCGATCTCGGTACCGCAAACATTGATCGCGCAAAACGTCGGCGTGTTGACCCGGAGCCTGCCGCCCATGACCCTGGTGTAGAACAGCGTGCCCTGTTCAAGATCGCGGCATGGCAGGGATACGTGGGCAAAGGCTTGAAACATAGGCGGCCCGGCGGGTTCCGTTGTTTCGTTCATGGCGGGCCTTTCTCTGTCATCGTCATGGGCGCCTCGCTGATCCGGCGGATGGATGGATGGATGGATGGTCGATGGCAAGTATGCGGCGGGCATCGCCCATCTGCAAGCTGTTGGTGCGGCTCTGTGCGTGTCCCGGCGCGCGCGGTGTGAAATCGGTTTTGCTCGCAGGCGGCCCGCAGTGCTACAAATCAGGCTAGGGTTTGGCGTGAATGCTGGGCTGCCCCGCATGCCGCCAGGCAGCCAGTGCTGGTTGTGCGTCCTGCAGAGTAATGGATTGGAATGTTTACATGAGCGAAACGGCGGCAGAATCCTCGGTTACCGGTGATCATCTCGTAGAGGAATTGCGTGCGCTCGTCGGGGACCGCTACGTCTTGACCGATCCAGGCGACATGGCCGCCAATCTGGCCGAACCGCGTGAGCTTTTTCATGGCGCGGCGCGGTGCATGGTTCGGCCCGGTTCAACGGCGGAAGTGGCTGCCGTGCTGAAAGCGTGCAATGCGGCACGCGTTCCCGTCGTTCCGCAAGGCGGCAATACCGGCCTCGTGGGCGGCCAGATACCGGGTCAGGAGGGCCGCAGCGGCGAAGTATTGCTGTCCCTGTCGCGGATGAACAGGTTGCGCGAAAGCGATGCTGCGTCGATGACAATGACCGTTGAAGCGGGGATGACGCTTGCCGATGTTCAAGCCCATGCCGAGGCCGCAGGCGCCCTGTTTCCCCTGTCGCTTGCTTCGGAGGGATCGTGCACAATTGGCGGCAATCTTGCCACCAATGCCGGCGGTACAGCAGTTTTGGCCTACGGCAATGCGCGCGACCTTGTAACCGGTCTGGAGGTTGTCCTGGCTGATGGGCAGGTATTGTCGAACTTGTCGAAACTCAAGAAGGACAATACCGGTTACGATCTGAAGCACCTGTTCATGGGTTCGGAAGGTACGCTCGGAATTATCACCGCAGCGGTCGTCAAACTGTATCCGCGTCCGCGCTCCGTGCAGACCGCCTTTGTTGGACTGCAATCGCCGCGCGACGCGCTGGCGCTGCTCAATCTCGCGCAGGCCCGCGCGGGCAATGACGTCAAGACTTTCGAATTGATGGCCCGCTTCGGTCTTCAGATTGTACTCGATCATGCGGTTGGCGTGCGCGATCCCCTTGCCGGCCGCCATAACTGGTATGTGCTGCTGGAACTCGGATCGCAAATCGGAACTGGTCTGGAAGAAACGATGATGGCGCTGCTGGAAGAGGCTGCTGCGGAAGGAATCATCGAGGACGCAACGCTCGCAGCATCGCTGGATCAACGGCGCAGTTTCTGGAAATTGCGTGAAGACATGTCGGACATGCAAAAACACGAGGGTGGATCGATCAAGCACGACATTTCTGTGCCGGTGGCGCTGGTGCCGCAATTTTTGGAGGAAATGTATCCAGCGGTCGAGGCGTTCATGCCTGGCGCGCGCCCTTGCCCGTTCGGCCATCTCGGCGACGGAAATATCCATTGCAACATCACCCAGCCGGCCGGCATGGATAAGCAGGCGTTCCTGGATCAATGGTACGAGATGAACGAGGTGGTGCATTCCATCGTGACCCGCCTGAATGGATCGATTTCTGCGGAACACGGCATCGGCACGCTCAAACGGGATCTGTTGCCACAGGTCAAGGATCCGGTCGCCATGCAGGTCATGCGCACGCTCAAGCAGGCGCTGGATCCCAAGGGGACGCTTAATCCTGGCAAGGTCTTGTAGTCCGGCGGGACGGATTATCGGTCGAACAAGTCTTTAACCGCTGCATCCGGGCGGGCGGAGCCTCGCCGGCGTGCGCGCGATGCAGGTTTGGCGCTTGATGGCGCCGCGGCCTGCGTCTGTTCGGCCGCGTTGGCGGGATAGCGCTCACCGCCGTCTACCGGGCGCATGATATCAATATTGTCGTTGGCGACCTTGTTGACTTGGGTTGATATTTCGAAGGCTTCCAAAACGTCTTCCCCGGCTGGAGCCATCAGTTCCGCGACGGATGCAGCATCATCGTTTTCGATGTCGAGCCAGCGGTCAAAATTTTCCGGTTCGAGTATGACCGGCATACGGTCGTGGATTGCGGCCATGAATGCATTGGCGTTCGTCGTCAAGATGCAGGCCGTATCCATTTCCTCGCCATTCGGACCAGTCCACGTTTCCCACAACGCCGCGAATGCCATCGGCGCGCCGTCGCGCCGGCGGATCAGGAACGGCACCGATGGCTTCTTGTTCTTGCCCTTGCCGTTTTTGTCACGCCGCCATTCGTAGAAGGCATCGGCGGCGATAATGCATCGCCTGCGGCGGATAGCGTTCCTGAAACTGGGCTTGTCTGTAGCAGTCTCCGAGCGCGCATTGATAACCAGTGGAAAATCCTTCGGGTCTTTGACGAAACCCGGCAAAAAGCCCCACCGCACGAGCGTGAAATGACGCTTTTTCTCGCCATCCGGTTCCCGCTCCATTCGGATGATCGGAATCGGCTGGGTCGGCGCAATATTTGCGCGTGGCGGGAAATTGGGCTGCTCTACATATTGAAAATATGCCCTTACCGCCTCCGGTGGCAGCGTGATTGCAAATCGTCCGCACATGTTAACAAGTTATTGTTTAGCTAAAGCTTGGAGTGCCGTGAACATCGTCAATCCGGCAATCCCAGCGCTTTTTAGTAAAAAACTGCGCCGCTTGGCTATCCAATACTTGCCGCGCTCACAGGCAAAATCTCAATCATTATGCGTGCTTAAATGACTTGTTATGAACCTTACGGTACGTTGCCGCGATCAACGAAGGGCAAGAGGGACGATGGTGCACGCACTGCAGATGCAACCGCAGGAGCAGGTGGATCAGGATGTTGCGGACGCCGATAACACCAGCATTGCTGAAGAGCTGGTCAATCCGGCATCTGGTATCGCGAACGACTATCTCAACCTGTTCAACGAAATCGTCATGCTGATCGAGCAGTTACCGACGATGCCGGAGCTGTTTGATGACATAAAAGCCTGAAAACCGGTCTCCTACGAGGATTATTTCCTCAACTCGCCGTTGCCGGGCCGCTCATCCGCCCTGGAGGCCTACAAGCAACTGGATGCCAGTTTTCGCCGGGAATTTGAAAACGTGGTGGCGGAATTGGACCAGCAGGCAACCGGCGTGGTGGGCACAATCCGTCTCCATATGCGCGCCAAGGCCGACGAAGATCCCTTTGGCCTGGACTCGATTTGCCAGCGGGGCGGGGCTGCAATTCGCGGCACCCTGGACAAGGCCGTCGCCCTGGTTAACGAAGGCCTGAGAGGTATCGAGCGTTACAAACGGGCCAAAAGGGCGCGGTTGGATCGAATCCGCCGCCAGGCAACCAAGGATGTAGAAGATTTCTACAACAATCCTATCTGGCCCAGTGACGACGACGCCTAGCCGGAGTCATGCCAGTGCCTTGAGGCTGACCGGCGCAATCGAATCATCGGGAACGAAAAAATCCTGCATCAGGTCGACGTCCCTGTTGACCCGATAATGGTCGAATTCGCGCACGCCGTTCTCCCACAGGAACGTGTCATCGATCAGGAAATTCCCTGTGAACTGGTCCGATGGCTTGCAAAACATGAGATGCGCCGCATCAGCAAGAATCTCGGGGGTTCGCGAAGCCTGCATCAATGCATCTCCGCCGAGCAGGTTTTTTACCGCCGATGTCGCGATGGTCGTGCGCGGCCACAGCGCGTTAACGGCAATTTTGCTGGCGCGTAATTCACCCGCCAGCCCGAGTACCGCAAGGCTCATTCCGAATTTCGCCATTGAATAGGCGGTGTGATGGGCAAACCATTTCTCCTTCATGTCGAGCGGCGGCGACAGCATCAGGATATGGGGGTTCTCCGATTGTTTCAGGTAAGGGACCGCCAGCTTCGAAACCAGAAACGTCCCGCGCGCGTTGACCTGGTGCATCAGGTCAAAACGCTTCATGTCGGTCGCCTGCGAATTGGTCAGCGCGATCGCGCTGGCGTTGTTGACCGCGATATCGATCCGGCCGAAGGTTTTTGCCGTTTTGGCGAGCGCGTCGGCAACCTGGTCTTCAAAACGGATGTCGACCGTTAACGGCAAGGCCTTGCCGCCGGCCTTCTCAATCTCGTCGGCCGCCGAGTAAATCGTGCCGGGCAATTTGGGGTGCGGTTCCGCGGATTTGGCGGCGATCGCGATATTGGCGCCGTCACGCGCCGCGCGCACGGCTATTGCAAGGCCAATGCCGCGGGATGCGCCGGTGATGAATAAGGTCTTGTTCTTCAAACTGTCCATTCCGGCGGCTCCATCGTTCTGTATTTGGTGTTTCAGGATTTGCTGCGCGCCATGAACGCCGTGAAGACCTGCCGGGCTTCATCGGACCGCAACCGCTTGTCGAATTCCATCGCCTCGGCCTCGATGCGTTTGAGCAGGATGTCCGGGTCGCCTCGCATGAGCCGCCGCGTGGCGCGCATGGCTTCGCGAGGTTTTGCCGCGAGCTGGACAGCCTTTTCACGGGCATGGGCGTGCAATTGGCTGCTGTCGACAATGCTGTTGACCAGCCCGAGGTCGACAGCGGTCTGCGCGTCGAATGCCTCGCCAAGCAACAACAGCTCGGCGGCCCTGGCGTGGCCGATACGCGCCGGGACCAGCAGGGAAGAGGCGGCTTCGGGAACCAGCGCCAGATTGATAAATGGCATGTGAAAACGTGCGCGCTCGGACGCATATATCAGGTCGAAGTGAAACAGCATCGTCGTGCCCACGCCAATGGCGTTGCCGTCGACGGCAGCGACAACCGGAGTTTGACATAGTGCGAGCTGGCGAATGAAGCGCAACGCCGGAAATTCCTCGGTACGGTTGATACGCGACAGGAATTCGCCGATATCGCTGCCAGCCGAGTAATTCTCGCCGTCGCCGCGTATAAATATCGCGCCGGTGTCAACGTCTTCGTCGGCCTGTTGCATCGCAGCGACAAGGGCTTCATACATCTCGCCGGTCAGCGCATTTTTCTTGTCCGGCCGCGCAATTTTGATTTCCATGACGCCATCGGCAATGCCTGTCTTGAGATTGTCAGTCATCGATATATCAGCTCTCTGCGAATACGCTGCTTGCCAGCTGGACCGAAGCGGCGCCGGCAACGATTGATAGTTCCAGTCCTCTCGCTCCGGCGCAAATATTCTCCGCGAAATAGCGAGCTATGGCGATCTCCCGCCTCCCGTCTGCGCTATCCGTTTGCGCTGCGCAATCCAGTGCAATCTTCGCCAGTCCGGTTCCGCCGCGGGCCAGTCCAAACAGCCGCAGGAATGGCGTTGCCCCGGCAAGCGCGTCGTTTGGCGCGCCCGGTATCTGTTTTTCCAAGTACGCGCCGGCGCGTTCCAGGCTGTCCAGTGTTTCCGCCAGCCGCTCGGCGGTCGCACCAAGCTCGGTGTTGTTGGATGCCCTTGTCTCATCGACGATCGCACGCATGTCGGCAAGTTCCCGCTGCATCGCTTCGCCGCCGGAGAGCGGGAGTTTGCGCATCACCAGATCAATTGCCTGGATACCGTTGGTGCCTTCATAAATTGCCGCAATACGAACATCGCGCATGTGCTGGGCAGCGCCGGTTTCCTCGATAAAGCCCATACCGCCGTGGACCTGCACGCCCAGTGAGGTGACTTCGTTGGCCATGTCGGTCGAGAATGCTTTTGCGACCGGGGTCAAAAGGCTTGCCCGCTCGTGCGCCTTGCGGCGGGCGTCCTCGTCATCGGCCCGGTGGGACAGGTCTGTTGCCGCAGCCGTCAGGTAGCAAATCGCTCGCGAGGCGTCGGTCATTGCGGCCATCGACATGAGCATGCGCTGGACGTCCGCGTGCGCGGCAATCGGCGCCATGTCTTCATGCGCCCATCCCGGTGGACGGCCCTGTTTGCGCTCCCGCGCGAATGCAGCCGCCTGCTGGGTCGAGCGCTCCGCGGCGGCGACGCCCTGCAGACCAACAGCGAGCCGCGCATTGTTCATCATGGTGAACATGCAGGCCAGTCCGCGGTTTTCCTCACCGATCAGCCAGCCGGTTGCGCCGCCATTGTCGCCGTAAATCATCGTGCAGGTGGGCGATCCGTGAATTCCCATCTTGTGTTCCAGGCCGGCGCAGCGGATGTCGTTGAGCGCTCCCGGGTTGCCATCGGCATCGGGAATGAATTTTGGCACAAGAAAAAGCGATATGCCGCGTGTCCCGGCTGGAGCATCGGGCAGGCGGGCAAGCACGAGATGGATAATGTTCTCACTCATGTCGTGCTCGCCATAGGTAATGAAAATTTTCTGGCCGGAAATCCTGTACGTGCCGTCTTCGTTGCGTTCGGCTTTTGCGCGCAGGGCATTGAGATCCGAGCCCGCCTGCGGTTCGGTCAAGTTCATCGTAGCCGGCCAGACTCCGGAAACAATCTTCGGCAGATAGGCGTCCTGCAGCTCCCCGGATGCATGGCGTGACAGAGCCAGGATCGCTCCGTCCGACAGGATCGGGCAGAGCATGAAGGCCATGTTGGCGGAACTCCACATTTCCAGGCAGGCCGCGTTCAACACGTGCGGCAGCGCCATTCCACCGTGATCGGAAGGTGCACTGAGCGCTGACCAGCCGCCGTCGATCCAGCCCCTGTAGGCCTCGATCCAGCCGGGAGACGTAGTGACCTTGCCGTCACTGAGCGTGGCCGGGGCTATATCACCATTGCGGTTTATGGGATCAAGGACACCCTCGGCATACTTGCCTGCCTGGTCAAGGATGGATTGCGCCATGCCATCACCCAGATCCGCGAAGATGCTGTCAGCTGTATTTCCAGCCGTCACGGCGGCGGATTGCATGGCGAAATTCAGCGTTCTTTCAATGGCGGAATGGGGGGCGGAATAGGTCATGGCCAGCGTCCGGTAATGCACCTGGCATTTGGCGGCGGCCGGATGCGAATACAATGTTGCGCCTGATGTGCGCGCTGCGGCTTTTAGCATTTTATTTCACTAATTTGCACGCCAATCCAGCAAGGGCGGTTCAATCCGGTGCATTTTCCTTGACCGGACGGGCCTTGTACCGGAAAACCTCTTTCGCCGGCCGCCATGCGGTTCGAATTCAAATGACACAGGTGTTGATGCCTTGCCCGATCCCATTGCAGACAATCGCAGGATGGAAGCCTGTGATGTGCAGCCGGATGAGGCCGGAATACGCAAAGCGGCCGAAGCGTTGCGGGCAGGAGGGCTGGTTAGTTTTCCGACGGAAACCGTCTATGGCCTTGGCGCCAACGCGGAAATGGATACCGCGGTGGCGGCTGTATTTGATGCCAAGCAGCGGCCCTCGTTCAATCCGCTCATTTCTCACGTTGCGAATGTTGCCGCAGCGCGAAAGCTCGGCATATTCAACGCCGTGGCGGAGAAACTGGCGCGCGCATTCTGGCCGGGACCACTGACGTTGGTGGTTCCGGTTGCACCGGGCTGCAGGGTCAGCCTGCTTGCCCGCGCCGGGCTCGATACCCTGGCGTTGCGGGTTCCCGCTCATCCGGTCGCACGATCGCTGCTTGCGGCCTGCAACTTTCCGGTTGCAGCGCCCTCCGCCAATATTTCAGGTGCCGTCAGTCCGACCAGGGCCGAACACGTGCGCGAAGGGCTTGGACCCCGGATAGGCGCCATTATCGACGGCGGAGCCTGTGAAGTAGGCGTTGAATCGACGATCGTTTCGTGTGTCGACGAAACCCCGGTAATGCTGCGCCCGGGCGGAATATCCCGCGCCGAAATCGAAGCGGTGATCAATGCGCCGTTGCAGCGTGTGAGCGCGCAAACCCATGATCCGGACAATGATGGCGGAAATACTCCGCTTGCCCCGGGAATGTTGGCCTCCCATTACGCGCCGCGCGCCCGCGTGCTGCTTCAAGCCGCGTCCGCCGGGGCAGATGACGCCGTGCTGGACTTTTCCGGGCAATTATCGGACTGGGCCGGAAGCGTTGCGGCCTATCTCGACCTTTCTCCGTCCGGAGACCTGCGCGAAGCCGCCGCCAATTTGTTCGCCTGTTTGCGGCAGCTTGATTCGCGCGGTGTGGCGCAGATTGCCGTCGCGCCGGTTCCACGCGACGGGATCGGGGAGGCGATAAATGATCGCCTTGCTCGGGCAGCAGCCGACCGCGATTGATCGCGTATTCTCTGCCAATAGCCCGGAAAGTTGCAGCAAGAGCCCGAAGTGCTAGATTTTTCGCCTGTTTTGGCTGCGTGCGGCGAGGCGCCACTGGACGCACGTGCAAAAAGCACTATCCCTGTAGGGGTGGGGCGGATCAGCAAGACCTATAGCGTGAGGGTCAATGCCGTTTTCTACATCATGGGATGATTTCAGGCTGGTCAATGCGATCGCGGCGACAGGGTCGCTGGTTGGCGCCGCCCAGCAACTCGGCATCAATCATTCCACGGTCTTTCGCCGTCTCGGCGCGCTGGAGAAAAATCTCGGATCGCGGTTGTTTGAACGCTCACGCTCTGGCTACGCGCCAACACCTGCCGGCGAAGAGATGGTAGAGCTTGCAAACCGTATTTCCGAAAGCGTTACCGATTTCGAACGGGCTGTCGCCGGACGTGACATTCAGCCGGCCGGTGTCTTGCGGGTCACGACAAACGACACGTTTATCGTGCATTTGCTGGCACCTGTTTTTGCTTCGTTCCGGGATGCTTATCCTGACATCGTGCTTGATGTGATCGTAACCCATCAGCCATTGAACCTGTCTCGCCGCGACGCCGATATCGCCATTCGCGCAACGATGGACCCGCCGGAAACCCTCGTTGGCCGCAAGCTCTCAACCTTCGGCTGGCACTGTTATGCGCCCAGATCCTGGGTCGATAAAGACGGCGATGTGAAAGAAGGGTGTGGATGGGTCGGTTATGGGAACGGTCTGAACCTGCCACAAGCCAAGAGATGGCTTGAAAATCAGGTAAAGCCGGAGGAAGTCGCTTGCCGGTTCGATACGCTGGTAGGTGTTGCCCGCGGTATCAGCGTCGGCCTCGGGATCGGTGCCATTCCCTGTTTCATCGGCGATCAGATCGACGAGATCGTCATGATTGGCGATCGAATTGTCTTCGGCGATACCCTGTGGATACTCACTCACGCGGATTTGCGCCATGCAGCCCGGATTCGCGTTTTCATGGAACATACAGCTTTAGAGCTGGCTAAAAAACGCAAATTGATCGAGGGCCGTTAGCTGCTTGTGCCGGCGCAACGGAAACCAAAGCAAGGGAGAGACGATACATGCCGCATGATGCTGACGGTGTAGTTCATTGGCATGAACCAAAAGCTGGCGAGAATGCCGGGTTTGGCGCCTTTGACCGGGCTCCCTCGCACTACGACAGGTTCATGGAATCGGAGGGAATACCGGTCTATCGCGACATCGGCGTGCGCCGCGTGCAGGATTTGCCGCTTGCCGACTGGAAGCGCCTTGGCGGGCGCGGCTCCTATATCCAGCTTTACGGAACCGAAGGCCTGTGGGGCATGTATGTGGTCGAGGTGCCAGGCGGCGGCGCGCTCAATATCGTAAAGCACATGTATGAAAAGACTGTGCTGGTGGTGGAGGGGCG
>CAZTMN010000004.1:61057-72019 GCA_964615275.1 uncultured Beijerinckia sp. | reverse complement strand
TGGCGCGCAATCAACCAACTCAGCGCCGACCAGGAAATGCCGTTTTCATAGCCGGGCAAGGGCTCGCGTGACGGGCTTGTCGGGTCGATCAGCGCCTGATCAATCAGCAGCAGTTCGGGGTAGAAGGCAAACACGAAGGGGATGGTGAACATCACAATGCCCGAGCGCACAGCACTGAAGCCGGTTGCCATCGGTTCGGCCTTGGTAATGGAGGCCGCAGCAAATGCTGCCACAGCGACCGGCGGCGTGATCGCCGATGCGACGGCAAAGTAGAAGATGAACATGTTGGCCGCGAAGATCGACAGGCCAAGCCCTGCCAGTACCGGACCCATCAGCAGGGCCACATTGATGTAGGCGGGCACCGCCGGCATGCCCATTCCCAGCAGCACCGCCAGGAACATCGTAAGGAAAAGCGCGACGAACTGAAACGCCGTCGAACCGCCGGTGCCAAGATCGAAAGACTGCAGCCATTGCAGGATATCGAGCGAGATGAAAAATGGCATGCCGGTAAACTTCAGGCAGAAATCGATGATCGAGACGGCCAGGAACATCAGATACAGGGTCGCTATCAGGACACCGGCATCGGCAAAGGCATCGATCAGCTTGCGCGGCTTTGCCCGCATCTCCGGATCGAGGAACAACAGGAACATCAGGAACAGCACCGCCCACCAGCCGGCGCTTCCGGCATCGCCTGCTGCATTCTGGATGAGCTTGAGGAACCACGGCAGGCTCTGAACCTGGCAGGCGCCGTTCTTGAACGTGCGCTCGGCGCCGAGCAAGCCGTCGATAAGCCCGCAGCCGATCGATTCCTTGCTGCTAAGCAGCAGGAACAGGATTATCAGGATCGGTCCGAAAATCATGATGAGATTCAGGATATCCTGCCGAAACATCTTCATGTCGTCTGTAAGCTTGCCGATCGCCGTGATCTTCTGCTTGCGAGCCTGGAAGACAACGGAAAGAAACAGGCAGAAGAAATAGGCGAGCGCCGGTATCACCGCGGCAATGATCACTTCGCTGTAGGGCACTGCCGTAATGGCGGCGAGTACGAACGCGGCAACACCCATGACAGGCGGCATGATCGATCCGCCAGACGACGCGGCAGCCTCCATGCCGCCGGCGAAGACGCGCGAGAAGCCGCGCTGGATCATCATCGGGATCGTCAGCACGCCGGTGGACAAAACATTGACAATCGGGCCACCGGAAATCGTTCCGAACATGGCCGAAGACACGATGGCGGCGTGAGCGGGCCCGCCCCGCAGGTTCCGGGTCCAGCGGAATGCAACCTTGATCAGCGATGTGCCGCCGGCGGATGCGCCGAACAGCGAACCAAGAACCAGATAGGGAAAAATTTCGTTGAGAACGATGTCAAGGAACCTGCCAAGCAGGCCGGATGCATTGTTGACGAGAATGTCGTGCACCCGCGGACGGCCGTCAGACAATAGCCTTGGCTCGCCACCAAGCTTGGTGACGAGATATTTGTTCATGTCTTCCGGGCCGACAAAGTACCAGACAAGCACCGTACCGATCGTATAGGCTGCGATCAGGATCGCGACCAGCACAAGCGGCAATCCCCACACACGGATGTTGTAGGCCAGGAACACGACCACGGCCAGGCCGACGATGGCGACAATCCACGGCCCCGTGGAGTTCAAACATTGCGGATCGTCGACCGAGGTGGGCTCGGGCAAACCGAATACGACGGCATTCTCTTTTTCAATCTTGAGGCTTTCCGCGATCAATCGCGCGCGATCGCCGGTAAACTGGTCGACGATGCAGACGGCTTCATTCTCGGCCAGATAGGTGAAGGAAATCGCCAGCGCCATGACCACCAAAGCGATGTCCATGAACAGGCCGAAGCCGCGTTTGGCGCCGCCATCCTTGCGCCAGGCGCGCCACATCGAATGATGCAGCGCCACCACCACCATCATCAAGGCGAAAAAGAACGGGTAGTAATATTCGTAAGGGTACTTGCGGATGATGAAATCGGGATTGCCGGTTATGGTCTTGAACCATTGGTCCAGGCCGGGGATACCGGGCATGGAGTTCAAGAGGCCGATAATGACGATGGCAACCGCCAGCCAGTAAACGATGCGCTGGCCGATATCCTTTTGCGCCGGCGCAGACGTTGCTGCCTCTGACATCCGCTAGCCCCCCTTCAAGGCAACGAAAAAGGCCGCAGCCGAAGCCGCGGCCCGTCAAGTATTGATCATCAACCTACGGTTTGGCGCAAGCCGGCAGTTTGATACCTGCCTCTTCCCAGGCCGCCACGGCGCCAGGATGATACTTGATCGGTACAGCGCCGCACATGCCGGTTGTCTTGGGATCGGATTCACCGAGGCCGGTCACTTCCATGATGGAGGATTTGGCGTGGTAATGCTTGATGTTTTTCAGCATCGCCGCGGTCAAAGCCTTGGCGAGCTTGAAATCCATTTTTGTTGGCACAACCTCGGCGCCGGCGGTCGCCGGGCTGCGCCAGATGCCGTCCTCTGTCGAGACTGTCAGACCCTTCATGGGCTTGACCGCCTTCATGTCGATGACGAAGGGCACGGTTCCGGGGCTGCGAAGGTAGCGCTGCATGCCCTTGCTCTTCCAGGCCTTCATTGGCACGGACCACATGGTGATCGCACCCGATGCAAGGGCGCGGGTGATGCGCGCGTCCGGGAAGGTAATCGGCAGCACCATCGCGTCGCCGGAGCCGTCGGTAATGGTTTTGACCATCTGGCCCCAGTTTGACTGGACGCCCTTATAGTCCTTGCCATCGCTGAGCCCGGTCGTCAGTTTCACGAGCGCGCGTGCGTTGGTCAAAGCGGCGCCGCGCGGCGGGCCGTTTACGAGCTTCTTGCCTTTCAGGTCACCCCAGCCTTTGACCGAAGAGCTGTTGAAGGCGTATAGCGCGTAACCGCCATAGCGGTAGGTATAGAGAACCGAAATGTTCTTCGCGAGCGCCGCGCCCTTCTTCTTGCCGATCTTGGCGTAAGGACCTGCGCCCTTCGACAACAGAAAGGGCAGAATGAGCGGGGCCGAGGCCACGTCTGTCTTGCCCTCGGCGATGTTTTGCACCGAGTTTGTCAATGTCTGCCCTTCGGCGACCTGAAAGCTGGCGATCTTGGCCTTTGCCGCGATTTCGCCCAAGGCGACAATCGCCGCATGGGGCGCGCTGCCGGACGGGCCGGTCTCGGCTGTAAGATTGACCTGTGCTGCAGCCGAAGCCGCTACAAAGCTAAGCGCCGCGGCCGCAGCGCCCGTGATTACCTTTTGCATATACCCCTCCGTGGGTGTGTTCCTGCCGGCCGTTCAGCGGCCCGGTCACTGATTGGGTTGTCACGCTGCCAGTGTTGGCAGCGAATTGCAAGTGCCTGCGCCTGGGAAGATACATGTCCTTGTAACTTTAGCGCCAGCTAAAACTTTAGCTGTACCCGGCGGTTGATCCGACTGCGGCATGAACGTCATCGACCCTCTGCACTTTCGACAATGATCTCCCCGGCCCTGCGGCATTGCGCCTCGCTGACATCCAGATGGGTCACGGCGCGCAGCGTCCTTGCCGCAAAGGCGTTGATCAGCACGCCGGCCTGACGGGCCCTTGCAACGACATCGGCGGTTGGCGAAGAGCTATCCTTGAGATGAAAGACGACGATATTGGTTTCTACCGCCTCCACATCGATTTCGATATGCGGGCATTGCTGCAGCGCCTGCGCCAGCGCTTTCGCAGCGCGATGGTCGTCCGCCAGCCGCTCAATGTGGTGATCGAGCGCGTAAGTGGCGGCCGCCGCGTAAAACCCGACCTGGCGCATGGCGCCACCGAACATGCGCCGATGCCGGTTCGCCCGTGCGATCTGTTCACGCGATCCGGCAAGCATCGAGCCGCCCGGTGCGCCAAGACCTTTCGACAGCGACACCATTACCATGGCAACGGGGGCCGCCAGCTCGGCGACACTCTTGCCTGTTACAAGCGCAGCATTCCAAAGCCGGGCGCCATCCAGATAGGGGGTGATACCGTGCTCGCGCGCCGCGGCGCAGATACGCTCCACTTCATCCTGCGGAAACACCACACCGCCCATGCGATTGTGGGTGTTCTCGATTTCAACGAGTGTTGTCGGCGGAAAAATGCCATGGCCGGAAGGCTTGATGGCGGCAATGAATTCATCGGCAGTAAACGTGCCGCTATCGCCGATCTCGGTGAGTTGAACGCCAGCATTGGCGGCGGAACCGCCGGCCTCATGCCAGACCGCATGGGCCTCACGCGCCACGATCACGTCGTCCCCCGGGTTTGTCAGAACTTTCAGCGCAACCTGATTGGCCATCGTACCCGATGGCAGCCAAAGCGCGGCCTCCTTGCCGAGCATGCCGGCGACCCGGTTCTGCAAGGCGTTCATAGAAGGATCGTCGCCATATTGATCATCGCCAACAAGGGCTTCCATCATGGCCGCGCGCATCGCCGATGTGGGGCGCGTTACCGTATCCGAGCGCAGGTCAATGATGTCATGTTCGCCGGCCACAATGCACTCCTGTCATTCCTGAAGGTCGTTTCGAACAGGACCCCGGCGTTTCAGTGCCGCAACCGCCAGCAGCCTGCTCACCATCCACGCCCGGCTAATTGCCCGGCAGGGGTTCGCGCAAGCGAACCGGGTCGCTTCCGTCCCAGCCAACCGAAGCTTGCTGGAACCTGGTGAAATTGGCCTCCGACTGCGGCGTCATCTGGATTACTTCCACCATCGCCGGCAACACTGCAAGTGTGTCGAAATAGCCGACCCTTGCGCCGCCAGTTACCTCCGCTTCATAAACCAGCTCGAACCCCTGGCCGGCGTATTTTGCGCATCCGGCTGCATAATCGTCGACCACGTAACCGAAATGATGCAAACCATATCCTCGCTGTTCCACCACGTCCCGGTAAACCGAAGGCACGTCATTGAGTTGCTGGATCAGCTCGTAGTTCATCGATCCGCAATACCCCATGGCGATCGCCAATTCGACCTCGGTCGGTTCACCGCGATAGGTCTGGACGGCAAATCGCCCGCGCTCGCGCAGGAACCACGGGCCGATACCGAGCAGTTCCGTAAAGCGATCCATTTCCTTATGGATGTCCTCGACAATAAACGCGGTCTGCATGACGCCATCCAGTGGCGAACCAAAATTCAAGACCGGCATGCTGAGCTCCTGCGGCGTTGGTTTTTTTTGCGTCGTTCGCGCTGTTCTAGCATCGGCTGCCCGCGATTGTCCCGGGCCGCCCGGACTGCGCCCAGTGAACCCTACCGCCTTTGTAATGGGCGCCAGCGCGGGTTATAATAACCCTGTTTGAACCTAGCGGACAGGACATGAAAACGAACTATCAGGCCACAACACACGATATTCGCGTCAGCGTCGAGCCGGAGTACCTCGACGACCGCTCGGAGCCCGGCCGGAGCCATTATTTCTGGGCCTACCATGTCGAGATAGAGAATCTGGGACAATCGGAGGCGCAGCTGACCCACCGGCACTGGCGCATCACCGACGGCAACGGAAAGCTGGAAGAGGTACGGGGTCCAGGCGTCGTCGGCGAGCAGCCGTTGCTGCCTCCCGGCGGGCGGTTCCGCTATACATCCGGCTGTCCGCTGACCACCCCGTCGGGGATCATGGCGGGAAGCTACCGCTTTGTCGGAAAAGGCGGCGAACCGTTCGACGTCGAAATTCCGGCCTTCTCGCTGGATTCGCCGCACGACCGGCACAGCATCAACTAGCGCACGCCATCTTATCAACAACAGGTTCCAAACCATGGCAGAGGCATTGCCCGGACAGCCGGACGCCGCCACCACAGAGCGGCTGGAAACCACCATCGGCTTGCTCGGCGAACTGGTTTCCTACGATACGGAAAGTTCCAAGTCGAACTGGCCGATCGTGCGGCACATCGAACAATATCTGAAGGCACGGAACGTGCCCTACGTGATCGTGCCGAACGGACCCGGCGACAAGGCGGCGATTTTCGCCACGATCGGACCGATGCGCGACGGCGGCGTCGTCCTGTCGGGACACACAGACGTGGTGCCGGTCGCAGGCCAGGAATGGACCAGTGATCCATTCACCATGCGACGCGAAGGAAGCCGGCTCTACGGGCGTGGCACAACCGACATGAAAGGCTTCGATGCAATCTGCCTGGCGATGATCGAGGAGTTTCAGGCGGTGGACCTAACGCTACCGATCCATATCATGTTGTCCTATGACGAAGAAATCGGTTGCCAGGGGCCATTGGACACGATTGCGCGGTTCGGCAAGGATCTGCCGAAGCCCGGCAGCGTCATTGTCGGCGAGCCGACGCAAATGCATGTAGCCGACGCCCACAAGGCCATTGCCAGCTATCGTACGCTCGTGCGCGGCAAGGAGGCGCATTCGTCGAAACCGTATCTTGGCGCCAACGCCAATCGCGCCGCCGGCGAGCTGGTGGCGCAATTGTACCGGTATGCGGACGAATATGTCGACGCCGCCGAAGCCGGCAACCGTTTCGATCCGCCCTATGCGACCATCAGCGTTGGCACAATCCAGGGCGGAACGGCGCGCAACATTCTTGCCAAGGAATGCGAAATTCACTGGGAGTTTCGCTCGCTGCCCGGCATGGCGCAAAACGAGGTGCACAAACGCCTGGACGAATACGCCGCCGAACATATCCTGCCGGTGCTGCGCCGTTATGCGCCGGAGGCGGACATCGAAACGATAGCCGGCCTCGAGGTACCGGGCCTTGCGCCCGATCCCGGCTCCGCGGCGGAAACACTGGCGCTGAAGCTGACACGTTCGAACCAAACCATCGCCGTCGCCTATGCGACGGAAGCCGGGCAATTCCAGACCGGCGGCGTCCCGGCCGTCGTCTGCGGACCGGGGTCCATCGACCAGGCGCACCAGCCCGATGAATTTATTGAGATTTCCGAGCTCGAGGCGTGCATCGGCTTCATGCGGCGGCTGGTGCGGGAGTTGTCCGCTTAACAATCAAACCAATCGTGATCCATTGACGCAGCATGCGGGGGTGCAAGCGCCGCTGCGAATGGCTATATGATGGGGAGAATGGGTGGAGAGACGACAGACCGTGACCGATAGCATCAAGGCCGGCCCGGCCGGCCACGCAACGGACAACAGCGGCGGCGAGGCAGGCTTCCCAGGCGAAGCCGGCGCCACGCCGGAGCATGACCGGATTTCAAGCCTGCAGCTTTGGCTGATCCTGGGCGGGTTCGGCATGATGTTCCTGGCGTCGGTCCTGATGTGGTTCCGCTTCGGTCCGACGATGTTCGTGGATCTGGCAACCGCCGTCGCCAACTGCTTCTGATCCAGCCCCACCCGGAGATTGCCATGACCCCGGCACAACGCCGCCTCATCGCTCCGATCATCTGCTTCGGCCTTGGGCTGGTTCTGTTGCTGGCGACGGCCTGGGTAACGCTGATCGATCGCGGCAAAACAGTGCCCGCAGTGCGGATCGGCGGTGCGTTCGTGCTGGAGAACCACAATGGTCAGCTGGTGTCGAACAAGGACTTCGCCGGCCGGCCCTATTTTGTATTTTTCGGGTTCACCAATTGCCCGGACGTGTGTCCGACGAGCCTGTTCGAAATATCCGAGATCTTCCGCAAAATGGGGCCGGACAAGAAAATCAACGCGTTGTTTATCACCGTTGACCCGGAGCGCGACACGGCTGCGAAAATGAAAGATTACATTGCCAATTTTGACAAGCGCATCATCGGATTGACCGGATCGCGCCCGGCAATCGACCGGGCGATCAAGTCGTTTCGGGCCTATGCCCGCAAGGTTCCGGGCAAGGACGGAGAATATTCAATGGATCATTCCGCCGTCGTCTACCTGATGAACAAGCGCGGGCAATTCGTGAACGCCTTCAACATCAAGCAGCCACCGGACAAAGCCGTGGTGGCGCTGGCGAAGTTTCTGTAACACCGCTTCAATAAAACCCGATCGGGAAATGTTTCAGATATAATTCCGAGTAGACGCCCTTTTCCGCCAGCCTGAACAACGCGAAATCCAGCGCCTGTTTCAATGCGCGGTTGTTTTTGTGCACCGCGATTCCAACACCCTCACCAAAAAAATAACTTTCCGTGTACGGGCCACCGCGAAATTCGCAGCAATCGCCGGATGCGGCGGCGTTGAGCCAGATAGCCAGGGTAACCCCGTCACCAAAAATTATCCCGGTCTCACGGCTTTTCAAGGCTGCCAGCAGAGCGGCCGTGGTGCGGTAGGTCTTGGGTTTGGCCTTTGGAAAAAACCGCGCGAGAAAGGCCGCGTGCGCGGTACCCGCGATTACCCCTATGGTTTTCCCGGCGAGGCCGGCGGGAGAAATCTGCACCGGGCCGGTGTTCCGCTGCGAAACGAACCGAGCCGGCGTGCGGTAATAGGGATGGGTGAAAAGGAGCCGCTCCCGCGCCTTTGGCGAAATTGCAAGGGAGGCGACAGCTGCGTCGGCCCTGCCCGTCTCGATTGCCGCAACGATGGTATCGAAGCGCCTTGCCTGCACGGTGCAGGCGACCGCCAGCTCCTTGCAGATCGCGCGCGCCAGATCGACGTTGAAGCCTGTCAGCGTTCTGTCCCGCAAGGTTAATCCAAAAGGCGGGTAATCGTCGTCCGTGATGAAACGGATTACGCGCAGAAAGGCGGTATTGGGCTTTTCAACGCGGCGCTGCAAATCCCAGAAGTTCGGCGTTCCCGGCGCGGGAGGCATCTGCGCTGCCGCCGGGCCGGGCAGAGCCATCAGGCCGGCAGCCATCAACACGACACGGGATGCAACACCTGCAACCCGGCGCAAGCGGCCCCGGAGCCAATCTTGACAGTTAGAAAAAGCCAAGTCACAGTCACTGTAGTCTAGTTTATCGTTACGCATTTATTGGTCAATGTTCCTGTGTCGTTTGCGCATCCACCACAACCAGGAGAAGATTCCCGCAATTTACGCCTCCAGCAAGGCGCAGGAGTCCCATCCAGGTCTGTCCGCGCGCGCGCGAAAGCAGTTCCGGGACCATCGCCGGTTTCTGCCGGTAGAGTCTTTCACGCTGCGCCCCGTCTGCCAAGTGCAAGCCTGCCAAGTTCGAGCCTGCCCCGGCAGAGTTCGCTGCCCGCCTCGATTGCCTTTCTGGCGCATTACGGCGTCGCACCCGGTATCCTGACCGCCTGTGCCGCCGAAGCCGCGCGAACCGGCACACCAGCAGAGGAGGAATTGCTGGCCAGTGGCGCGGTCAGTGAACCAGCCTATTACCGGTCGCTCGCGCGGCATCTCGGTTTGTCCTACGCCGGCGATCTTCCGCCGCTGGGATCCGGTACCGCCTATCCCGAAACAATAACCACCGGCGTTGCGCCGCTCGCAACCGCGGAAACCGGCGGCCCGGCCTGGCTGCTGGCGCCGCAGGGCCGGCGTATCAGCGAGCTGCTTACCCTGCAACGGCGGCGGACCCTGCCAACGGAACGGTTCGTGATTGCACCGCCCGGCAAGTTACGGGACGGCGTGTTTACAAGTTGCGCGCCTGAAATTGCGGAACATGCGGCGAATTCACTCGCAGCCGGAGAACCGGGATTGTCAGCTCGCAACATCTGCGGCCGCTATCAAACCATTGTCCTGGGCGCACTGGCGCTGCTGCTGATTGCCGGACTTGCCGCAGGCGGAGCCTTCTGGCTGCTGGTCTCATTCCTGGCCGGGTCGATATTATCCGGGTCCATCATGATCCGGCTGTTCGCCACAGCCGGTAGCTGCGATGCCTTTAGCCGGGAGTTTATCCTTGCGGCACGAACCGGCGCCGGGCGCGACGACGACCGCAACCTGCCGGTCTACGCGATCATCGCGGCGCTCTACCGCGAAGCGGGCGTCGCTGCGCAATTCACGCACGCGTTGCAGCGAATCGACTATCCGGCCGGAAAACTCGACATCAAGCTGGTGGTCGAAGCTGACGACGATGCGACCCGCCAGGCGCTTGAAGCGCTGGATTTACCGGCCAATTTCCAGATCATCAGCGTCCCTGCCGGCACGCCGCGCACAAAGCCGCGCGCCCTGAATGCGGCGCTGGGTTTGGCCAGGGGCGAATATACCTGCGTATTCGACGCCGAAGATTTGCCTGAAGCAGGCCAATTGCGTGAGGCGGCCCATGTCTTCGCGCGCAGCGGCGAAACCGTCGCCTGCCTGCAGGGACGGCTGTACATCGACAATATCCGCGACAGCTGGCTGACGCGGATGTTCGCTATCGAATATGCGGCGCTGTTCGACGTCATCAATCCCGGACTGGCGTGGTTGCGCATGCCAATACCGCTCGGGGGAACGTCCAATCATTTTCGCACCGATGTGCTGCGCAAATTGTGGGGCTGGGACGACTGGAACGTGACGGAGGACGCCGACCTCGGATTGCGGCTGGCGCAGTTCGGCTACCGGACGGAAGCACTGGCTTCATCGACGGGCGAGGAGGCGCCCGACAGGCCCGGCATGTGGATGCGCCAGCGGCGGCGCTGGATCAAGGGATGGATGCAGACGCTGCTGGTTCACATGCGCTCGCCGCGCCGGTCCGTGCGGGGCATGGGCCCGCAGCCGGCGACAGTGGCTTTTTTGCACTTTGCTGGATCATTGCTTGGCCTGCTGCTCGGCCCGATGTTCGCCGTTGTGACCATCCATCAATTGCTTTGGGGCGATTTGCTGTCGCCGGCGTCAGCCATGGAAATTGTGGTGAGCACGTGCTGGTGTTTTGTCTTTGTCGCGGGTACGGGCGCAGCCCTGTGGCCGATCTTCCTTGGCATGAAACGTCGCCAGCTCCGGGGCCTGACCGGATGGCTGGCCAGCCTGCCGCTCTATTGGCTGCTGCAAACCTTCGCTGCCTGGTGGGCCCTGGCCGATCTCATCCGCGACCCGTTCCACTGGCACAAGACCGATCACGGCGTTTCGCGCGCGCCACGAAATCGGCCGTGAACTATTTTTGCCGCGGATGCTTCAAAACCGGCGAACATGCACCTATAAATGCGCCCGGCGCGAAT
>CAZTMN010000004.1:0-60957 GCA_964615275.1 uncultured Beijerinckia sp. | reverse complement strand
CAGGAACAATCATGAGTTTAAGGGACGCAGCATCGGAATCGAAGGCCTGGCCATTCGAGGAAGCGCGCAAACTGGTCGCGCGGATCGAAAAATCCGGCCAGGACAAGGTGCTGTTCGAGACCGGCTACGGCCCGTCCGGCCTGCCCCATATAGGCACATTCGGCGAAGTTGCGCGCACAAGCATGGTGCGCCACGCTTTCGAATTCCTGACCGGCGGCAAAATCGAAACCCGCTTGCTGGCATTCTCCGACGACATGGACGGGCTGCGCAAAGTGCCCGACAACGTCCCCAACCAGGAGGAACTCGCCAAACACCTCGGCAAGCCGCTGACCCGGGTACCCGATCCGTTCGGCAGCCCGCATGGCTCATTCGGCGCAGCGAACAACGCCCGCCTGCGCGCCTTCCTCGACCGGTTCGGCTTCGAGTACGAATTCGCGTCATCGACGGATTATTACACGTCGGGCCGCTTCGACGAGATGCTGCTGCGAATGCTCGAGGTGCACGACAAGGTTCTCGACATCATCCTGCCGACGCTCGGCCCGGAGCGCCGCGCCACCTATTCGCCGTTCCTGCCGGTATGCGCGCGGACCGGCGTCGTGCTGCAGGTTCCGGTGATCGAGCGCAAAGTAGCTGAAGGGACGATCATCTACGTGGATCCCGAAACCGGCGAAAAGGTCGAAACGCCGGTTACCGGCGGACATGTCAAATGCCAGTGGAAGGCCGACTGGGCGCTGCGCTGGGCGGCGCTCGGCGTCGATTATGAAATGGCCGGCAAGGACCTTATCGATTCGGTACGCCTGTCGAGCCGGATAGTCGCGGCGCTCGGCGGTCAACCGCCGGAAGGCTTCAACTACGAATTGTTCCTCGACGAGCAGGGCCAGAAAATTTCCAAGTCGAAGGGCAATGGCATGACCATCGAGGAATGGCTCACCTACGCCAGCCAGGAATCCCTGTCGCTGTTCATGTTTCAGAAGCCGCGCGAGGCCAAGCGCCTGTACTTCGACGTTGTCCCGCGCGCCGCCGACGAGTATCTGCAATTCCTCGGCGCATTCGGCCGCCAGGACGACAAGAACAGGCTCGGCAACCCGGTCTGGCATATTCACCGGGGCGAGCCACCGGCGCCGGAAGTGCTCAATCACGGCGGCGAAAACGAAACCTCGGTTTCCTTCGCCATGCTGCTCAACCTGGTCACGGTCGCAAACAGCGAAGACAAGGGCGTGGTCTGGGGTTTCCTGCGCCGCTATGCGGCGAATGCAACGCCCGATACCCATCCGCGGCTTGATGCGCTGGTCGGTTTTGCAATCGCCTACTACCGCGACTTCGTGCGGCCGCAAAAATCCTATCGCCTGCCCGACGACGACGAGCGCGCCGCCTTGCAGGCATTGGACGCAGCGCTCGCCGCCATGCCCGCCGACGCCAGCGGCGAGGATATCCAGACTACGCTCTACGATGTCGCCCGGCCGATACCGCGCTACCAGAACATGAAGGCAAAGGGCGCGACGCCGGAGCGCCCCGGGGTCTCAAACGACTGGTTCTCGATGCTGTACCAGGTGCTGCTGGGGGAAAATCGCGGCCCACGCTTTGGTTCATTCGTGGCCCTTTACGGTATCGGCGAAACGCGCGAGCTTATCGCCCGGGCGCTGGCAGGCGCGCTGGTGAAGGACCACGACGATTTTCTGCAAAGCCTGGCGGCGTGAACGCGCGCCAGCGCAAGATCTGAAACCGGAATAAAGCGAGGGAGCAAGCGCTTGGCCAACGGCTACGACTATATCGTTATCGGCGCTGGTTCCGCCGGCGCGGTAATTGCCGCACGGCTGTCAGAAGATAAGGACGCGCGCGTGCTGCTGCTGGAAGCCGGCGGAAAGGACAGGCACCTGTTTCAGACCATGCCGCTGGCGTTTTTGCGCGTCGTTGCAAGTTCCAGCTACAACTGGAAATTTGAATCCGAGCCGGAACCGGAGTTGAACAACCGCCGCCTTGAAATTCCGCGCGGCAAGACGCTTGGCGGGTCATCCTCGATCAACGCGCTGATGTATATTCGCGGCAACGCGATGGATTACGACCTGTGGCGCCAGCAAGGTTGCGAGGGCTGGGGCTATCGCGACGTCCTGCCTTACTTCAAGCGACTGGAAACGAGCTGGCGCGGCGAAAGCGAGTTCCACGGCGCATCAGGGCCGGTGCGCACCGAGCCGGTCGACTTTCCCGACATGCTGTTCGAACAATTCCGGCGCGCCGCCGAAGCCGCCGGCATTCCCTATAATGAAGATCCCAACGGCGCGGTCCAGGACGGTTTTGCCCGGATGGAACAGAACACGTTCGAGGGGCGGCGCACGAGTACGGCGCGTGCTTACCTGCATCCAGCGATGAACCGGCCCAATCTCGTCATCGAAACCGGTGCGCTGACAAGCCGGGTGATCGTGGAAAACCATCGCGCCCGCGCCGTTGAATATGTCCAGCACGGACAGAAGAAGACGGCCCATGCGGACGGCGAAGTCATCCTGTGCGGCGGCTCCTACAATTCGCCGCAAGTTCTGATGCTGTCCGGCATCGGCCCGGCCGATCACCTGCGCGAATTCGACATCCCCGTCGTGCACGACATGGCCGGTGTCGGCCAGAACCTGTCCGAGCATCCGAACATGCTCAACGTGCAGGCCGTCAAGGAAGACAATGGCCTGACGCGACATCTGCGGCTCGATCGGGCAACCATCGGTGTGCTGCAATGGATGTTCAAGCGCAACGGCGCGTTTTCAACCAATGGCGCGGCGACCCATTCGTTCCTGCGCTCGCGGGACGGGCTCGCCCGGCCGGATATCCAGATCGTCCACATGACGCTTTCAAACCGCGCCAATCTCTGGTTTCCCGGAGTGACGAGAAAGCCGCAATGGTGCTTTTCGGCCCGGGTCGGCGGGCCGCTCAATCCGCAATCGCGCGGCTGGGTAAAATTGCGTTCGGCCAATCCGGACGATGCCCCGCGCATCCAGTTCAACATGTTCCAGGAGCGATCCGATCTCGACACGATGATCCGGGCGCTGAAGATGAGCCGCGAAATCTATGCGCAATCGCCGTTGGCCGACTATATTACCGGCGAAATCGAGCCCGGAACCGCGGTGCAAACGGATGCGGAACTGGAAGCCAATATCCGCGCCAATGCCCACCATCGCTCGCACCCGTGCGGGACCTGCAAAATGGGTATCGACGAAACGGCGGTGGTCGATCCGCAATTGCGGGTGCGCGGCATCGAGGGCCTGCGTGTCGCCGACGCGTCGATCATGCCGGAAGTCATCGCCGGCAACACCAATACGCCATGCATGATGATCGGCGAGAAATGCGCCGATCTGGTGCGAGGTATCCAGCGCGCCGAACCCAATCCGGTTTGAGGCGCCAGCAATTGCGCGGGCGGCGCGCCTTGTTGACGCTTACGGGACCGTTCACTAGACTTTATCAAAACAAGCAAGCGTGACCTGGTTGCAGTTTTTCTGCAATCGCGACAATCAGTCCGTAAAACCGGGATCCAGTTTTCCCGCAATAGCTACAGAGGGAGGTATTATGCGACACGTTCTTCCATTTGCATGCGCTGGGGCGCTGGTTGTCGCCAGCCCGGCGCTAGCCGAAACGCTGAAACTGACCGTCGTGGCCGCAGCGCCGCCGCACGTTTCCTACGTGGCGGCATTCAAGAACAAGGTTATCCCGGAAATAAACAAGCAGCTTGCCGCCGCGGGCAAGGGACTAAAGATCGAATGGACCCAAGCCTACGGCCAGAGCCTTGCAAAGTTTACCGAGGTTTTCGAGACCGTTGAGAACGGTATCGCTCATGTCGGGCTTATCCTGAAAAACTTCGAAGCTTCGAAACTGCCGCTTGAGCAAGTCACGACGATCGCGCCATTCGGCAAGTACAGCATGGCGCAGATGGTGGAAGTCGACCGGGCGATGCGCAAGCGGGTTCCCGAACTCAACAAGACCTACGCGAAATACAACCAGATCTATCTGGCGAGCGGTGTCTCGGCATCGCAACAATTCTTCACCAAGTTTCCGGTCAAGTCGATCGACGACCTGAAGGGGCGCAAGATCGGGGCCAGCGGCGCGTTCGGACAATGGTTCCAGGGCACCGGCGCCGTGGTCGTACCATCGTCCATGGCCAATTCTCACACGGATATCCGCAACGGCGTTTATGAAGGATATCCGATGAACGAGATACTGGGGTTTGCCTACAAGACCTATCTGGTGGCTCCGCACCTGACCATGGTCAACTTCGGTCCCAGCAACGTATCGGGGATCACGGTCAACCTCGACACCTGGAAGAAAATGCCCGACTACGCGAAGAAAATTTTCCAGAACGCCGCCGACAAATATGCCAGCTGGATCATCAAGGCCGACCAAGCCAAGATGCGGAAATTTCTGGGCATCATGAAGAAGAAGGGCCTGAAGACCAGCACAATGTCCGACGCTGAGCGGTCGCGCTGGGCAAAGGCGATGCCGAACATCGCCAAGGCCTGGGCCGAGCGTCTCGAAAAGCGCGGTCAACCCGGCAAGAAGGTTCTGGCTGCCTTTATCGGCGAATTGAAGGCGCGCAAGATACCGCTTGGCCGTGACTGGTTGAAGGACTGATCAGCTCGCCCCGGAAAACCGATCCAATACGCCGCCCCTGCCTTTCCCATTGGTGAGGGCGGCGGTTTTAACGGGTCCTGCAATTTATCCACCACAGCGTCATGAACGACGATAACACACTTTCACAAGCCGCGCCGCCGGGACAGACAGGCATTACCGGGCAATTCGGCAAGCTGTTTGACGGGCTCGTATCGGCGCTCAATGCCATCGGGACCTTGTGGATTTTCGTCATCATGGTCCTGATCAACACGGACGTGTTTTCGCGCTTCCTGTTCAATTTTCCGATCAAGGGCGTTCCGCTCATCATCGAGTTTTCGATCGTGGCGATCGTCTTCCTGCAATTGGCGGCAGCGCTCCGCGGCGAACGCATGACGCGCTCGGATGTGCTGATTGGCCGCCTGCTTGAGCGGCGGCCGCAACTGGGGCTGTCCTTGCAGGCGATCTATCACGCCGCAGGCGCCGTGCTGATGACATTGCTGTTCTTTTACAGCGTGCCGTTGTTTGAAAAGGCCTGGCGGCTGAACACCTATGCCGGGGTCGAGGGCGATTTCACGATCCAGGTATGGATGCTGAAGCTCACCGTTCTTGTCGGCATCGCCGTATGCGGCATTCAATTCATTCGCCACGTTGGCAAGGACGTACGCGGCGTCGGACAGGCGGCGCGCACGGACGGCATTGACCGGAGCGGAATTGTCATCGCCATCGCCTCGACCCTGCTTACGCTGGTCGTGCTGTTCGGCTTGAACAAGGTGTTTGACTTGTCAGCCGTGCAGATCGGCATGATCTCCGTGCTGTTCGTCCTGTTGCTGGTTTATGTCGGTGTCCATGTCGGCGTTGCACTGGCGATATTGTCGTTCGCCTGCGTCGCGCTGATCCGGGACAATTTCGACATTGCCGGACGGTTGCTCGCGCTGTCCGCATCGGAAAGCCTCAAGCGTTACGAGTTCGGCGTAATCCCGTTGTTCGTATTCATGGGTCTACTGGTCAGCGTGTCGGATATCGGCAAGGATACGTACGACGTAGCAAACCACCTGTTCCGCCGTGTCAGGGCCGGGCTGGGGATGGCGACTGTCGGCGCCAACGCGGTGTTCGCAGCGGTTACAGGGACAAGCATTGCCTCGGCGTCGGTATTCACGAAGGTTGCCGTGCCGGAAATGCTGCGGTTCGGATACAAGCCCCGTTTTGCCGTTGGCGTGGTGGCCGGCTCATCGGTCCTAGGCATGCTGATACCGCCGAGCCTGCTGCTGATCCTGTTCGGTATTCTTTCCGAAACGTCGATCGGGGACCTGTTCATCGCAGGCATTGTCCCGGGCGTCATACTCGCGATCGCTTATTGCATCCTCATTGCCTTCATGGCGCATTATGTGCCCGACAAGGTCGCTGCGCCGGAAACGCTTTCCCGCGATATCGATTCGGATATGACCAACCGGGAACTGGCCGTGAAGACTGCGCCGATCCTGATCCTGATCCTTATTGTGCTGGGCGGCATTTATGGTGGCGTATTTACGGCCACGGAAGCCGGCGGCGTCGGCGCCATGAGCGCCCTGATCATGACGATCCTCAAGCGGCGCCTGACCTGGAAGACGCTGTGGCAAACGCTGATGGAAACCGGTCATGTGACGGCAGCCATCTGCTTCCTGCTGGTTGCGGCGAGCCTGTATGCCCGGATGATCGCCATGACGAGCATTCCCAACGTGATGGAATCCTACATTGTCGCGCTCGGAATCGGGCTTGCGGGATTGCTGACAATTTACATCATCACGGTGGTGATCCTCGGCACGATCATGTCGGCCGGCGAAATCATGCTGATCCTGGTGCCGATCGCAGTGCCGCTGCTGGCGCCGTTTGATGTGGACCTGGTCTGGTTCGGCATCGTGACCGTCATCGCGGTTGAAATCGGCTTGCTGACCCCGCCATTGGGGATTGCATGCTTCGTCATTCACAACAACCTGCAGGACAAACGCATCCGCCTCGAAGACATATTCTGGGGGGCGACGCCGTTCATGCTGGTCATGCTGCTGGTTCTCATCATCGTGACCTTATATCCGCCGCTTACGCTCATCTTGCTGTAGCGTGAATTTGCGCGGCCGGTCCCTGCATGACTACGCGGGGCGCTGCCGGTCCCATTTTCCGTGATCGCCATACTTGCTAAACGCAACCATGCTTACCGTCATATCCGGTTCGGCCGTCGCAACGGCCGCATTCGCCTCCGCCTTTATATCGGGCGTGTTTGGCATGGCCGGCGGCCAGATATTACTTGCGGTGCTGCTGTTTTACCTCAGCGTGCCGGCGGCGATCACGGTGTTCTCAGGGATGATGTTCGTCAACGGCGCCTGGCGCGCCTGGTTCTGGCGCGGGCACATAAACTGGCCGATTACCGTTCGCTACATCCTCGGTTCGCTGGCCGGCGCCATCACGATGCTGGTTCTGGCATTCGTGCCGCCCAAACCGATGGTTTACCTGGGCATGGGATTGCTGCCGTTTCTCGGCGACATGCTTCCGAAGCATTTGCGGCTGGACGTAACCAAACGCGGCATGGCCTATGTGTGCGGTTACGTTGTAATGGTGCTGCAAATCGGCGTCGGCGCGGGTGGAAATGTCCTCGACATGTTTTTCCAGCATTCGCCGCTGTCCCGCCACGCGGTGGTCGCCACAAAGGCGATGACCACGCTGTTCGCGCAGGTCGTGCGTTTCACCTATTTCGGCGCACTGATCGGCGCCTATGACGACATCGCACCCTATTGGTTTTTCGCCGGATTGGTTATTCTGTCGGCGGCCGGAACGGCGGCAGGCGGAACGGTGCTGAACAATTTCATGACCGAAAGACTGTTTCGCCTCGGCACGCGCTACCTGATCTGGTTCTTCAGCTCCATCTACGTGGCGCGCGGTCTGTGGCTGTTGGTTTATCCATAGCGGCGGGCGATTTTCGGCAGCCCTGGCAGGACCTCAGACCTGCTACTGGCTCGACCACATGATGCGCGCGACCCAGTCGATGTCCTTCATATCAAAGACCAGATCCTCGTGCTCGGGATTGAGCGATTGCAATTCAATTGTCCTGGCCGTCTGGCGGCGCAATTCCTTGGCGAAGATTTCCCCGGCCACCGTCTTTACAACGACACGGTCGCCGCGGCGGACCGAGGCGCCCGGCGAGACGATCACGATATCCCCGTCGCGCAAGAGCGGCAGCATGGAATCGCCGGAGATTTCCAGCGCGTAGGCGTTTTCGTCCGGCACATTGGGAAAGGCGATCTCATCCCACCCGGCGCCGGTTGGAAAACCGGCATCGTCAAAAAAGCCCCCGGTCCCGGCCTGGGCCAGACCGATCAGCGGGACAGTGGAGCGCACCTCGCCCTTGCGGGCGGTCAAAAGCGTCATGAATTCATCCAGCGACGCGCCGGTCGCATCAAGCACCTTGGCGACCGATTCGGTGGACGGCCAACGCAAGCGTCCATCCGGCGTTTGTCGCTTCGACTTGTTGAACGTGGTGGCGTCAAGCCCGGCCTTACGGGCCAGCGCCGAGGCGGTCAGCCCGTAACGTGCGGCCAGGGCGTCAATTGCCGCCCATATCTGTGTGTGGCTCAACATGGGAACCTCCCTGCCGAAGTCGACGTAAACCAACCGGGCCGGATAAAGTATATAATTCCTAATTCAGGTATATATACCTGTTTCACGGCAAAAGCAAGTGTTTCACGCAAGTATTTGAGGCAGATTGGACAATAATCCGGCTCCAGACCCATCAATTGCAACCCGCGCCGGGTCAGGCATTCCACTAACGTGAGATGGCGCGCATCAAACCGGTAGCCAAAATTTCGCAAGCGGCTATATGGTTCCCTTCATGACCCTGATTTACAAAATCGCTACACAGGACGAGTGGACTGCGGCGCAAGCCGCTGGGAGCTTTACAGGCGCGCCGGTGGATATCGCCGACGGTTTCATTCACTTTTCGACCGCCGCGCAAGCGCGAGAAACCGCAGCCAAGCATTTCGCAGGCGCGGGCAATCTGCTGCTCGTGGCGCTGGACGCCGGCAGGCTTGGCGATGCGCTGAAATGGGAGGTCTCGCGTGGCGGCGACCTCTTCCCGCACCTCTACCGCCCATTCGCCCTGAACGAAGTGCTGTGGACAAAACCGCTGCCGCTGCGCGACGGCGTGCATGACTTTGACGGACTGCTGCCAGGCGCGCCGTCATGACGGGACTTTATGCGCTGGCCCGCCCGCTGCTCTTCGCCATGGATGCCGAAAAAGCGTACGGCGCGACCATGCAACTGCTCAAAGCGGCGCGCTATTGGCCTTTGAGCGCCAACGACCCGATATTGCGAACGCAGGCCTTTGGCCTGACCTTTCCCAACCCGCTCGGGATGGCAGCAGGCTTCGACAAACATGCCGAAGTCCCGGACGCGCTGTTGTGCATCGGTTTCGGCTTTACCGAAATAGGCACGGTAACGCCCCTGCCCCAACCTGGAAATCCGCGGCCGCGACTGTTCCGGTTGAAGGAAGACCGCGGCGTCATCAACCGTTTGGGCTTCAACAGCGAGGGTCACCGCGCTGTCTACAAGCGGCTGGCGGCGCGCCTCGGCAGGCGCGGAATCGTTGGCGTCAACGTCGGCGCGAACAAGGATGCCGCCGACCGCGTCGACGACTACGTCGCCGGCATCACTGCCTTCGCGGATGTCGCGGATTACTTCACCGTCAATATTTCGTCACCGAACACACCGGGTTTGCGCGATCTGCAACAGGCACAGGTTCTCGACGATCTGCTGGCCCGCGTACTGGATGCCCGTGATACCGCCGCCGCACGCGCCGGGCGCAGGCCAGTGCTGCTAAAAATCGCCCCCGATCTTACTCTTGCAGATCTCGACGATGTCGTGCGCGTATCAAGAACGCGCGGGATCGATGGAATCATCATCGGCAACACGACGATAACCCGCCCTGCCGGATTGCGCGCAGCAGAACGCAGCGAGACCGGAGGCCTTTCCGGAGCGCCGCTATTCGAGCTTTCCACCACCATGCTGGCGGAAACCTGGAAGCGAGTCGAAAACCAGTTTCCGCTGATCGGCGCGGGCGGCATTCACGATGCGCAGAGCGCCATCGACAAGATCGAAGCGGGCGCCAGCCTGTTGCAGCTGTACTCGGCACTGGTTTTTGAAGGTCCAGGTTTGATCGGGCGGATCAAGCGCGGATTGGCCGATCACATGCGCGCCGGCAATATCGCATCGATTTCACAGCTCACCGGCGCGCGCGCGCAGGAATGGCCGCGCAACAGACTCGGCTGATGCAAGCCCACGCTATCACCGGCGCATATTCATCAACCGCAGGACAAACCAGACCGGCACCACGATCATAGCGCCAGCCAGGATGTAGGATCCGATTTCTCGGATTGAATCAAACCCGAGCATCCAGATTCGGTGGAAGAAGCGGCGCAGCCCGTAGTAGATGTCCATGGGGTGGATATCGAGCCACACCATCAATGCGCCAACGGCAAAGGATACGATCAACAGGCGCAACAGTACCGACACAGGCGAGCCGCCAAGAAACCGGGTCAACGGCGCATCGCCGGCGGAAGCCGATGGCGAATTTTTCGCACTGGCCCCGCGGCTGGAAGCGCCGTCCCAGCGGGCATTGTCCCAGCCCGGAGCGCGGGAGCCTTCCGCCGTGTGCGGATCGGAACCTGATCGATCACTCATTACTTAATCTCCGTGGCGGCAAGACGCCCATGCCTGAATTTACCGTATATGCCGCACTGCCGTTCATATCTTGTTGGGCTGCTCTTTTTCTTCACGCATCATCCGCATCATGCGGCGCATGAATTGTTCCGCAAATGTCAGAGCCTTGTCCATTTCCTTGTCCGAAGGCAGCAATTCTTTCAAGCGCTGTCTCGTGCTTTTCGACGCCGTCCGGAGCTTGCGTTCCAGCTCGGCGTTGCGCCGGGCCAGCCGGGCGATTTCGGCTTCCAGCGCCGCGCGCTCATCGGCGCTGGAGCGACATGTAACCCGTTTGCCGCTCACGGCACACAAGCTGACTGCCCCGGTCTTCGTGTCCAGCCGCAGAAAGCCGTTCGGCGCGGGCGTCATTGTATAACGGCCACTGTTTGCATCAGACCGGGTAACGGCCTTGCCTTTGCCGATATGCGCGGACGGCGCTTCCTGGGCCGAGGCTGGCGCTGCGAAAACCAACAGCGCTACGGCCGCCAATCAAACGGGCTGCGCCGGACAGGCTGCCATTATCCGGACCGGAATATTGGCAATCATCGCGTCCTCCATTTGGCCAGAGCGAAGCGTCGTGCGAACACGTTGACAAGGGTCATTGACCCACAACTATGCCCCGCCCTTCGGGAACGAACGGCTTTGCCCGCTTTCATGGCTCCATCAAAGCGCAAGCAGATCAAAATGCGTTCCGGTTGCGATATCAGAAGGTCAAGGCGAAACCATGACCGCAGGCCCATAGTTGCGCTATCGCCGCAATACGGCGGCCAAAACATTGGCCGTGCCAACTCAGGCCTCGGCCTCTGGCCGCGGCGCAGTTTCGATCTTGGCAGCGGTGATGACAGCCTGCGTACGGCTGTCGACACCCAGCTTTTGCAGTATGGCCGAAACATGCGCCTTGATCGTGGCTTCCGAAACGGACAACTCGTAAGCAATCTGCTTGTTCAACAGCCCTTCCGACAGCATCATCAAGACGCGCACCTGTTGCGGCGTCAGCGACGCCAAACGGCTCATGATATCGCCGGTCTGGCTGTCGTCCTTGACCGCCATGTTCACATCAGGCGGGATCCAGGTTTCACCCTGGAGTACATGCCCAATGGCGTCGCGCATGGTTTCCATGTCGGTGGTTTTCGGCACAAATCCGGAAGCGCCAAGATTGATGCTGCGCCTTATGGTCTCGTGTTCATCGTTCGCAGAAACTACAACAACCGGAATTTCCGGATGCTGGGCGCGAATATACAAAAGTCCCGAAAAACCGCGCACCCCGGGCATGGTCAGGTCAAGCAAGATCAAGTCCGTAGGCTGGCCGGCAACAGCGGCGCTCAATTCCTGCAGGCTGCCGCATTCGACAATCTCCGCGCTGCCGGCGGCCCCCGTAAGGGCCTGGCGCAGCGCCCCGCGCACCAGGGGATGATCGTCGGCGATAATAATCCGGCTGACCTGTGACATTTCCCCTCCTCCACCGGCTATCAGGTTGCCGGGTTTCCGCCCCGCCCGAAACCCTGAAGGGCCGGTCTTCAGACACCAACACCGCAAGCAGGCGCAGCGGCGCTATCCCCAATCCTCATCGGACGTATTTTAATTGCCGGCAGACTTGCCAAAAAATACCGAGCCAGGTGCGAAAAGTTGCTGCCGGCCCTTCCCGCACCGCGACGCATACCGCCTTGAATTCAATCAGCTCCTGTCCGCTCCGCTAGATCCGTCCATGCGCTGCACGGCTATGCTACACCATTTTCCCGTTTAACCTATAATGGCTGATTGCGCCGTTCAAATCGGGTATTGCGCGCATTGCGCAGTTCAGCGAAAACCGTGAAACGGGATCGTTGACGGACTGTCTGCCGCTCCGGGCGCGAGCATCCAGCCGGCAAGCCGACACAGGGTTGAATTTTGAAAAAGCCGCTAACCGACGAGGATCTGCTTGAGCGCGCGGCAATCGATGGACGCGTCTCCTTCGCCATGGCCGCCTTTGCAATTGGAGCAGGGCTCGTGGCATTGCTGGACCGGATCGGCGTACCGGAGCGCATAGTCCAGCTGCTTGGCCCGTTCCTCACCCTTGCCGGGCTCTGCCTCATCGGCCTGCTGCTTTATTCGGTACGCATCGCACGGTTTTATGCTGCCGGACGGGCCGTCCCACCGCCCTATGCCGGTCTGGCGACAGCCGCGCTCACCCTGGGGCTGAGCCTGCCGTTCCTGCCACCGCTGGCAGGCAATATTCCGCTGCCTGCGCTGATAGGCGGTTTGGCCGCCGGACTTCTCGCGGCGGCGCTTGTTACCGGGCCGATATTGCGCAAAACCGGCGCGTTTTCGCTGCCAGATCTGATTGCCGGCCGGTTTCCACAAACAAGCGTGCGGCTCGGGATTATTGCCGCGGTTGGCGCGGCAGCCTTCATGATCGCCCTTGCCGGATACGAATCGGCAATATCGGCTGTCGTCCACGGTTTGGGCACGAACCGGCACGCCGCATCAGCGTTGGTGGCCTTCGTGTTGATCATGATCATCGTACCCGGCGGGATGGCGGGACTGGTCTGGGCCGCAACCGGGGCGGCGGGCGTAGTTGTTGCAGCCATGTGCCTGCCATTGGCAATGGTGTTGATCGGTGGCGAGGCCATTCCCCTGCCGGTGGCCGGAGATCACGCCGGCTGGCAACGGGCAATGGAGCGGATCGGCGAGTGGCACGACAGCGCCCAATGGGACCACGGCGCCGGCCTCGTGACGGTAGCGCTGGCACTGGGCACTGGCTGTCTCGCCCCGCTCCTGTCGCCAGCCATTACGGCAAGTGACAGCAGGGCCGCCCGGCGTTCGGGATACGCGGCGATATTGTGGATTGCGGCAATTGCGACGATCGTCCTGGCGACGATGGCGCTTTCGACGATACTTCTGGATAATTATCTGACCGGCCAGCGGCCCGGTGGCCTTCCACCCTTCATTTATAGCGCCAGCGGTTCCGGCGTGTTGCGAATCTGCGGCGCCCACGTGTCAACGCCGGAACAACTGACAGCAGCGTGCCAGGCGGCCGGTCTTGGCGATGCGGTGTTGCGATCGGGAGACTTTGTACCGCGGGGACGCTGGTTGCTGCTGGGAATGCCGGACCTTTATGGTTATGCGGTCGCGTTTTCAGGATTTATCGCGGCAGGCGTCATTTCCGTTTCGCTGGTGTTGGCGAGCAGCGGGTTTCAAGCATTCGGCACCGTCGTCGGACATGACGGCTTTTACCGGGTTCGCGACAGTTCGGCACTGACGAGCCGGCGGCTGGCAATGACGCGCATCGTCATGATCGCCGCAGTTGGGGCCGGCGGCGTATTCCTCGCCTACCGGCAAACGGACGCGCGGATCCTGATCGGCCTGGCCACTCTGTTTTCGACGGTCTCCATTGCGCCGCTGCTGGCGCTGGCGCTTTGGCCGCGGGCGTCAGGCAGCGATGCTGCGATCACCCTATTGATCGGGCTGGGAACCGCCGGCGCGGTGATCGCCGCATACGGCGGGTCGGTTGATATCCGGGTATTGTCACTCGCGGCCCTGTCCGGAGCGGTAACAGGCTTTGTTGCCGGGGTCGGCGTCAGCTTTTTGCACAGCGGCGGCCTTGCGACCGAGGGCAGCACATTCGTCCACGGGCTGATCCACGGCGAGACCGACATGTTGAACCGCGACAAGGGCGTATGAGCGGACCTATTGACCGGATTCACCAGATTCAAAACCGGCGATGGTCTGCAACGCGCCGTCCAGTTCCTTGCCGTCGACGTCCTTGAGCGCCAGCCGCAGCAGGCGATCAGCCCATTCGGCTGCGTCCGGACGGTGCTTGACCTTGCGAATACCTTCCATAACGCGGTCGTATTTGCTCAAGCCACGCGCATGGGTGTCGCTATAACCCTTGATCAGGCGCCGGCAGCGGATCGCCTCGACCGCCAGATCATAATTTTCCGGGATCAGATCGCCAGCGGTTTTCAACCAGCCATCGATGTGGCGCATTTCGCGGTGATGGCGCAGCGATCCGGGCCGACGCTTGCGCATGCCGGCCAGCACATAGAGCATCAGGAAACCGCGCATGGAATCGGTGCGCACCCGTTTGCCGCCGGCGAACAGCAGATTGACCAGCCCGCTGAGCATTCGCGTCTCCTGAACGCGCTTGCCCAGTTTTCTCGGCAGCATCTCGGCAATCTCTTCCACACGCGGGTGCAGAAATTCCGTCATCGCCACGATCTGATCGTCGTCCGCCTTGATATCCTTGCGGATGCGATCAAATCGGCTGGACCTAATCTTGAGGTCGGCGACGCGAATGACATCGCGATATGTCATGGCCGCAGCAAGATATTTCGCCGCTTCACACGTGGCGGCGAAATCCTTCGCCTCACCGCCATTGTGTGCATCAAGATCGTAAAGCTGCTTCAGGCGGGAAAGGTAGTCGGCTCCATAGGCCGGATCCTGAAAGTCGATGACGCGGGCAAGCCCGGTTTGCGCCATGTCGTGGGCAGCCTGCGGCAATTCTTTGACAATCCGCGCCTGTAGATCAGCATAATTCTTTTGCTGTTCAGCTGTACCACCGGTCATCCGGCTGGGCGGCGCAACCTGCTGACCGGTTTCATCGCGGGTGCGTCCATCGCTGGATGCGGCGGCGGCATCATATCCGGCGGCAAACGCTTTCAGACTTGAAGCAACGCCAACGCCCTGGCTACGGATGGCTTCCTCAAACGCTTCGCGCGGAAATGGCAATGCGCCTGATGCAGCTATCGCGCCGAACATCGAAGCGGAAATGACGCTGCCGTTCTGCTCGGCGATTGCGGCCATGTCAGCGCTCAAAACCCGCTTGGCCGATGCCTCGGCAGCGAGGCGAACGACGTTCGGATCCATCATTCCATCGCCCGGAACGGATTTTTCCGATACCGAATATTGCCGATGAGTTGACGCCACCAGGCAGGTGCGATCCGGAGTTACGAAACCACGCTGGATGGCTCGCCCCGCTTCCATCCATTCGGCCGCGACAACGATGTCCACCATGCCGGGTACGGGCATCAGCGACAGGACTGGCCGCTTGGCGGCCTTGCCGATCATTTCAACGTAATAAACCGTCGCTCCGGTACGCTGGGCGACGCCGGGGACGCTGGTAGACTGGGCAATCCAGCCCTGCTGCTCCGCCAGTGTAACCAGCCAAGACTGCATGACGCCGCCGCCCTGGCCGCCCAGCGCCATGATTGCAATGGCGATCGGCTGATCGTTTGAAAGCCGCTGGCTCATCACACGGCCTCCGCCTTGCCCGGCGCCACTTCCTGCAGGCGTGCGTTGAAAATCTTTCCCTGGAGCCGGGCGATCAGTTTGCTTCGCCAGGCGGACAATTTGCGATCAAGCCAGCCGGGATTGTGAATCTTGTCGGCCCGGTAAAAAGACGGACACAATATGGCCGCATCGGCAACTTCGCCGCAATGACCGCAGGCGACGCAGGATGAATCGACCGACGCCACGGGATCGTCGCGCAACGGATCGGCGCTCTCCTTGAGTGTCAGCGACGGGCAGCCGGATATACGCATGCAGGCGTGATCGCCGGTGCAAATGTCCTCATCGACGCCGAACTTTTCCTGCACCGTTCGCTTGCCGCCATTGATCGCCTTGCTCACCAGCGGCTTTTCGCGGCGCTGCCGGTTCAGCATGCATTCGCTCGATGCAATGACCACCTTTGGGCCGGGCGCTTTCGTTGTCAGGGCCTCCTTGAGGAGATCGCGCATGGCGTTGACATCATAGGTTCGGTCGATCCGTTTGACCCATTCAACGCCAACACCTTTGACCGCCTGCTCCAACGGATGTTTGGTGGAGCGGAAAGTGTTGGATGCCCGCGACGACAAGATATCCTGCCCGCCGGTCGCCGAAGTATAGAAATTGTCGACCAGCACGATAACGTCATCGCTCTTGTTGAAAACCGCATTGGCTATGCCGCTCGACAGACCGTTGTGCCAAAAGCCGCCGTCACCCATTACGGATATGGCGCGCTTGCCCTTGCCGATATTGAGGCCGGCGGCGGATGCCGCGCCAAGGCCGTAGCCCATGGTGCTGGCGCCGATATTGAATGGCGGCATGGACGAGAACAGGTGGCAGCCGATATCCGCCGATACGTGCCTTTCGCCAAGTTCGTCCTGCGCCAGCCGCATCGCCGAAAAGATCGGCCGTTCTGGACAACCGGTGCAAAAGCCCGGCGGGCGCGGCGGAATACCTGCTGCGAGATTAGCGACGATGTCGCTGTCGGGTGTGGACGGCGCCCCGTGCGATGCCAAAGCGCTCTCGTGGCCCGCCTCGACGACAAACTTGCGAAGCCCGGCAATCAGAACGCCGGCGGTATACTCGCCCGCTTCCGGCAAACATCCCTTACCCATCAGCGGCGTGTCGATGTTCGCCCGCCTCAGGATCGTGTTGACCGCTTGCTCGATATATTCGGGATAGCCCTCCTCCACGACGAGCACGGCGCGCTTGCCGCGGCAAAAATCTTCGATCTCGTCGGGTACCTGCGGATAGGTCACATTCATCGAGTAGAGCGGCACGCGCGTCTCGCCATACACATCCGCCAGGCCGTTCGCGCGCAACGCCGAGATGACGCCATTGTACAGTCCGCCCTGGGTGATGATGCCGATGTCTGAAAGATCGCCGTCAAAGATTTCGTTGAGCTTGTTGTCCTTGATGTACTTGATCGCCGCCGGCAGGCGCTGCTCGATTTTTTCAAATTCGTGGCTGAAGGAGGCGGGCGGCAGCACGATGCGCTCGGTATCGCGGCGCGGATGGTTGCGGGCGTCCTCCAGCGTGAATTCTGGCCGCTGATTATCCTGGGTCACGTAGGATCCGTGCACATGGCAGGCGCGAATGCGCATCTCCAGCATGACGGGCGTGTTGCTGGCCTCGGACATTTCGAACCCGTGGCGAACCGCATCGACGATGCTCTGCGTATTCGGCCGCGGGTCAAGCAACCAGATTTGCGATTTCATGGCGAAAGGATGGGTCCGTTCCTGCATGATGGAGGACCCTTCGCCATAGTCCTCGCCGATAATGATCAGTGCACCGCCGGTAACGCCGCCGGAGGCGAGATTGGCCAGTGCATCAGAGGCGACATTGGTGCCGACTGTCGATTTCCAGGTAACCGCGCCACGCACCGGATAGTGCATCGAAGTGGACAGCATTGCCGCAGCCGCCGCCTCGCTCGCGCTATTCTCGAAATGGACGCCCAACTCGTCGAGGATCGGCTTGGCGTCCGCCAGCACATCCATCAGGTGCGAGATGGGGGCGCCCTGGTAGCCGCCGACATAGCTCACGCCGCATTCCAGCAGCGCTTTGGTTACCGCCAGAATGGCCTCGCCCGTAAATACCTGATTGGAACCAAGCCTGAGGGCTTCGACTTCCTTCTTGAATGAACGTTCGGCCATATATTCTCACTCCGTGCGGCCCGGGACCGGCAAAATTCCCATTAAATTGTCGATCCGGTTATCTATCAAAGAACCGGTGACGAAAGAAACTGCCAGTCTCACAATCCCTTCGGATTCGCGAGAAATTCCTCGATAATTTCTGGCGGCGGCTGAATGAAATCCGATGTGCGGCTGACGGCGATGCCGGTCATATGCTTGAGCTTTACAGCTATTTCCGCCATTTTCACGACGATGGGGATGCCGTTGATGACCGGAGCGCCGCCGACCCGATGATCGTGGATCTGCGAGAACAGCAGCATCGGAATACCGCCGCCGGGGATCAGCACGTCAATGCCGCGCTCAACCAGCGGCTGGCCCTGATCGTCGAACAATTTTCGCACCGCCTCGAGCTTCTCGTCTGAACCAAAGGCATCGAGAATCTGTCCCGGTTCAAACTGCATGGCGTCGACGCCGGTTACGCGCTCGCGCAAACCGTATTTGCCGATTTGATGATGGAACCATGGAATATAGCGCGTGTTGATAGTCACGATGCCGATCTGCTGGCCGAGCTGGCAGGCATACAACATCGACGCTTCACCCATGGCGATGACCGGAATGTCGACGATCGAGCGGGCTTCATACAGGCCTGCATCCTGAAAGTGGCCGATGATAAACGCATCATATCCCTCGCGCTCGGCCTGCACGGCATTGCATATCACCTCCCGGGCGCAACGAAACTCGACAATCGGATGGGCGTAATTGTCGTGTGGCGTGATGCCCTTAATATCAACCTGCGTGCCCGGATCGGAAATGGCATCTAGGTGAACACGCAAATTGTCCCAATAATCTGCGCCGTGCTCGTAGTCGACATAGGATTGGTACCAGAGCTTCATCTCTTGCCCCCGTGAATATTAGTTTTCCGCTGGCGGGCGGGCCAGGCCGGCATTCTGCAGCGAATTCAAGAAAGCTCCCAGGCGCTCGCGCCGGTACGCATCGATATCCATGTTCGCATAATCGAGAAAACCGGATTTGGTGCGCAGGCCAATGCGCCCCTCCTCCATGTTCTTTTTCACTATGTCGGGTGCGGCAAAGCGGTCGTCGTTGAACGCCTTGGTGAAGTAATCGCTGGCGTAATATAGAATGTCACCGCCGCCCCAGTCGATGAACTCCAGCAGTCCGAGCACCGCAAAGCGAAGGCCAAACCCATAGTGGATTGCCTTATCGACATCCGCCGCACTGGCGACGCCTTCCTCTACCAGCCGCGCAGCCTCGTTCATCGCCAATGCCTGTATGCGCGAAACGATAAAACCGGGGGATGCCTTGCACACAACCGGCACCTTGCCCGTGGATTCCAGAAAAGCATTCAGGCGCTGCAACACATCCTCGCGGGTGTGATCGGTCGGGCTGACCTCCACAAGCGGCACCAGGAAAGCAGGATTAAGCCAATGGGCGTTGAGGAAACGCTCGGGAAAGCGGGTCATTTCCGCCAGAAAGGTCGAAAGCATGCTCGAGGTTGTCGATGCGAGAATGGCCTCCGGACCGGCGTGCTCGTCGAACAAGGCAAACGCCTCGCGCTTTGCATCAGCCACTTCCGGGACCCCCTCGAAGACGATATCGGCGCTGTGCAACGATTCGGCGGCTTGCGTGAGCGGCTGGATTACGATGCGTCCCATCATGGCCGGCAGCGCGGTATCGTCAAACCCGCCAAGGCCGATCACCATTTTCAGGCTTGCTTCGACTTCCGCCAGAGCTTCTCGCTTTAGCATCTCGAATTCCGCCGCGCTGCGCTGCTTGGCATCAAGCAGGCGGATTTCGTGCCCGGCCCAGGCCATGAAGTGGGCAATGCCGCGGCCCATGCGGCCGGCGCCAATACAGGCAATAATTTCTTTGGCCATCAGCGGTCCCGCGCTCCAAGCAATATCTGTTTAAATGCCGTCGCGCAGCAATGTTTGCAGCGCGTTCCGGTCCAATCCGGCCAGACCAAGATTTTCCAGCGTACGGCCTGACGCGCGGAAATCCTTGCCATTGATCGCGCTGGCAATGGCCAAAAGTCCTGTCGCCATCGGCGCCCTGACACCTGCCCAATCTGCGACCGATACGAGCAAGGCAAGCCCGACGGCAATATCCTCGCTCATATAGCGATGGGTGGTCAGGTTGAGACTCTCGTGCCAATCACCGGAATCGACCAGTTTCTCATGGGCCAGATTGCCGTACATCCAGTCGCCGGTCGTATAATGGTCGTCAAGCGGGAAGTGCGGCGGCTTGTAGCCAAGCGCTTCACGCACCGCCATTCGCTCGTTGTCGAGCGCAATATGGACCTTGCGGATCGATGGTTGCGTACCCTCGTTATGAATGTCCCATTTGTCGAAATGTTCTATCGGACCGGCGTTCATGATAATCAGCGGCGGATGAATGATCGGACCGGCATTCATCAGCGCGCCGGAAAGGGCGTCCTCGATCGCCAGTATCTCGCCGGGAAAAGCGGCCGCAATCTTCGCGATGGCTGCATCGGTATTGCGGGCGGGCAACACGCCGGTCGGAAGTTTCGTCGCGCGGGTCGTGATGCGCACCGTGTCATCGCTTTGCTTGCGCGTCAGCCATGGCAGGGTGCCGGTCTCGGCAATCGCGATATCGGCTTTCGATCCGGCATCGCGGATACGGCGCATCATGATAAACGACCCAAATGACCCCGGCGGCAGATAGATCGCCTGGCCGTCGGCCAAATGCGGCGCAAGCGCATCGGCGAGGTCCTCCTGGGCAAAGGCTGGCGATGGTGCGACAATAAGCTCGGCTCCGTCCAGGGCCTCGGCCATGGTCTCGACCGGATTGATGGCGACCGCGCGTTCTCCCCTGTGGTCAAGGACATGAATCGTACGGGTGTCCAGCAATGCACCGAAACTGTCGATTTTGCGCCGCCACCAGCGCACTTCATGCCCGGCTTCGGTAAAATCCACCACGGCGGCATAAGAACCATTGCCGCCGCCAAGCACCGTAATCTTCACTTTGCTACTCCTCCCGCCTCGCATCGCCAGTCTTGCACTCTCGCCTGCTATCGGCAAGACTGTGGCTCACTGCAAACCGGGCCGGCTGGCGCGTTTCACCGATAAAACAGCAGGTTGTCCAATGGGTAAATACACCAACAATCCGCAGGCGATCGCCGCGCTAATTCGCAACGGCGAAGTGCACCGTGATCTTTATATCGACGAGGAATTGTTCAACCTCGAAATGAAGCACCTGTTCGCCAATACGTGGATTTACGCCGGCCATGAAAGCCAGGTGCCCAACGAAGGCGATTTCATCACGACGGAGATAGCCCGCCAGCCGCTGATCATGATCCGCCACGGCGATGGTGAAATCTACCTGCTGCACAATCGCTGCATGCACAAGGGCGTAAAAGTCCTAGCCGACCGTTGCGGCAATACCGGCAAGCGGTTGCGCTGTCCCTATCACGCCTGGTCATACAGGACCGATGGCCGGCTGCTCAGCCTGCCGTTCCAGAAAGGGTACGAGGGTACCGGTTTCGAGGACAGCGAAGCCGCCGCCGGGCTGCCACGGGTCAAAGCAGTGAAGAACTACCGCGGATTCGTGTTCGCCCGGCTGAGCGAACACGGCATCGGCTTTGAGAAATTCTTCGGCGATGCGCTGAGTTCACTCGACAACATGATCGACCGCTCACCGGAAGGCAGGCTCGAGGTCGCCGGTCCGCCGCTGCGCTACATGCACAAGTGCAACTGGAAGATGCTGGTCGAAAACCAGACCGATGCCTGTCATCCGATGGTCGCACATGAAAGTTCAGCCGGAACGGTCGCGCAGATGTGGAAAGAACTGGACATGCCCGAGGACGCGCCCAAGCCAATGGCTGTGGAAGTTGTGGTGCCGTTCACCTCGCCATACGAATTCTACGACAAGATGGGCATCCGTGTCTGGCCCAACGGCCACGGCCACACCGGCGTCCACGGTGGCATACACTCCAACTATTCATCAATCCCCGGCTATTACGAAAAAATGGTGGCAGCCTATGGCGAGAACCGCGCCCAGGCGATTCTCGGCGAAAACCGCCACAACACGGTGTATTTCCCCAATGTCATGTTGAAAGGGCCGATCCAGCTGCTGCGCGTGTTCACGCCCCTCGCAGCGGATCGCACGCAGGTCGATTCCTACATTTACCGGCTCGTCGGCGCGCCGGATATGTTGCTGGCGCGCACCGCCATGTACAACCGGCTGATCAACGCGCCAACTTCCGTTGTCGGCCACGATGATCTGGAAATGTACGAACGCGCCCAGGAGGGCCTGCTCTCCGACGGCGCCGACTGGGTGAATTTCCAGCGCCTCTACCAGCCGGACGAGGGCACCGAGGTGACCGCAGAAGTGCATGGCACGAGTGAACAGCAGATGCGCAACCAGTTTTACGCCTGGAAGAAGTTCATGCTTGCCTCGATGGAAAAGGCAGCAGCATGAGTTTCCCGGCGCGCGAAGACCTGATCGAATTCGTCTACGACGAAGCCCGTTTGCTGGACGATCAGCAGTTCGAGGAATGGCTCGGACTGTGGGCGCCCGATTCCCATTACTGGATGCCGCTGGAATACAAGCAGACCGATCCCGACCTTGTAACGTCCCTGCTCTACGAAGACGAATTCCTGCGCAAGATGCGCGTCCACAGGCTCACAGGCCAGCGTACTTTTTCACAGCAACCGCGAAGCCGTTGCAGTCATGTACTGAACCGTCCGCGAATTGTGACCATGAGTGAGGACCGGCAAGAATTCGTCACGGAAACGCGGTTTCACTATGTTGAAACCCGCCTTGACGACCAGTTTCTACTGGCCGCCACCTCACGCCATGAGCTGGTGCTGATAGACGGTGCGTTAAAGATCAAATTGAAACGCGTCGATCTGCTCAACTGCGATGCATCTTTCGGCAATATTCAGCTGTTCCTTTAGGCCAGCCTATGCACCCAACGCCGCATACCGTTTACGAAGCACTCGCAACGACTGCTGCGCAATGGCCGCAGCGGCCGTTCCTGCAAGTTTTACCGGAAACGGCGGACGTCTACGGTATCGCCGCCGGCGAAATCACATACAGCGCAATGCTGTCGCAGGCAGACCGGCTGAAAGATCTCTACGCGGAAGCCGGCTATCGCGCCGGACAGCGCGTGCTTCTGCTGGTGGAAAACCGGCCGGCGTTTTTCGCTCACTGGTTCGCCCTGAATGCGCTGGGACTTTGGGTCGTGCCGGTCAATCCCGACCTGCAATCGGCAGAACTCGCCTATATGGCCGGACATGCCGAACCGGTTTTGGCGATTGCCATCGAAAACCGGATCGGCGACCTGGAGCGGGCCGGCCGCGAGGCAGGGGTTCGGTTCCCCGTAATCAGGCCGGACGACGAGCCGCCACAATCACATGCGGCGGGCGATATGGACCCTGCCGTAAAAGGCCTGCAATCCCCCGCCGCGATGCTGTACACATCGGGCACGACCGGCGCCCCGAAAGGCTGCGTGCTTTCCAACCGTTATTATCTGAAACTCGGCGAATGGTACCGTGGCATGGGCGGCGCCTGCCCGATCGGAACCGACGGCGAACGCATGATTACGCCGCTGCCTTTATTCCACATGAACGCGATGGCGGCATCCGCCATGGCGATGATCCATGTCGGGGGCTGCCTGATCGTACTCGACCGGTTCCATCCGCGTAGCTGGTGGAACAGCGTGCGCGAAAGCAAGGCGACGTGTCTGCACTATCTAGGGGTCATGCCGTCGATCCTGATGAAAGCCGATCCGGACCCGCGCGACCGCGACCATCAATGCCGGTTCGGCTTCGGCGCCGGTGTCGATCCAAAACTGCATGCGCCATTCGAGGAACGCTTTGGTTTTCCGCTCATCGAAGGCTGGGCGATGACCGAGACCGGGGCCGGCGCTACGCTGACCAACAATGTCGAACCGCGCAAGGTCGGCGTCTCCTGCCTCGGAAAGGCCGAAGACGATCTGGCGACCCGGATTATCCGCGATGATGGCGGCGATTGCGATGCGGATGAGCCGGGCGAATTGCTGGTGCGGCAGACGGGCGAGGACCCGCGCGACGGCTTTTTCAGCGAGTATTTCAAGGATCCCGGGGCGACGGCGGAGGCATGGGGCGGCGGCTGGTTTCACACCGGCGACATCGTGCGGCGCGACGGCGAAGGCAATTTCTACTTTGTCGACCGCAAGAAAAACGTCATCCGCCGCAGCGGCGAAAACATTGCTGCGGTGGAAGTCGAATCGGTGCTGATGCAGCATCCGGACATCAAGGCAGCCGGCGTTGCCGCCGTCGCTGACACCCTGCGCGGTGATGAAGTCTTTGCCTGCCTCGTGGTTGACGGCGATCGAAATGAAGAACGCGCGCGCGCCATCGCACAATGGGCGCTGGGGCGCATGGCCTATTACAAGGTCCCGGGCTACATCGCATTCGTCGACGGTTTGCCACTTACCGGAACGCAGAAGATACAGCGCGGCGAACTGAAAACGCTTGCCGCAAACCTGGTTGACGATGCGGCGACGATAAACACCTGCAACATGAAAAAGCGGCAGGTCGCGTGATGGCCGCGCCCAGGAACCGCATGGGTTACGCGGGTGTGGTCGCGGTTGCGCCGGCGAGTGTCCCGTATCAACGATTTTCGATTGAAACGGCGCATTGGTGGATTGCACGTGCATTGCGCGAAACCCTGCAACGGGCAGGCCTTGCACCGGGCGATGTGGACGGCTTTTCGGTTTCCAGCTTCACCCTGTTCCCCGATACGGCTGTCGGGCTGACCCAGCACCTGGGTCTGACGCCGCGCTGGCTTGATCACATCCCGATGGGCGGGGCGAGCGGCGTCGCCGCGCTGCGCCGCGCCGCCCGCGCCGTGCAATGCGGCGATGCAAATGTCGTTGCATGCGTGTCCGGCGACACGAACCATGTCGACAGTTTCCGCCGCATGCTTTCGAGCTTCAGCCGCTTCGCCCAGGACGCATCCTATCCCTATGGTTCGGGCGGGCCGAATGCCTCTTTCGCATTGCTGACGGACTATTACATGCGTGCATTCGGTGCGACCCGGGAAGATTTCGGCCGGATTTGCGTTGCCCAGCGCGCCAACGCCTTGTGCAATCCGCATGCGGTGATGAAATCACCCCTGACGCTCGACCAATACATGAATGCGCGGGTGATTTCAGACCCCATCCATTTGTTCGATTGCGTCATGCCGGTCGCCGGAGCGGAGGCCTTCCTGGTCATGCGCGAGGAGGACGCCAGGGCGGCCGGACTGAAATGCGCCAAAATCCTGTCGACCATAGAGCGCCACAATGCGTTTCCCGACGACCCGATCCAGATGCGCGGCGGCTGGGAAATGGACCTTGATGAATTGTACTCCATGGCCGGTTGTACAGCGGACGATATCGACCTGTTACAAACCTACGACGACTACCCGGTCATCGTCATGATGCAAATGGAGGACCTGGGTTTCTGCAAGAAGGGCGAAGGCAAGGAATTTGTTCGCGCCACGAACCTGACCATCGGCGGCGATTTCCCGCACAACGTCTCGGGCGGGCAATTGTCGGCGGGACAGGCCGGCGCTGCCGGGGGCTTCATCGGGCTGGTGGAAGCGATCCGCCAGGTTACAGGCGATGCCGGACCAACGCAGGTGGCGAACGCGCGCCAGGCGCTGGTTTCCGGCTTTGGCATGATCAACTACGATCGCGGCGTTTGCACCAGCGCCGCGATCATCGCCGGGGACGGACAGCCATGACGACACCGATCGTCCCGCCACCGAAGAAAAACCCGCAAAAGCGGACGCGGGTTCCAACGCGCCCGTCGCATTTTCGCAGCCGCGCCGCGCTTGGCCTGGCCGCAGCAGCAGCCGAAGGCCGTTTCATGCTGCAAACCTGCGCAGAGTGCGGGACGGTACAATATCCGCCGCGCGATGCATGCACGAAGTGCCTGTCCACCGATCTTCCATGGAAAGACATTGCGGCGACCGGCAAGATCATCGCCGGCACAACGGTCCACACCAGCACGAACGTTTATTTTCGCGAGCGCATGCCGTGGCGGATCGGAACCATACGTCTCGATGCGGGCGTATCGGTCATGTGCCATGTGCATGGCGATGTGCAGACCGGCGACAACGCGAAACTGATCAACCGGCTCGACAAGTCCGGACAAGCGGTACTGCTGGCGGTTCCGGCTGGCGGCGCTCCCAATATGGAGGACGATCCGCAAATGCGCGAACTCACCTGCGATCCCAAGTTCCGCCGTGTTCTGATCGCCGACGCACGCGCGCCGAACGCGCTGGCGCTGGCGAAGGCCTTCGCGGCGGCGCAAGCCTCGATCATCTTCATGGGCGAGCCGGAAGGCTGGCGTCCCTACCCTGCCCGCAAGGAAATCGCCAAGGTCAAAGGCGTGGAAATCCTGCCGCTGGATGTCACCGACACTGCTTCGGTGCTGGAACTGGTCGGCGAGATCGGTGGCAAGACCGACATCCTGGTCAACAATGCGCGCTACGTGCGGCCCGGCGGCATTATCGGCCGGACCGATGTCAATCTCGCCAAGGACGAAATGGAGGTGAATTATTTCGGCCTGATGCGGCTGGCGCAGGGTTTCGGCCCCGGCATGCGAGCCCGCGGGGCTGATGGCCAGAACAGCGCAACGGCCTGGGTGAACATTTTGTCTGCCCATGCCTGGTCCAACATGCCAGACTACGGCGCATTCTCGGCTTCGAACGCTGCGGCGCTGTCTTTGTCGCAATGTCTGCGAGCAGAATTGTCGGCAGGCGGCGTGCGCGTGATGAACGTATTCACCGGACCGACCGAAGACGAGTGGCACCAGCCGCTACCACCGCCGAAGGTTGCGCCGGAAGCCATTGCGCGTGCCGTGATCGCCGGATTGAAAGACGGGCTCGAAGACGTGTTCGTTGGTGACGTTGCCAAGGACCTGATCGAACGCTGGCGCGCGGGACCGAAGATACTGGAGCGGGAAATGATCGAATCCCTGGGGCAAAGCTCATGAGCGCGGTTGAGAACGATGCAGCAGCAGCGCTCGGCCAGTTCGCATTGGCGCTGGCGGGCGGCGATATTGAGGTCGTCGATCTGACCCATACGCTCGATCCGGATTTCCCGGTCATTATCCTGCCGCCGGAATTTGGCCAATGCGCCCGGTTCCGCATCGAGGAAATCTCTGCCTACGATCACCGCGGGCCGGGATGGAAGTGGAATAATTTTACCTGTTGCGAACATACCGGAACGCATTTTGACGCGCCGGTTCACTGGGTGTCGGGCCGAGACCTGCCGAACAACAGCGTCGACACGATCCCGCCTGAGAAATTCATCGGGCCCGTCTGCGTGATCGATTGCTCGGAAGGGTCGAAGTCGAACGACGATTTCGAGCTGACGCCGGATATCATCGAGGCCTGGGAGGCCGAGCACGGGCTGATACCGGCAGACAGCTGGGTTCTGATGCGCACGGACTGGTCGAAACGCAGCGGCGCGGCCTATCTCAACATGAGAGAGGATGGCCAGCACTCGCCCGGGCCGACACCGGCGGCGGTGCGCATGCTGGTCAACGACCGTCACGTGCGCGGCTTCGGCACCGAAACAATCGGTACCGATTCCGGCCAGGCAGAACATTACACGCCGCCGCTGCCGGCGCATTATTACCTGCATGGAGCCGGGCGTTACGGCCTGCAATGCCTGAAGAACCTCGACCTGCTGCCGCCAACCGGCGCCATGTTGATTTGCGCGCCGCTGAAAATCAAACAGGGTACCGGCAGTCCGCTGCGCGTGCTGGCGCTTGTTCAAAAGGATGCCTCCATTGTCTGACACCTACACAGCAGTCGTTACCGGCGGCGCCAAAGGCATCGGCGCAGAAGTCGCGCGGCGCATGCTGGATAACGGGTATTCGGTCATCACCATCGATATCGAGCCATCGCAAATCGAGCATGAGAAGCTGACCGCGATCACAACCGACCTGATGGACAACACGGCCGTGGAAGAGACTGCCCGATCGATCACTGCGCAGCATCAGGTCACCCACCTGATACACAATGCGGGACTGATCTGGCCCAACCTGATCGAGGAAGCGCAGGCAGAAGACATAACCGGGCTCGCGCAATTGCATCTTGGATCAGCGTTGACCCTTGCCAAAGCGTTTCTTCCGGCCATGAAGCTGGGCAAGTTCGGACGGATCATTTTCAACGGTTCACGGGCAATGCTCGGCGTAAAGACCCGTACGGCCTATAGCGCGACGAAGGCCGGAATAGCGGGCATGGCGCGCACCTGGGCGCTGGAGCTGGCGCCGCACCAGATTACCGTCAATGTCATAGCACCAGGCCCGGTCCTGACCGACAATTTCTGGGGTATCGTTCCAAAAGAGGGAGAATTGCAGGACAGGATTGCAGAAAGCATTCCGGTCGGGCGCGTCGGTACGGTCGACGACATAGCCAATGCCTTCATGTTTTTTGCCGATGAAAAAAGCAGTTTCATCACCGGCCAGACGCTGTTCGTCTGCGGCGGCGCGAGTATCGGGCTGACCGCAATTTAAGGTGGTAAAGTGACGCGCCGGGGCACGCCGGCTTTCCTTAAAGGAAGAAAAACGGTATCGGCACGTGTGCGGTCCGGCACGGCGGGCTGCGCTCAGGCAGGTTAGTCGATCGCATTATGCGGCGAGACCGGCCGCTGGTTTGCCGAAAGAAATTCCGTGACAATTGCAGTGCAGGACATGAGCGACTTCGACTGGGCCCAGGCCGGCGATCTTGAGCGTGCGGCGCTATTGCCGCCGCCGGAAATCGGTTTCACGATCAAAAGCCAGTACCGGTTTTCTGCGGCCGACATATCCACGGTTGCGTCCATGATCGGCGACATGAATCCGACCCATCACGATGCAGCGGCGGCGGCGGCGGCCGGATTTACTTTCGGCCGTGTCATTGCGACTGGCGGGCATTCGGTTTCCGTGATGATGGGCGCTCTATCAACCGGCATGGACAAGAACTGGGCAAATATCGGGCTTGGCTTTTCGTCCAAGTTTCGCCGCGCGCTGTTCGCAGGCGAAACCTGCGAGGTAACCTGGACCATGGTTTCGCGCAAGCACGTGGCGAAACTGAAAGGCCTGGTCGTAGCTTTTGAAGGCACGCTGAAGAATTCCGAAGCTGAAGTCGCCCTGCAGGCGACATGCGACGTTTTGATCCCCGATGGCGCTTATTTAAAATAACCCGCAAGATTACAAGCCGATGATCGGCGCCGCTCAAGAATGTCGACGATTTGTAAAGCATGCGCGTTTACCGAGAATGCGCCGCAGGTGCGAGATTCGTTGCAACACCATATTATGTTCACAAATGCCGGGTAATGTCAGCGTCATGTTTCCCGATCTACAAGCGTAGAGCGTGGAAGGCGCCGGCGATATCAGCAACGTCACGGCGCGACCAAGAGCGTTGTGAGGCGTTATGAGTTTGAGAATTTCGATTCCACTCGGACATGGCACATTGAAAATCAAATCCCATGACATGTTGCGCTCGGACGAACGCAAACGGCGCGTTCCGGTCAAGCGGATTGGCCGCACCTACCTGATCTGGCGCAGCAAGAGTAAACCGAATGATGTGGGCGCCCACTCAGCCGGTGGCGGGCCGCGTGGCCCCGATAAATCCGCCCCACCGCATGGCCGGTAGCCGGCAGCGCCGCACCTGTCGTCGGGCCCAATGATCAAAGTCCGGCTGCTTCCGCGCCGCCTCGGGGAGATGGCTGCCGGTTTTCAAGGATACGGTTCGACCCAGCTGTTGACACGCCCGATATTCTGACGTCATTTCCGCCCGGTCTGGATGCCCATAACAGCCAAATCGCGCGTCCCCGGGAGGAAAACCATGAGCAACGAACCGTTCAACCAACGCAACGATACCGGCCGGGAAGAACCGCAGGGTCCGCTCGCCAGCAATGCGGGCTTTGGAAGCGACGTCGTTGCCGAAACGCTGAGCCAACTCGACCTGCCGTATATTGCCCTCAACCCGGGCGCGAGCTATCGCGGCCTGCACGATTCCATTGTCAATTACCTGGGCAATCGCAACCCGGAAATGCTGCTTTGCCTGCACGAAGAACACGCCATCCATATTGCGCAGGGCTATGCCAAGGTGACCGGCAAGCCGATGGCTGCTGCAGTCCATTCCAATGTCGGGCTGATGCATGCGACCATGGCGATATTCAACGCCTGGTGCGACCGCATGCCGATGGTCGTGATGGGCGCGACCGGGCCGGTTGACGCCAACCTGCGCCGCCCCTGGATCGACTGGATCCATACCTCGCGCGACCAGGCATCGATGATCCGCCAATATGTCAAATTCGACGACCTGCCAGGATCGCCGGCAGCGGCGCGCGAAGCTCTAACCCGCGCGACATGGATCGCCGATACGGCGCCCAAGGGGCCTGTTTACATCAATCTGGACGTAACCTTGCAGGAAAAGCCGCTGGACGGCGAATTGCCCCCGTTCGACGTCAACCGGTTCCGGCCTGCGGTCGATCTTGGCCCGTCGGGCCAGGATGTAGACAAGATCGCCACGCTGGCACGCAATGCGAAGAAGCCGTTGCTGATCTACGGCCGTTTTTCCCGCTCCGATCAAGGCTGGGCAGAACGCGTTGCCCTGGCTGAAAAGCTTGGCGCGGGCGTTCTGACCGATCTCAAAACGGGAGGAAGTTTTCCGACCGAACATCCCCTGCACATCGTCGCCCCCGGCATGGGACCGACGGAGGCTGCGAAGACGGCAATGGAAAACGCCGATCTCATTCTCGCCTTCGACGTTGTCGATCTTGGCGGGCTATTCAAGACCAATTTTGGCGATACCGCGCCGTCGGCCAAAATCGTTCACGTGTCGATGGATCACCGGATCCACAACGGCTGGACCATGGACCATCAGGGCCTGCCGCCGGTCGATGCCTTCGTGTCGGCGGATACCGACCTGACGGTATCGGCGCTGGTCGCCGCACTGGCGGACCTTGACGCCAAGGTCCCGCCCGCCCGGGAACGGGAAAAACTCGCCCTGCGCGACGGGAAAGAACGGCCGCTGGTGCGCGATCTGGCGCTGGCGCTGCGCAAGGCGCTGGGCGACCGCGACACCTGCCTGTTGTCAACGACAATCGCCTGGAGCGAAGACTGGTGGCCGGTTCGCCATCCGCTCGATTATTGCGGCGGCGCTGGCGGCGGCGGACTGGCGGCTGGGCCCGGCATCTCGGTCGGCGGTGCACTGGCGCTGAAGAACAGCGATCGCATGGCGGTCGGCGTCGTCGGCGACGGCGACTTCCTGATGGGCGCCACCTCGGTTTGGACAGCCGTGCGTTACAAGCTGCCGCTACTGCTGGTCATCTCCAACAATTCATCTTTCTACAATGACGAATTGCACCAGGAGCGCGTCGCCATCGCGCGGGAACGCCCGGTCGAGAACAAGTGGATCGGCCAGAAGATGATCGAACCGGATGTCGACATTGCCAAGATTGCTGAAGGCCAGGGCGCGACCGGGTTCGGTCCGGTCCATTCAATCGGCGAACTCGACGGGGTTTTCGCCAAGGCGATAGCCGTAGTCGAAGCCGGTGGCGTCGCCGTGGTCGATGTACGGGTAGTGCCGGGCTACGCCTGACCCGACATCAGCCGCCATCGAGCGGCACGTAAATTGAAACAAGGATGGCGCGATAACGCGCTGTCCAGTTGTGGCACAACCCATGGACGGAATCGTATTCGAGGAATACCGTCCGTGTACAATGCTTTGAAAAATATGGCTTTTGCCGACCGCATATTACGGCGGCCACCGTTTCTGTACAGCCGGGAAAGGCGCAGAATTGCCCAACCGGCAGAGACGTTCGAGCGGCAAAAAGCCAATCAAATCCATCGTTTGAACATTATTTTGGCGCGTGCGCGCCGGCTTCGCGGCTATGCCGGGATGCCGGTGGAAGACGAGCTGCAAAATTGGCCCATTTTGACAAAACAGGCCATCCTGGGACACGAGCACGAATTCGCGGAACATACGTTCTATCCCGCCCCGCATGCCGAAACCGGAGGCACGACCGGTCAGCCGCTTCGCGTAAAGCGAACCATCGAAGGAATTGCTTGCGAACAGGCACTCGTTGATCATCTCGCCGCGCTTGTCGGCGTCCATGTCCGCACAGCCCGTGCGGCCATGTTGAAAAACGACAATGTTAAAATATCCAGTATCGAAGATGGCCGATACTGGTTTGATGTCGGACAGAGGAAAAAAATATATTCCTCTTCACACATCGATGCCCATTCTGCGCAAGCCTACCGTCGCTCATTGCTCGACTACGCGCCGGATATCCTGTTTTGCTACCCGTCTTCTGCCGACACGCTGGCGAAATATCTTGGCAATTATAGCGGAGTGCGCATCCCGCTGGTCTTTTCCTCATCGGAAGTGCTGCACGCCGACGCGCGGAAGCGGATTGCCGCAGCCTTCCAATCCAACATTATCGACTTTTACGGCCACGCAGAACGGCTCGTTGCAGCCTATAGCATCAATGGAAGCGGCTACCGTTTCATTCCCTATTATGGCTACGTGGAACTTGTTCCGGAGGGAGAGGGCCTGGCGCGGATTGTCGAAACCAGCTTGCGGCCCGGCGGCCAGATTTTCGTTCGCTACGACACCGGCGATCTGGCGCGGGTTCCAACCCAGGACCCGGAGATCCTGGAACAAATTGGCCTCGGCCTGATCGCGTTTGACGGCATCGTGGGCCGTGATTGCGAATACATTGATCTGCCCGGCGGGCGGCGCATGTTCATGCCCAACCATATCGCGCGCGGCGTCCAGGGCGCCAACAGCATACAATTCCAGTTCGACGGCGAGAGCACGGTCGACATCTACATTGTGCCAGGCGAGGCATTCAGTGCGTCCACGGTCGAACAAATTCAGGACAATTTCCACTGTAAGTTCCCGAGCCACATCAGCCCACGCATATGGACAATTGCCTCGCCATTGCGTGAACCAAACGGCAAGGCGCCGGTCCTGCTTCGAAATCCCGAAATTCCTGAAAAACGTTCGCGCATTGGGCTTTCGCCACAGGCGACCACAGATTGGCAACCAGCGGTCGGTACCGATCCATGTGCCATTGCAAGCGTTGCATCCATTGATCCGGTCAAAGCGGCCTGATTGACAGAATTCATCTCGCGCGCAAAACTTCCCGGTGTAATCCCGATAGCGGGAAGGCGTGGGAGGATTGCTCATGCAGGAGGCCAATGCTGCAGGGGCTGCAGCGGACGAACAGCGTCCGGTGCGCCCGAATATCAAGCCCAACTTCATTTCCCATGGCACGCTTGCGTCGCGCGATCTTGATCGCACGCGCAGATTTTACGAGGACATTCTCAACCTCGACGTGATCCGCACCAGCCCGAATTCGCTGATGGTGCGGCTCGGCGGTGACCATGTGTACGCGGTGGTCAAGAGCCGGGGCGAAGAAAGCGAAATGCCGCGCCTCAACCACAACGGGCTCGACGTGACGGCGGACGAAGACGTCGACGAAGCCTATCGCACAATCGTCGCGCTGAAAGACGAATGGGATCTCGGCCGCATCACCCGGCCGGTGCCGCAGCATGGCACCTACAGTTTCATGTTCTGGGACTTCGACTGCAATTGCTGGGAAATCCTGTCCAACCCGAAGGGCGGCTACCGCTGGATATTCGAAAAGGGCGAACAGGACGGCAAGGGCCATCGCGACCGCGGCTTCCGCCAGGACCGGCCAGAGGATTAAGGCCGGCCTCCAGACCAAGGCCGGTATTGAGGCTGGGCCTGCTGGGCTATTTCCTGATCCGGTGCGGTACGTCGTCGGGCGGCGTACAATCGAATCCGATCGCGGTCAGACAGGTCATCGAAAACTGCCCCACCGTCGCGATCAAAGTCACCATTTCGCCTTCGTTGAAGATTGCGCAGGCCCGTTCATAACCCTGCTGGCTGAGATTGCGGGTGTTCAGCATCTCCACCGCTACCTCATAGGCCATCTTCTCGCGCGGATCGTCCAGTTGCGGCGTACCGCCATCATTGATCGTGTCGATGATCTCCTGCGAAATGCCCATCGCGAGGGCGGCCCGCGTCTGCACGGCCCAGGGATATTTCGCGCCCCAAAAGCGGATGATCGCCATGATCGCCATTTGGCGCTCGCGCTTGCTCAATCCGCCGCTGCGGCCAAGGTAATTGCTGGTATCCTGCAAGTGGCGCACCAATTGCGGATGGCGGAAATAGGCCCAATACGGCCCGCCCAGCGGTCCACCCTCGGACTTTATGTCGTCATACATCTTGCCTTGCTCGGCGTTCATCTGTTCGCGCGACAAAATAGCAATCCGCGTCATGATATCCTCCCGTTCCGTACCTTTTGACGCCAGGAAAAACCGGCTGGACGATTACCCTGCATTGGTGGTTGGCCGATCGTCAACGGCCCTCAGGCCAGCATCCTCCCATTTCCTGCCGGATATAAACGCCGATTGGCCGGTAATCGCTTGCGCTGCCAATTCAAAGCCGCATAAACTGCCGCCGGAAACCGGCCGTATCAGCGGCCGGAAATGACAGGCTGGGAGCGCCCTCAATGAGCGATTTGCGATACGAAAGTCCCGATTCGGTTGAAAGTGCGGTGGCACTGCTGGCAGGCGCCAGCGGAACGACACGTGTGCTGGCCGGTGGAACCGATGTGCTGGTGCAATTGCACGCCGACATTGTGGAACCTGAACTGGTTGTCGACATCAAGCGGATTCCCGGCTTGAAGGGAATCAGCCGTGAATCTGGAGGATTTCGCGTCGGCGCCAACACCTCCGGCATGGAGATGATGGACCACAAGGAATTCGCCGCTGCCTGGCCCGGGATAATCGATGGGGTCAAGCTAATCGGTTCCATCCAGGTCAAGGGCCGCGCCACTGTGGCCGGAAACCTTTGCAATGCTTCCCCGGCCGCCGACAGCGTGCCGCCAATGATTGCTTCCGGCGCCTTGGCCTCGATCAGCGGACCCGGCGGCAATCGCGAGGCGCCGGTCGGCGACATCGCCATCGGCCCGGGCAAGACTTCGCTGGCCAAGGGCGAGATCATCACCTCGTTCTTCGTGCCGGACGCGCCGCCAAACTCAGGCGGCGCCTATCTGCGGTTTACGCCGCGCACGGAAATGGACATTGCCGTGGTCGGATGTGCGGTCAATCTGACCCTCGACGGTTCGGGGACTTGCACCACCGCAACAATGGCGCTCGGCGCGGTGGCGGAAAAGTGCATTACCGTGCCAGGTGCATCCGAGGCGCTCGTCGGCACCAAAGTCGATGATGCAGCGCTCGACAAGCTGGCCGAGGCGGCGAGCGCGGCGGCGCGTCCAATCGACGACAAGCGCGGCACCAAGGATTTTCGCATCAAGGTCGCCGGCGTGCTGGCGCGCCGCGTTGCAGCTATCGCGCTGGAGCGCGCAAAGGGACAGGGAGCATAAGAGCGATGGCAAGGTATCATGTAAACGCAACGATCAACGGGGACGAAGTTGACTACCTCTGTGACCCGACCCAAAGCCTGCTCGATGTTTTGCGCGACGAATTGCAACTGACCGGCACCAAGGAAGGCTGCGCCACCGGCGATTGCGGCGCCTGTTCCGTCTTGGTGGACGGAGTTCTCGTCTGCGCCTGCCTGGCAATGGGCGCGGAGATGAACGGAAAGACCATCGAGACCGTCGAAGGCATGGCACAGGGTGAAAAACTGCACCCGCTTCAACAGAACTTCATCGATCACCTGGCCCTGCAATGCGGCATCTGCACACCGGGATTGTTGATTGCCTCGAAAGCCCTGCTGGAGCGCAATCCGGACCCTAGCGAGGAAGAAATCCGCCTGTGGCTGGCCGGCAACCTGTGCCGCTGCACCGGGTACAACAATATTGTCGATGCGGTGAAGGCCGCGGCAGCTGAAATGAGAGGAGCCTGATCATGGGACGCGCACCGACACCCTATGGCACGATGATCAAATATGAGCCGAAGGCATTGCACGTCATCGGTGGCAAGCCGACCGACCGCCCCGACGCGGTCGACAAGGTCACGGGCCGCGCCCGCTATGCAGCGGACATCAACCTGCCGGGTCAGCTGATCGGCAAGGTGCTGCGCAGTCCGCACGCCCACGCCAACCTGAAATCCATCGATACCTCCGAGGCGCTGAAGCTACCCGGCGTCAAGGCCATCGTCACACGCGACGACTTCGAGGATCTGGAAAACGAGTTCGCCGCGTCCGGCGAATTGACAATCAACTTCAAGGACGTGACCCGCAACATGATCGCGCGGGAAAAGGTGCTTTACGATGGCCATCCGGTGGCTGCCGTCGCCGCGACCTCCGAAGCCATCGCCAAGAAAGCGCTCAAGCTAATCAAGGTCGACTATGAAGTCCTGCCGCACGTGATCAACGTGGTTGAAGCCATGAAGCCGGACGCGCCGGTGTTGCACGACCACATCTTCACGATTGGCGTCGATCCGAAGCCTGAAAAGCCGTCCAACATCGCGCTGCGCATGACCAGCAAGCTCGGCGACATCGAGGAAGGCTTCAAGCAGGCCGACGTCATCATCGAACGGGAATATAATTCCGCCGCAACCCACCAGGGGTACATCGAGCCGCATGCCTCGGTGGCCAATTACACCGACGGCGGAACGGCCGAAGTATGGACCGGAACGCAGGGCCATTTCGTCTTCCGGGCGCAGATCGCCAAACTTCTGGGAATGGATATTTCCAAAGTGAAGGTGACGCCGTGCGAACTCGGCGGCGGCTTCGGCGGCAAGAACAACGTCTACCTTGAGCCCCTGGCGGTGAAGCTGTCGCAGATCGCGCGCCGGCCGGTAAAAATGGTTATGACCCGAGACGAGGTGTTCCGCGCATCGGGTCCGACCTCCGGCACCAATTGCAAGGTGAAGATGGGCGCCAACAAGGACGGCAAGATTACCGCCGCCTATGCCGAGTTGAACTACCAGGCCGGCGCATTCGCAGGCTCGTCGCTCAACCTGGCGTCGATTACGGTGTTCACCCGCTACGACCTTGAGAACGTGCTGGTGATCGGTCACGATGTCGTCTGCAACCGACCGAAGGTCGCTGCTTACCGGGCGCCGGGCGCGCCGATGATTGCGTTTGGCGTCGAGGGCGTGGTCGACGAACTGGCGGAGGCGCTAAATATCGATCCGATCGAGTTTCGGCTGCGCAATGCGGCCAAGGAGGGGACCCAGACCCATTTCGGTCCCAAGCTCGGGCCGATCGGCTATATCGAAACGCTCGAAAAGGCCAAGGCGTCCGAGCATCTCAAGCAGCCACTCGGGCCGAACCAGGGCCGCGGCATCGCCACCGGTTTCTGGTTCACACTCGGTATGGAAACGTCCGCCACCATCAACATCAACGAGGACGGCACCGCCTCGGTCATCTACGGCACGGTGGACGTGACCGGCGGCATGCGCTCGGCGTTTTCGATGATCGTCGCTGAAGAGCTGGGCATTGCGCCGGAAAAAGTCCGCGCCATTCCAAGCGACACCAGCGTGCTCGGCTTCAACTTCATGACCGCGGGCAGCCGCGGCACCACCGCCGGGTCGATGGCGGTGATCACCGCAACGCGCAAGGCGATCGAACGGATGTGCGAAATTGCAGCGCGGAAATGGGAAGTCGAGCCGGACCAGGTCGTTTTCGAAAACGGCCATGCCCGCCCGGCCGGATCGAATGTCGGCGACTTCGAACCCTTGTCCGTGCCGCAACTGGCCAAGGAGGCTTCCTGGTTCGGCGGCACCATTGCCGGCCATGCCGAAATCAACGTTGTCAACCAGGGTCCGGGCTTCGGCACCCATGTGGTCGACGTGGAGGTCGACCGGCAAACCGGTGCTGTGAAGGTGCTGCGTTATTCGATCTTCCAGGACGCCGGCAAGGCGGTCTATCCGGACTTCGTCAAGGGCCAGTGGCACGGCGGCGCGGTGCAGGGCATCGGCATGGCGCTGAACGAGGAATATATCTACAACGCCAACGGCCGGCTCGATAACCCGGGCTTCCTCGATTACCGCGTGCCGGTCGCTTCGGACGTGCCGAATATCAATGCGGAAATCGTCGAAGTGCCGAACCCGAACCACCCCTATGGGGTGCGCGGTGTCGGCGAAGTGCCGATCATCCCGCCGGTCGCGGCCATCGCCAACGCGATATACGACGCAACCGGCGTTCGCATGTACGAACAGCCGATGTCGCCGCCGCGGGTACTGGCGGCACTTGATGCTGCCGCGCCGAAAATGGCGGCGGAGTAATATTGACGCCACGCACCGATTGGGCCCCGCATCGCGGGGCCCTTTCTTGTCTGGATTCAAAAGCGTGAGCAAAATTGCGTGGCCTGCGCCAGCTCTAAATTCCTAATTTGGCGCGTTACGGGAAGGAAAACCTGTATCCACTTTTCGCAGAAACGCCATGGGAATTGCCCTTCGCTACCAAAGTGGTAAGAAAAGAATGTGCCGGGCTCAGAAAATCAATACGAATATTGCCGGAAACTGGTTGGAGGAAACCCGATGGACGATACGAAGCCGTACCATTTTGGCATTGGCGCGCCCTTGCGCCGCAAGGAAGACCAGCGCCTTCTAACCGGCCAGGGCCAGTACACCAGCGATCAATTCCCAAAGGGCCTGTGCTACGCCGCTTTCGTGCGCTGCCCCTATGCCCACGCACGGATCGTCAAGATAGACGCCGAAGCCGCCAGCACCGCGCCCGGCGTGCTGGCCGTCTATACCGGCAAGGACGCAATCGCCGGCGGGCTTGGCCCGATACCGCACGAGCCGGCCTGGAAGGGCGGCGCCGATGTCGTGCTGACGGTGCGCCGGGATGTCTTCCTCACTGACCACCATGCGATGCCGCCGGAGATCGTTCGCCACACGGGTGAACCGGTCGTCATGGTTGTCGCCGATACGGCGGCGCAGGCATCCGATGCCGCAATTCTTGTGGAAGTGGAATACGAAGAACTGCCAACGGTCGTGCGCGCCGTCGATGCCATTCGCGATGATACGCCCGGCATCTGGGACGGATGTCCGGACAACACATCTCTTGATTGCGAGGTCGGCGACAGGGCCGCCACTGACGCGGCATTCGCCAAGGCGGCCTATACAGTCAAACTCGAAACGCAGATCAACCGGGTCACTGGCACACCGATGGAACCGCGGGCTGCCATCGGCGATTACGATAAAAAGACCGGGCAATATTCGATCCGCGCCGGCTCAGGTGGCGGCATGGTCCGCCAGCAGGAAACGCTCGCCGGAGCACTGGCGATCGACAAGGGCCAGGTGCGTTCATACTCCGGCGACATGGGCGGCAATTTCGGAACCCGCAATACGTTCTTTTCCGAATATTGCCTGCTGCCCTGGGCTGCACAACAGCTCGGCCGGCCGGTCAAATGGACCGGGGAACGCTCGGAATGTTTCCTCACCGATTACCAGGGGCGGGATCTTTATTCCCGCGCCGAGCTGGCGCTCGACGAGAAAGGCAACTTCCTCGCCGTGCGCGGCGACAACATCAGCAATATCGGCGCCTATACCGCCCATTACACGCCGCTGCGCAAGGGGCTGGGCATCATGCAGGGCGTCTACGACATACCGCATGTGTATTTCCGCGGCCGCGCCGTGATGACCAATACGGTTCCAACAACGCCGTATCGCAGCGCCGGCAGGCCGGAGGCCATGTATATCGTCGAACGGCTGGTCGACCTGGCCTGCGACGAGCACGGCTTCGATCCGGTCAAATTGCGTAAACGCAATTTCATCAAGCCCGGCAAGTTTCCTTACAAGAACGCCGTCGGGATCACCTATGACAGCGGCGAATACGAGCTGGGGCTCAACGAAGCCGTGGCGCTTTCGGACTACAGGGGATTTGCCGCCCGCAAGCGCGAGGCAAAGAAGCGCGGCAAGCTGCGCGGCATCGGCATAGCCAATTACATCGAAGGCGCAGGCGGATTTCCGCGCGAGCGGGCCGAGATCACCATCGATCCGTCCGGCGAAGTCGAATTGGTGTTGGGGACGATGAACAGCGGCCAGGGGCACGAAACCAGTTTTGCCCAATTGCTCGTTGAATGGCTTGGCGTTCCGTTCGAAAGCGTCAAATACGTCGCCCATGACACCAACCGTGTCAAAGCCGGCGGCGGTTCGCACTCGGGCCGCTCGATGCGTATCGGTTCGCTGGCAATTGGCGAGGGCGTCGATGAAATCATCGCCAAAGGCAAGAAGATTGCCGCGCATGTTCTCCAGTCGCAGGAAGCCAGCATTGAATTTGAAAAAGGCGTGTTCAAGGCCAGGGACGGAGGCAGCATCGGCATCTTCGAGGTAGCGGCGGCTGCCAATGACCGGGATGCGGTGCCGGCCGAATTACACGGACCGTTTGGCGGCGTTGGCGACCACACGACGCCGGAAGGATCCTATCCGTCCGGCACCCATATCTGCGAAGTCGAAATCGATCCCGACACCGGCTACGTTGATCTGGTAAAGTGGACCGGCGTTGACGATGTCGGACTCGCGGTCAATCCGTTCATTCTGCACGGTCAAACCCATGGCGCGGTAGCCTGCGGTGTCGGTCAGGCGATGTTCGAAGATGCCGCTTACGATCCCGACAATGGGCAGATGATGGGTTCCACCTTCATGGATTACGCAGTGCCGCGCGCCGACACCATGCCGAGTATCGCTTCAAAGCTTCTGGAAATTCCGGCGACGTCGCATCGCTTCGGCATTCGCCCCGGCGGCGAAGGCGGCACGACGCCGGCGCTGGGTTGCGTGATCAATGCGATCGTCGACGCCTTGTCGGAGCTGGGTGTGCGGCACGTGGAAATGCCCGCGACGCCGCAACGGGTCTGGCAGGCTATCCAGGACGCAAAATCATCCAAGGCAAAATAAGAATCGCGGCCATCCTGCCGGGAAGGCCGTTACTACAATGCAAACTTTTGATTCCGGCTGAAACCGGCTGCAATGGGAGGTAAACATGGCCAATGTTGTCGAAAAGACGGGCGAAATCGATTTTGAAAAATATCGCCTGCGCAAATTTGTCGACCGGCTCGTCGACATGGACGAAGTGAAAATCGTTGACGAACAAGTTCCGCTTCGCGACCTTTCCAGCCGGATAGAAGAAACCCGCAAAGCCGTCCTGTTCAAACAGGCCGGACCGGAAAAGGTCGAAATGATCTCCAAGGCGATGGCCGGCCGCAAACGGCTGATCGCTGCCTTTGACTCCAATGATGAAAAAATCCTGACCGAATTGCCCACGCGCCTCGCCAATCCGCAAAAAACTGTCGAAGTGCCTTCCGATGAAGCGCCGGTGCACGACATCAAGATCATGGGCAACGAGATCGACCTTTTGAAATTGCCGTTTCATCCGCAGCACGAGTTTGACGGCTCGTGTTATATCTCGTCAGGGATCGATTACACCAAAGACCCGCTGACCGGGCGCACCAATGTCGGCAGCCGCCGCCTGTCGCTGCGCAATCATACCCAGACCGGCACCAACATCACCGCGCCGTCGGATCTGAAGCGTATTTATGAAGGCTGCGCGGCGCGCAAGGAGCGGCTGCCAGTTACTTTCACGCTGGCCGCCCATCCGCTCGACATGGTGGCGGCAACGACCCGCATACCCGGAGACGAGTTGAGCCTGGTGGCGACGATGCGCGGCGAAACCGCACCGGTGGTTAAAAGTCTCACCAATGACATTCTTGTTCCCGCCGATGCCGAGATCATCATCGAAGGCTATTTCGATGAACGCGGTTATTGCGAACCGGAAGGCCCGTTCGGCGAGTACATGGGCTATTACGGCTCCATCCACATGGACCCGGTGTTCACCTGCACGGCCATCACCATGCGCAAGGACGCCATGTACCAAACGCTACAACATGGCTCCGGTTTTGTGCTCGACCAGACGGATTCCGCTAATATCACCGGACTGCGGATCGAAACCCAGGCGATGGAAATTCTCAAGCGCGTTGCCCGCGATCCGCGCGATGTCTACTCGCTGTCGGGCACCGGCGGCTCGGGCCATTTGCGCGTGTCGATGAAGCAGACGCAGCATGGCGAAGCACGCAACGCGATGCTGGCGCTGTTTGCCGCCATCCGCAATCTCAAGCACATCTGGGTGTTCGACGAGGACATCGACATTCACAACGATGCACAGGTCGAATGGGCTTTCTCGACGCGTTACCAGTCCGATGTCGACACAGTTACGATCCAGGGTGTCATGGGGCAAACGATGGACCCGTCATTGCAAGGCCGGCGGACCGGCGCCAAGACCGGTTTCGATTGCACCCTGCCATTCGGTAAGCATCACGAGATCGTTTACATGCGTTGCGGCGCCAAGCAGTTTTCCGGTGCGCCCGCACGCTTCCAGACCGTCGAACAGGCGTTGCAGAACGGACCATTGTTTTATTCGCACCTCGTCGAGGCCGTTGGCAGCGAAGACGGTCGCGAGGTCGCCCTGGCGCTCGACGAATTGCGCGACCAGGGCAAGCTCGGACGCGATCGCGACGGCCGCTACCATTATGCCGAGGGTAGCAAGGCCGGCTACACGGCGCGGGTCGGCGAATTCTACCACGATCCCAACGACGGGGTTTGAGCAGGGCCTGCAATCGAGCAGGCAAACAGAAAGGGGCGCGTATGCGCGATACCAGGGACGCGCTCCATCACCGCTTCGGCGACTATTTCGCTGAGGCGGACATTCCGGCCGAGGCAGCGCAGGCATGGCGGCTTCTCGCCAACCGCGGCGTTTGCCGGCGCTTCAAGCCGGAGCCCGTTCCGGCCGCTATGGTCGATACCCTGTGTGCGCTGGCGCTTTCCTCGCCAACAAAGAGCGATTTGCAGCAACGCGACATATTGATCGTCGAAGACCGGAGCAAACGCGACCGTATCCATGAGCTGTTGCCGGACCAGGACTGGCTGCCGGCAACGCCGAATTTCGTGATCTTCCTTGGCAACAACCGGCGGCACCGGCAGATCCACGAATGGCGCGGCAAGCCATTCATCAACGACCACCTGGATGCATTTTTCAACACGGCAGTTGACGCCGCCATTGCGATGACGGCTTTTGTTCACGCCGCAAACGCTGCCGGTATCGGCTGCTGTCCTGTCAGCACGATCCGCAATCACGCACAGGACGTCAGCGACCTGTTCGGCATGCCGGACCATGTCTACCCGGTGGCAGGGCTGGGCTTCGGCTTTCCATCCGGTGAAACCTATATCAGCGCGCGGCTGCCGCTGGCGGCAAGTGTTCACCGCGACCGTTTCGACGACAGCAATATCGAAACGCATGTGGACGGATACGACCGGCGCCGCGACGGCATATTTCCCTATCGCCGCCAGCGCGATATCGAGCGATTCGGCACGGCAGACTTTTATGGCTGGTCGGAAGACAAGGCGCGGCAATATTCAAATCCCGAGCGGCAGGACTTTGGCGCATTCGTCCGGCGCAAGGGATTCAATCTGACATAGAGGCACGCACATGGACGACACATCTGGCAGCGCAATCAAGAAACCCGCTCCGCTCAGCGCCGCCGAGCAGGAGGAGCGCCTGGCGCTGATCCGCGCCTTTCCAACTTCGCACGACCTGCGGCGGCGGGCGCAAAAACTGATGCCGAATTTCGCCTTCGAATATATGGATGGCGGCGCCGGCGGCCACGACAACGGCATCGACCGAAACTGGAAAGCGCTGGATGCGGTCGAGTTGGTTCCACGCTATGGCAAAGTAGTCGAGCCGCCGTCTGCAACAGCAAGAATTTTCGGCCAGACCTATTCAGCACCAATCGGCATTGCGCCTGTTGGCGGGCCCGGTACAGCTTATCCCGGTGCCGAACGTTACCTGGCGCGCGCGGCGCAAAAGGCCAACGTACCCTATACGCTCGGCCTTCTGTCCGGCATCGATGTCGAAGAAGGGGTGCAACTGGCGCCCGACGTATTATGGTACCAGCTTTACCGGTTCTCGCGCGACAATCACAAGATCGGCCTTGATCTGACCAGGCGGGCGCAAGCGGCCGGTGCGAAAGTGCTGATGCTGACGATCGACACCCCGATCCGCACAACGCGGCCGCGGGAGGTGCGCAGCGGCATCGTCAATCCGTTCCGCCTGACGATGCGGTTGCGCCAGGATGCGCTGATGTCGCCGCGCTGGCTGTCGTCGCTGCGGCGCAATGGCGTACCGCGCTTCACCGCACTGAAGCCTTACATGGGCGGCAATCTGAGCCTGGCCGAGCAAGCGGCTTTCATTCGCCGCGAACAGGGCGGCGCATTTACCTGGGACGAAGTCAAACTATATCGCGACGTCTGGAAAGGTCCCTTGATGGTGAAGGGTATCCTGCATCCCGCCGATGCGGAAAAGGCAGTTGAAATCGGCTGCGAGGGCATATTGGTTTCCAATCACGGCGGGAGGCAGATCGAGGCGCTTCCGTCATCCATCGACGTGCTGCCGGCCATCGCGAAACAGGTGAAAGGTCGCGCAACGCTCGTTCTCGACAGCGGCGTGCGGTCCGGGATCGACGCAGCGCGTGCGGTGGCGCTCGGTGCGGACGCAGCGCTCGCCGGAAAGTCCTTCCTGTGGGCGCTCGGCGCCCTGGGTGAAAGAGGTCCCGCTCACCTGATCCATCTCTACACCGAGGAGTTGCGCTCAACGCTCGGGGTTCTCGGTTGCCTGAATGTGGACGAATTGCGCGACGTTCCGCGCCGCCATCCCGGCGCGTACCAATTGAAGGATTTCGATCCACCAGCCAAATGACCGGTCGCGCGAAGGCCGGAACTGGATTTACGATATAATTTTGCGCGAAATCAAAACGGACAACATGTGAGCCGGAATAATTAGTCCATGAGCAAGACATACGACGTCATCATTGTCGGCGGCGGGCCGGTCGGGGTCGGCCTGGCGATCACACTGGCCATGCGCGGCAAAAGCTGTGCAGTGATCGAACGCCGGACACAGACGCACAATATTCCCAAGGGCCAGAACCTTACCCACCGCACGCTGGAACACTTCCACTTTTGGGGAATTGAAGACCGCTTGCGCGGCGCGCGCATCATGCCCGACGGTCACGCGATCGGCGAGATACTCGCTTACAAGAACATGATGAGCGAGTATTGGCATGCGCCAAAGGGCCGGGAACTCGTCACCGATTTCTATTTCACGAAAAACGAACGCATTCCGCAATACCTGCTTGAAAACGTCCTGCGTGAGCGAATGGAGGAATTCGACTCTATCGATACATTTTACGGCTGGCGCGCGGAGAGCTTCGAGCAGGACGGTGACAGCGCACGTGTCACCATAGCGACGGAAAGCGGCAACACGCAGGTGCTTGAAGGCTCATACGTTGCCGGTTGCGATGGCGGGCAATCGACCATACGCGAGCAGATGGGCGTTGAATGGGGCGGCACGGATTTCGACGAAGTGATGGTGCTGGCCGTATTCCGGTCCAGTCAGTTGCACGACCTGTTCAAGCGCTTTCCCGACCGTTCGACGTATCGGGCGATCGACCCGGCCTACAAGGGTTATTGGAAATTCTTTGGCCGTATCGACGTTGGGGAAGGCTGGTTCTTTCACATGCCGGTGCCCAAGGACCGCAATATTACCGAAGCGGATGTAAAAGAGCTTATCGAGGAAGCGGTTGGACAGCCATTCGAATGCGAATTCGATCACATCGGTTTCTGGGACCTACGGGTGGCGGTTGCGGAGCGCTACCGCGCCGGTCGCGCGTTTATCGCCGGCGACGCCGCCCATACCCATCCGCCTTACGGCGGCTTCGGGGTCAACAACGGCCTCGAGGACGCGGTCAACCTCGGCTGGAAGCTAGCGGCGCGGCTCGACGGCTGGGGCGGCGAAGCGCTGCTCGACAGCTATGACCTGGAGCGCCGTCCCGTCTTCCGAGCGGTAGGCGAAGACTTCATTGCCGGGCGGATCAAAAGGGAACGGGCGTTTCTCGAGCGCTACAATCCGGACGTCGGCAAGGCCGAGTTCGAGGCTGCCTGGGAAGCCCATGCCTCCGGTGACCTCGGCAAGATCGTCCAGAGCTACGAACCAAATTACGAAGGCTCGCCAATCGTGTTCGGCCCCGAAGGCGGCATCTGCTCGGCCCACGGCCAGCACATGTTCAGGGCTCGCGCCGGTCACCATCTGGCGCCTTGCAAGCTGTCCTCCGGCGCCTCTATCGCGACCGCGCTGCGTCCCGGATTCAATCTGTTGGCCTTCGATGCCGATGAAGCCACCGTTACCGCATTCGAACGCGCAACGCAGGCACGTGGCGTGCCGCTTAACGTCATACGCGATACGCAAAACAACGGCCGCGAAGCCTATGATGCGAAGCTCATTCTGGTGCGGCCTGACCAGTTTGTTGCATGGTGCGCCGATTACGCCGGCGACGCCGCGGCCATTGTCGCACGGGCAGCGGGCGTATAGTCTACAAACATCGCCCGCAATTCGATGGAGCGGCCCATGCCGGCCGATGAAACAGACGTCAACATAAGGCAATCGGTATCAGCGCTCGCCACGCAATTGGCAATCAAGATTGAGCGCTACGCCGAGCGATACCTGATGCAAATTGCCAATATTGGCGTCAGTGAATGGCGAATACTGGTGCATGTTTACGATTACAAGCACCTGCGCCTGTCACAAATTTCCGACGCGCTGAATTTCGAAACAGCAGAGCTGGTTTCGCTGTTGTCGCGTCTCAACGAAAAACATTTGCTGAGAATTGTCGAAGGACCGAGCGGATACATTATCGAGCCAACCAGTGTCGGCGACGGCTTGTACCGGACCATCCTGCCTTATTGGATCAAACGGCAAGACACGATCATGGACGGTTTGCCGGAAGACACGATGGCCGAAACACTGGACAACCTGTCGATGTTGATCAAACACATGGACCGGCTAATCGAAGAAGCAGATACATCGAATGATCGTTGAGCGGGTGCGGCTGCGCGCAATCAGATTGCTCCGCGTTTGCGCAAAGCTTCAATATCGTCATCTGACAATCCGAGTTCCGCCAATACCTCCGACTGGTGTTCGCCAAGCCGAGGCGGCGGAGCGCTAACCGACGGGGCGGCCCCATCGATTTTTACGCCGGGCCGCAACACGTCAATCGGTCGGTCAATTCCCGGTACATTGCTGTAGTGCGCGATCAGGTCCCGGGAGCGTATGTGTTCACTTGCGAGAATCTCCGCGACCGGTAGGACCGGACCGGCAGGAACACCGATGGCAGCAAGTTCGGCGGCCCATTCGGAAGCTGATTTGCCGGCAAGATATTTCTCAAGTTCGGACTTCAGGGCAACACGGTTCTTCTTGCGAACCTCTCGCTCGGCAAAATCGGGGTGAACGAGCAAATGTTCGCATCCAAGGTGACGCGCCAAAGCTTGCCATTGCTCCTGCTTGTTGGCGGCAATGTTAAGCAGGCCATCGGCGGTAAGGAACGTACCAGATGGCGCCGCCGTGGCATTCTCATTGCCGTTCGGTGCAGGCTCGCGGCCACCGATCAAATAGTCGGAAACTACCCAGCCCATGGCTGCCAGAGTTGCTTCGAGCATCGAAACGTCGAGATAGCGCCCTTTTCGGACATCCTTCGGACCCGCAAGCGCGGAACAGACAGCCATGGCGGCGGTCAATCCGCCAATCGTATCGCAGACCGGGAAACCCGTGCGCAACGGCGCTGATTCCTGCGCGCCTGTTATCGACATGAGCCCTGAGACGCCCTGAACAATCTGGTCATACGCGGGTTGATCGCTCATCGGCCCTGTTTGTCCGTACCCCGATATTGCACAATAGACGAGACGGCTGTTGATGGTATTGAGCTTCTCCCATCCCAGGCCAAGCCGATCCATTACACCGGGACGGAAATTCTCCACCAATGCGTCGGCGCTCTCCACAAGCTGCTCGAAAAGCGCCTTCCCATCGGGATGTTTGAGGTTAAGAGTGATCGACTTCTTGCCGGCATTCTGCGCCAGGAAGGAAACGCCCATCCGCTGATCACTCAGCCGGACATCAGCCCCCAGCTGGCGCGCCAGGTCGCCTGTGGCTGGCGCTTCCACCTTGACAACCTCGGCGCCAAGGTGGGCCAGCTGGTGACAGCAAAACGGCCCTGCCAGGACATTGGTCAGATCGAGGATACGGAAGCCTGAAAGCGGCAGCATAGCTTTACGACCGGTTTGGGGTCGGTCTAACCAGTCTGCGCCTTGGCTGCTTCCGCTTCAAGCCAGGATGACAGGGTAAACTCGCTGCCATCGCGCTGCTGCATGGCTCGCACTTGCTCAACGACTTTATCGAGGCCCATGGCCCTTGCCTGAAACATCGGTCCCCCGCGCCATTTCGGCCAGCCATAGCCATTGGTGAAGACAAGGTCGATATCGGATTCGCGCAGCGCAATCGCCTCTTCCAGCTCCTTGCCACCTTCATTGGCCATCGCCGAAATCAGCCGCATCCGGATTTCTTCGTCGCTGAAATCCTTTTGCGGCAAGCCTTTTTCTTTCGCTGCCTGTTCGATAATGTTTGCGGTTACCGGATCAGCAATCGGCTTGCCATCTTCGTACTTGTAAAAGCCGGCGCCGGTCTTCTGGCCGAAACGACCTGCCTCGCAAAGCCTGTCGGCAATGACGCTGTAGCGCGCCGCCGGGTCGCGTGTCGCCGCCTGCCGCTTGCGCAACGCCCAGGAAATGTCGAGCCCGGACAAATCAAAGGCGCGGAATGGTCCCATCGGCAGGCCGAAGCCCTGCATCGCCGCATCGATCTGCTGCGGTGTCGCGCCCTCCTCCAGCATGAACTCACATTGCTTGCGGTACATGGCGTAAATCCGGTTGCCGATAAAACCGGTACACACGCCAGCGACAACGCATTGTTTGCGCAGTTTCCTGCCAACCGCGATTGCCGTCGCCAGCACGTTGGACGCGGTGTGGGCCGCCCGCACGACTTCCAGCAGCTTCATGATATTGGCCGGCGCAAAGAAGTGCATCCCAACAACGCGCTGGGGATTTGCCACGTTGGCGGCAATTTCATCGGGATTCAAATAGCTCGTATTGGTCGCCAGTATGCAATCGCTGCGGACGATGCCCGCAAGACTTTCAAACAATTCCTGCTTGACCGCGAGATCATCGAACACCGCCTCGATGACCAGATCGCATGCTGCAAAAGCGTTCCGGTCGTCACCGACGCTGATTTGCGCCAAGCGCTTGTCTGCGGTTTCCTGGTCGATGCGGCCGGACTTGACGTTGCGCTTATAGGTCCCTTCGATCCGCTTGCGGCCCGCAGCCGCTGAATCGGCATCACGCTCGACGATTGTTACCGTATATCCTGCGTCCGCCATGGCGACGGCGATCCCCGACCCCATCGTGCCGGCCCCGGCGATGCCGACGTGTTTGACGTCGCGGGCGCTGGCGAGATCAAGGCCATCGATCTTCAGCGCCTGGCGTTCTGCGGCAAAGATGTGCCGCAGTGCTTTCGATTGCTCGGTCTGCATCAACCGTAAGAACGCTTCGCGCTCCGCAAGCACACCTTCGGCCACCGGAACCTGCGGCGACAACATGACAAGCTGTGCGGCCTCCACGGGCGAAACCTGACCGCGAGCCCGCCTCTTGATTGTAGCGAGCTGTTCGGCAACCGCCGCTTCGTCGTGAGAAGGCACCGGCAATTCGCTGCAACGCCGGGGCGGTTTTCCAGTCGCCTCGCGCGCCATAGTGAGCGCGTTCTGCAAGAGATCGCCCTGGGACACAGCGTCGACTATGCCCAGATCAAGCGCCTCCTGCGCGCTGATCTGGCGGCCGGAAGTGACGAGTTCGAGCGTCTTGGGAATTCCGATCAACCGAGGCAGGCGCTGCGTGCCCCCTGCGCCGGGGGTGATGCCGAGCAAGACTTCCGGCAGGCCGACCCGCGCATCGTGCTGCATGACGCGCCAATGCGAGGCAAGGCCGATTTCAAAACCGCCGCCCAGCGCGGTTCCGTGTATAGCGGCAACCACCGGGGTATTGCTGGCTTCAATCGCAGCGCACAACTCGTACAATATCGGCTTTTGCGGCGGCTTGCCGAATTCGCGCATGTCGGCGCCGGCAAAGAACGTACGTCCGGCGCAGGCGATAACGATCGTCTTGATGGCCGGATCAGCGTCGGCCTGTTCGACGGCACTCTTCAGCTGCGAACGCACAGCCGTGGAAGTCGCATTGACCGGTGGATGATCAGTCGTCAGGATTGCGATCGGGCCATCGTCGCTGCGGGTTACAAAAGTCTGTGCGTCTTCATGGCTGCTCATGCCTGTGCCATCTCCCGATGTTGGATACGTCTTGCGCACGCCAGCTGCGCCGGCAGAATTGCATTGGCGGCGCCGGCCTGAAACGGATCAAACGCCCAGGTATTGCTGCTGCATGGCCTTGTCAGATTTCAGCGCAGCAGAATCTCCAGTCCATACAACCCTGCCCTTTTCCAGCACGTAGTGCCGGTTGGCAAGCTTCGCCAGTTCGTTGATATTCTTGTCGACGACAAGAATCGACAGGCCGTCGTCGCGAATCTGGCGCAGGCAATTCCAGATGTCCTGCCGGATCAGCGGCGCAAGACCTTCGGTCGCTTCGTCGAGAATGAGCAGCTTCGGATTGGTCATCAGCGCCCGGCCGACCGCAAGCATCTGCTGCTCGCCACCGGACAGGAGATTGCCCATGGACGAGCGCCGCTCAGCCAGATTTGGAAACATGCCGAAGACGCGTTCAAGCGTCCAGGGCGTTGGGTCGTCGCGGCGATTGGCGGCAATGGAGACAAGGTTCTCGTGCACAGTCAGGTTGGGAAACACCTGGCGGCCTTCCGGAACCAGGCCAAGGCCACGGCGCGCGATGCGGTAGGACGACACACCCGAAATCGTTTCGCCATCGAGCGAGATGGTGCCGCCGGTCGGCGGTTTTATCCCCATGATGGAATTGATCGTAGTGGTCTTGCCCATACCATTACGTCCAAGCAAAGCGACCACCTCGCCGACATTCACTTCCAGCGATACGCCAAACAATACCTGGCCCGACCCGTACGCAGCTTGCAGATTGTCAACTTTCAGCATCGCCCTCACCCAGGTAGGCCTTGATCACCTCTTCGTTGCCGCGAATTTCATCCGGCGTTCCGGTTGCAATCAATCTTCCATACACCAGCACCGAAATCCGGTCGGCCAGGGCAAAAACCGCATCCATGTCATGCTCGACCAGCAACATTGTCGTGCCTTGCATGCCGCGCAGCATCTCGATCATGCGCGCCGATTCCTCGGTTCCCATGCCGGCCATCGGCTCGTCGAGCAGCAGCATGTGAGGCTCGGTACCGAGCGCCATCGCCACTTCAAGCTGACGGCGTTCGCCGTGCGAAAGGGCCGAGGCGCGCGTATGGGCGCGACCGGCAAGCGAGACCTGTTCGAGCTTGGCGTAAGCCGGCTCGCGCAAATGCGAAAGCGTGCGCGCCTTGCTCCAGAAATGGAACGAATGGCCCGAACGCGCCTGGACGGCGAGCGCCACATTGTCGAGAACCGTCATCTCCATGAAAACGGAGGTAATCTGGAACGACCGGGCAAGACCGACATGGGCGCGCTGGTGCGCCGGCAACCTGGTTATGTCGCGACCGCGGAAAGTGACGCGGCCGGCGTCCGGCGGCAGAAGTCCGGACAATTGCGATATCAGTGTTGTCTTGCCGGCGCCATTGGGACCGATGATTGCGTGGGTCTCGCCAGTGTGAATTTCGACTGAAACATCATCGGTTGCAGTGACGCCGCCGAAGGACTTGCGCAATCCTTCAATGCGCATGATCGGCGCATCGGCCGTCTTGTTCGCAGTCTCACTCATGTTTGCCTGCCCAGCGATCAAAGAGACCACTCAATCCGCCTTTAACGAACAGAACGGTAAGGATCAGCAGAATACCGAAGGGCAGGTGCCAGTGAACCATGACACCGGACAACGTCTGTTCCAGAACGAGGAACACCGCGACGCCGACAATCGGGCCGAACAAATATGCTGCACCTCCAAGGATCACCATGAACATCAACTCGCCAGAGCGGGTCCAGTCCATCATCTCCGGTGAAATGAAAGTGGTAAAATTGCCAAGCAGGAAACCGGCATAGCCACAGATCGCGCCGGAAATGACATAGGCGGTCAGCCGGTACAAATAGGCGTTAACCCCAAGAGCGCGTACGCGCTCCTCGTTCTGTTTGGCTGCTTGCAACACCATGCCGAAACGCGAATTCGTCAACCGGTGTACAAGATACAAGGTCGCCAACAAGGAGATGAAACAGACCGCATATAGCACCAGCGGCTTGTCGAGACTGATCAGCGGAAATTCCGATCGCGTATCGATGGTCAGGCCATCGTCGCCGCCGTACGTCTCCATCGACACAAAGGCAAAAAACACCATCTGCCCGAACGCCATGGTAATCATGATGAAATAGACGCCCTTGGTGCGCAGGCAGATTGCACCCGTCAAAAAGGCGAACACAGCGCAAACTACAACCGCTATGGCCAGGTGAACAAAACCGCTGGTAGTCGCAATGGCCTCAAAGCCTCCGTAAAGCACGTGATAGGTTGGAATACCGGCGGCATAGGCGCCCAGTCCGATGAAGGCCGCATGACCGAAAGACACCATCCCGCCACAACCGAGGATCAGGTTCAAGCCGGTGGCAGCGATCGACAGTATGACCAGCCGGGTGAAAATATCGACCCAGAAGGTTGCGCCGATATACATGGCAACGGGCGCGCCTGCGGCCAGCGCCAGCAAAATGATCGAGTTGAACGTCGAATGCACGGTCCAGCCGCGGTCCGGGTGCGCAAGCGCCGGATTCCTGTCGGTGCCTGTTGCCTCTTGCGCCATCGTCATTGTGTGATCCGTATCCACATCAGCATCACCTGGTTTTCGGCGGGAACAGGCCCTGGGGCCGGACGGCCAAAACAATGGCCATCAAGATATAAACAAGCATGGCCGAAACAGCCGGCGCGGCCGTTTCTGCATATTCGGCCGACATGATCAGTTTGAAGATATCATCGAGATAGGAGCGGCCCATCGTGTCGATCAGGCCAATCAGGATGGCGGCGACAAAAGCGCCTTTCATCGACCCAATTCCGCCGACAATGATGATCACGAATGTCACGATGATGATATCGTTGCCCATGCTGTACGACGCTTCGGTAATCGGCGCGATCATCATTCCGGCCAGCCCGGCGATTGTCGCGCCGAGTACGAACACGCCGGAAAACAGCGCCGCGATGTTCACGCCGAGCGCACTGACCATTGTCCGGTTTGAGGCTCCCGCCCGGATCAACATGCCCAGACGCGTATGGGTCACCAGAACATAAAGCGCGGCTGCAAGCAGCAAACCAGTCGCGATGATGGCGACGCGGAACGTCGGGAAAACGATACCGCTGAAAAGAGTCACCTGCCCGCGAAGAAATTCGGGCAAGGGTACGGAATAACCTTCCGGCCGGAACGCCATTTGTGCGAGGGAGTCAATCACAAGGATCAACCCGAAGGTCGCCAGCACATGGTCCAGATGATCCTTGGAGTACAAATGCCGGATAACGACAAATTCAACGACAAACCCGGCAAGCGCCGTCAAGGGCAGCGCCAGCGCCACGCCGATGAGAAACGATCCGGTACTGATCGTCAGCACCGCGCAGAAAAACGCGCCGAGCATATACAGAGACCCGTGCGCAAGGTTCACGAGATCCATTATGCCGAAGGTCAGCGTCAAACCGGCAGCGACCAGGAACAGCAATACGCCAAGCTGCAGGCCGTTCAGCGTCTGAATGACAAATAGCGAATAGTCCATGATGCCAGTGTGCCTGGAAATACTCAGCCCGGACGCTCTATGCCCCGGCGGACCGCTGCTGCGCTGCGAACGCTGCGCCGGCGCAGACCGGTGCAACCGGAAGCACCAACGGGACAGGCCCGGCATATGACGGAACCCGGATCAGCCAATCCGGGTTCTATCTCCGGCCCCCAAACGTCCCGCACGCTGCCGCACACGGGACGTTTCCCCGAGAGAGTGTCTTACTTCAGTTTACATTGTTTGACGAACGGATCTTGATGGTTCTTGTAAACCGTATCAACGATCTTGGTAACCCAGTTGCCGTTCGCATCCTTGACGACCCGACGCAGGTAGAAATTCTGGATCGGGAAGTGGTTGCGGCCATATTTGAACTTGCCGCGAATGGACTCAAAATTCGCCTTCATCATAGCGGCACGCATGGCGTCAACCTTCGAGGTATCGCCCTTGACCGCATCGACGGCGGACTTGATCAGCATAATCGTATCCCACGACTGCGCGGCGTAGAAGGCCGGCAGCTTGCCGTATTTCTTCTTGTAGGCGGCGACGAACTTCTTGTTGGCCGGATTGTCCAGATCCGGGCTCCAGAACAACGTGTCCTCAGCACCCAGAACACCGGTCAGCTTTGCCTTCTGCAATTTCGGCAGCGAAATCGCATCGGTTGTAAACACGGTGTAGAGCGGGATTTTTCCTTGCAGCCCGGCCTGTGCGTATTGGCGAATGAATGCGCCGCCGGCAGCACCCGGGTAGAACACGAATATGCCCGCAGCACCGGAAGCTTTCGCCTTCGCCAGTTCCGCAGAGAAGTCGAGCTGCGCGTCCTTGCCCCATTTGGTGAAATCGGTGCCAAGGATCTTGCCCTTGAATGTGCGCTTCAAGCCCGACACCATGTTCTTGCCGGCGGCGTAGTTGGGCGCCATGACGTAGAGCGACTTAACGCCCTTCTTGTTCAGCACTTCGCCCAGTGCCATCGGGATCTGGTCATTTGTCCAGGAGGCGGAGAAGAAATTCTTGTGGCACAGGCGCCCGGCCATGATCGAGGCGCCGGCATTCGAGGAGATCATGATCTTGCCTGCATCGAGTGCGGATTTCCGCGATGCCAGCAAAACGTGCGACCAGATATATCCGGCCAGAAAATCAACCTTGTCCTGCTTGATCAGCTTGTCGGTCTTTTGCTTGCCAATTTCCGGTTTGAAGCCGTCATCTTCAAAAATGACCTGGACCTTCTTGCCGCCCATCTTGTGGCCAATGGTTTCCATGGCCAGCTCAACGGCATTTTTCATTTCAAGTCCGATAACGGCGCCGCCGGTTGTCAGCGTGGTGACAAATCCGATTTTCACCGTATCGGCGGCCATCGCCGTCGACGCAGCGACGGAAAAACCCGCCGCCATCATCAGCTTAGACATCGTTGTACGCTTCATTCCCGTTCTCCCTGTTTTTCAACACGCGCGTTGCTGTTGTAGCGCTGATATCCGATCCTAACCGCTTGTTTCGCAGGGAACGATTGTCGTGCCAATTCCGGACGCACGCACCCCCGCCAGTGCAATCCTTCCCGCTTTCGATTGGCCAACCCATGCGGCATTTCAGCCCAGGGAAGCCTGCATACCAGACTGCACTTTAATTCTGCATCCCACAAAAGCAAGAACTATATCTCACAATCCGCCGGAGAACTCTTCAATCCTGCAATACGGTCAGCGAAGCTGGAAATTGCGCGGTGATCGTACTCACAAGGTCAGCAACGCATTCGTCAACGCTCCGTCCCGACGTATCGACCTGGGCATCGGCAAGTCCATAGAGCGGCTCGCGACTGGTGAGAATCGTGACCAGTTCCTCCATTGCGGCCCGATCATTGGCCATCGGGCGCAGATCGCCCTGCTTGCGCACCCTGCTCATGTGCTCTTCGGGCCTTGCCCTGATCCAAACTGTGAAGAACGACTGGCGCAGCAGGTCGAAAGTCGCCGTTTCAGCAACTATGCCGCCGCCGGTTGCCAGGATCAACGGCTCACCTTCAGCAATGATGCGCTGGAGGGAGGCCATTTCCAGGCGCCTGTAACCCTCCTGCCCATAGAGCTTGAATATCTCGGTGACCGAAAGGCCGTGCTGATCCTCGATTTCCTGATTGAGCTCGACAAACTTGAGGCCTGTCTGCGCCGCTGCGCGCGTACCGATGCTCGACTTTCCCGCGCCACGCAGGCCGACCAGCGCAATCCGCGGAATGGATGACAGTTCTTGCGCCGATGCCTGGGTATTGCTCTTTCCGGCAAGTACGTCCTTCGCGACAGCAATGGCGCCAGGGGTGGCTTTTGCCAACAGTTCCCGAATGGCAGCCCAGGAGTCCGGCACCTCCCCGATCAAGTCCTCCAGCCGCACCCCGGTGGCGCGGCCGATGCGACGCAACAGCACAATCGACACGTTCCCGGCACCCGCCTCCATCTGGGCGATATACCGTTCAGATATTCCCGAGGTTTGGGCCAAAACCTTGCGCGACATGCCGCGGATAGCACGTATCCGGCGCACCCTGGCACCCAGTTCGGCAAGGTATGCCGTATCATTGTCAGCGGGGCCGGGATTGGTGCGTCCGCCTGCGCTATCATGTTCACCCGCCCGAGAGGCCGGAGTGTTTTTCGCTTTCAATCTGTTGCCAACCATATATCCTTCCGATTCAGGAAAAATAATACATGAATTTGGGTCGGTCGAGTAAAGAATTTCCCTTGCGAATATGAATTATACTGCATATTATGCAGGGATTTCTACTGCCGGTTGGGAGGAATTCGATGGCAGGCGCATCCTACAACGCATGCTCTGATCTGTTGGACCGCAATGTCGAGCGTGGACTTGGCAACAAGGCAGCGTTTATTGATCCATCCCGCAGCCTCACATACGCCGATCTTCAAACGCAAACCAGGCGCTGCGCCAACCTGCTAGGGTTGCTTGGACTGCGCCGCGAAGACCGTGCGGTCATGATCATGCTCGACACGGTGGACTGGCCGGTGGTCTTCCTTGGCGCCATCCGCGCCGGCGTTGTCGCAATCCCGCTCAACACCCTGCTTCCCGCCGAGCAATACGCGTACATGCTGTCAGACTCGCGCGCCCGGGCCGTATTCGTATCTGCCGATCTGCTGCCCGTGGTAAAACCCGCGCTGGAAAACCTGCCCGAGCTGCAACATGTGATTGTCGTTGACGGCGACGGGAATACACAATACCGCGATTTTGCCGCCGATCTGGCAGCGCAACCGGATACTTTCGATACTGTTGATACCAGCCCGGATGAACCGGCTTTCTGGCTTTATTCGTCCGGCTCCACCGGCAGCCCGAAAGGCACGAGGCATGTCCATTCGAGTCCGATGGCGACGGCGGAGCTTTACGCCAAAGGCGTGCTCGGCATCCGCGAGGACGACGTTTGCTTCTCGGCTGCAAAATTGTTTTTTGCCTACGGGCTGGGCAACGCACTGTCATTTCCGATGGCGGCAGGCGCAACGACGATCCTCTATCCAGGACGCCCGACGCCGGACGCGATGTTCGACATGATGGAGAAGCACCAGCCGACGATTTTTTTCGGTGTTCCGACACTTTATGCCGCCATGCTTGGCGATCCGGCCTTAAAGGAGCGCAAGGGATCGCCAAAACTGCGCATAAGCGCCTCGGCCGGCGAAGCCCTGCCCGAGCATACGGGCACAGCATGGAAGGAGCGTTTCGGATCGGACATTCTCGACGGCGTCGGATCAACGGAGTTGCTTCACATTTTCCTGTCAAACGCACCCGGCAGCGTCGTCTACGGGACATCGGGAACCGCAGTGCCCGGATACGAGTTGCGGCTGCTTGATGAAGCCATGCAGCCGGTGGCCGATGGCGAAATTGGTGAGCTGTACGTGAACGCGCCCTCGGCGGCCGACGGATATTGGAACCAGCGGGAAAAATCCCGGGCGACGTTCCAGGGAGAATGGACCCGCACGGGCGACAAATACGTGCGCGACGCCAACGGGCGCTACACGTATTGCGGGCGCGCCGACGACATGTTCAAGGTCAGCGGAATATGGGTTTCTCCGTTCGAGATTGAAACCGCGCTATCCAGCCATGCGGCCGTTCTGGAGGCAGCGGTCGTTCCGGCTGAGGATCCAGAGGGGCTGTTGAAGCCAAAGGCGTTTGTCATTCTCAAGGAGGGCGCATCGCGCGACAATCTGGAAGAAGCACTCAAAGAGCACGTCAAACAATCTGCGGGGATGTGGAAATATCCGCGCTGGATCGAGATCGTTGACGAGTTGCCGAAAACAGCGACCGGCAAGATACAGAGGTTCAAATTGCGCGAGGGTGCGTAGTGGACCGTTCGACAGGCCTGGCGGCGAACGGCTTCCTGAAAATAGCCGGACAACGGCTGGAATACACCCACGCAGGCCCCCAGCCATCGGCGGCGCCAGCGATTGTTCTGTTGCACGAAGGCTTGGGTTGCGCCGGCCTCTGGGGCGATTTCCGCGAGACGCTTTCACAGGCAACCGGTTGCGGTGTGTTCGCCTGGTCGCGCGGCGGATATGGAAAGTCTTCTCCGGTCGACCTGCCGAGACCAATAACTTACATGCATGAAGAAGCGCAGCAGGTGCTGCCTGCATTGCTCGACCGGATCGCCGCAAAACAGGTAATCCTTGCGGGCCATTCTGACGGCGCATCGATTGCAGCAATTTACGCCGGTAGTTTTCGGGACCCGCGGCTGGCCGGAATCTCGCTCATGGCGCCGCATTTTTTTCTCGAAGAGCTTTCGATCACGTCGATCCGGGAAGCGAAGGTCGCCTATGAGACGACCGATCTGCGCAGCAAGCTGGCGCGCTGGCATGAGAACGTCGATGTCGCCTTCTATGGCTGGAACGATGCCTGGTGCAATCCTGATTTCCACAATTGGGATTTGCGGGAGTACCTGCCGCGAATAAGCGTGCCGGTGCAGATCATTCAGGGCGAGGACGATCAATACGGCACGGTTCACCAACTCGAAGCTGCCCGGGAACAATGCAACGTCGAGGTAGAGACACACCTGCTTCCCGGCATAAAACATTCGCCTTACCGCGAGACGCCTGACGTGACATGCGGGCTGATAGCGAGGTTCGCCGGCCGCGTCCTGGGCGACGGCAGGAACGGTCTGTAAAGCGTTGGTCGGGTTGCAGGAGGAAAGCAAAGAGATTGGATGGTCGAAACATGCAACAAAATGCAGGAAATCGAAAAAATTCTGGACAATGCATTATAATGCATATAGTCCTATTGCCATAACGATGCCGCCAGCACCTTCACGATCTGGCCTCTTCAACTCAGCTTCATATCCGGCCTAGGCCAACTGGTGAGGAAATTCGAGCATGGCTGACCACGAAAACAAGCTGGCGGGCGGCGCCGAACGGATCGATTTCCAGACCAGTCCAGAGCAATATCGCCATTGGCGGCTAAAAGTGGATGGCCCAATCGCCAGGTTGACGATGGATATCGACGAAAACGGCGGCCTGTTTGAAGGGTATCAGCTCAAACTCAATTCCTACGACCTTGGCGTTGATATCGAACTGGCCGATGCGTTGCAGCGCCTGCGGTTTGAGTATCCCGCGGTCAAGAGCGTCATCCTGGAATCGGGAAAAGACCGGGTGTTCTGCGCCGGAGCGAACATCCGCATGCTTGCCGGCTCGGCTCACGCCCACAAGGTCAATTTCTGCAAATTCACCAACGAGACCCGCAATTACGTCGAGGACGCTAGCGAGAATTCCGGACAGAAGTTCATATGCGTCGTAAACGGAACCGCGGCCGGCGGCGGCTACGAACTGGCGCTTACAGCGGACCACATCATACTGGTGGACGATGGCACTGCCAGCGTCTCGCTGCCGGAAGTTCCACTGCTTGCCGTGCTGCCTGGAACGGGCGGACTGACCCGCGTTACCGACAAGCGCAAGGTCCGGCGCGACCATGCCGACGTCTTCTGCACGATCGAGGAAGGCATCAAGGGAAGGCGCGCAAGGGACTGGCGGCTGGTCGACGAACTCGCACCCCAAAGCAAGCTGCAGGAAAAAGTAGCAGAGCGGGCCAACGAATTTGCGTCGGGCTCAACACGGCAGGGACCCGATGAAGGTGTGAAACTCGCACCGCTTGAACGAACCTTCGGCGCCGACGGTGTCGCGTACGGGCTAGTCAGCGTCGAGATCGACCGAGCCGAACACCAGGCCACGATAACTATCAAGGGACCGGAGCAAGCCCCCCCAGCGGATGCCGAAGCCATGGTTGCGCAGGGGACAAATTTCTGGATGCTACAATTGGCGCGCGAACTGGATGACGCCATTCTGCACTTGCGCAACAATGAATTCGATATCGGTACGTGGATATTCAAGACCTCCGGCGATCCGGACAAGGTCGCCGCCCATGATGCATTTCTGGAAGCCAACAAGGACCATTGGCTGGCGCATGAACTCCGCCACTTCTTCAAACGTGTGCTGAAACGGGTCGACGTTACCTCGCGCACGATCGTTGCCCTGATCGAACCGGGCTCGTGTTTTGCCGGTTCGCTTGCGGAACTCGCATTCGCCGCCGACCGTTCGTACATGGCGATCGGCCAATTCGAAGGCGACAACCGTCCTGAAGCCATCGTGCTCCTTACCACGGCCAATTTCGGCGCCTATCCAATGGGCAATGGTCTAACCCGGCTCGAAACCCGGTTTATCGGCGAACCGGAGAAGGTTGGCGAGTTGCAGAGCATGCAGGGCGAGCGCTTTGAAGGCGACGAAGCGGAAGAACATGGCCTCATCACATTCGGCCTCGACGATATAGACTGGGCCGACGAAGTGCGGGTTTTCCTGGAAGAGCGCGCCAGCTTCTCCCCGGACAGTTTGACCGGGCTGGAAGCCAATCTGCGTTTTGCCGGTCCCGAAACGATGGAAACCAAAATATTCGCCCGCCTCACCGCCTGGCAGAACTGGATTTTCCAGCGGCCGAACGCGGTTGGGCCAGAGGGCGCATTGCGCCGCTACGGCACCGGACAAAAACCGGTTTACGACATGGATCGCGTTTGAGCCCGGACAAGACCCGGCGCGGGAATATGTGCAGGATCGGAAGAGACACCCAGGCAGGCTGTGAAGGAGTGGAACTATGTTGGACCTAATCAACGTCGACTATTCGACCCAAATCCCCAACAACGTCGGCCTTGCAGAGGATCGCCAGGTGCTTCGCGCGATGGAGCGCTGGCATCCCGGCTATCTCGACTGGTGGAACGACATGGGGCCGGAAGGATTCCAGGAATCGCTCGTTTATCTGCGCACTGCGGTTTCCGTAGACCCGAAAGGCTGGGCGAAATTCGACCACGTTCGCATGCCGGAATACCGTTGGGGCGTGCTGCTCGCGCCGCAGGAAGAAGACCGCAAGGTAAATTTCGGCCAGCATCTTGGCGAGGCGGCATGGCAGGAAGTGCCGGGCGAATATCGCGCCATGTTGCGCTGCCTGATCGTCATCCAGGGTGATACGGAACCGGCGTCGGTGGAACAACAGCGCCACCTCGGGAAAACGGCGCCATCGCTCTACGACATGCGCAACCTGTTC